>NZ_JAOCCV010000030.1:0-64620 GCF_029840585.1 Pseudomonas sp. GD03875 | reverse complement strand
CAGAAGCTCGCGGCCAAGGCCGCTCCTACACAGGGCGTACAGCCGGAGTGGCGCGGCTACAGCCGGCGCAGGTGGCAGGTGACCTCTTCGCGGTCGTGGTACAGCTGCTTGCAGGCGATGGAAACCTTGATCCGCCGTGCGGCGAAGGCATCCTCCAGGCGCTGCAGCAGCTTGCACACCTCGGCGTAGCGCTGCTTCATCGGCAGCTTGAGGTTGACCACCGCCTCGCGGCAGTGGCCCTCGCCGATCCAGGTCTCGACCATCGCCGTGGTGCGCGCCGGCTTCTCGACGATGTCGCAGACCATCCAGTCCACCGGCTGCCTGGGCTTCCAGGTGAAGCCGTCGACCATCAGGTGGGTGACCAGGCCGGTGTCCATCAGGCTCTCGGCCATCGGACCGTTGTCGATGGCGGTGACCAGCATGCCGCGCCTGACCAGCTGGTAGGTCCAGCCGCCGGGGGCGGCGCCCAGGTCGACGCCGGTCATCTCGTCCGACAGGCGCGTGGGCCACTGCTCGCGGGGGATGAAGAAGTGCCAGGCCTCCTCCAGCTTGAGGGTCGAGCGGCTGGGCGCCTCACGCGGGAACTTCAGGCGCGGGATGCCCATCGGCCAGGGCGCCAGGTTGCCGGCCTCGGCCAGGCCGAGGAACACCTCGCGGCCGCTCTTGAAGGTCAGCAGCAGGCGCGGCTTGCCCGCGTCCTCCACCAGCCTGCCGGCCTTCTCCAGCGCCTTGCGCAGCGGCCCCTCGAACTTCTTGCAGAAATTCGACAGCTCCTTGCCCTCGTTGGTATCGAACACCTCCAGCCACAGGCCGCCGCACACCGGGTAGTCGGCCAGCGCCTCCAGCAGCACGCCGATGCGGTCGCTCTCCGGCAACCCCAGGTAGTCGCCGCGGGCCCACTGGCGCGGGAAGATCAGCCGGCCGAAACGCAGGCCCTGCATCAGGCGCTCGGCGCCGCCGGGCTCCAGGCAGATGAATTCGGCGTGGGCGCTGTTCGGCCTGGACTTGGCATAGCCGGCCACGTTCAGGCGCGCGGCGTGGTCGCTGATCTCGGCGCAGACCTCGCCCTCGAAGCCGGGGCGGCAGTGCAGTAGTACGGTGTTCATCGGCGGTTCTCCTCAAGCCGCGCATGATAGCGAAGTCGGGAACCCCGGGCTCGCTCTGCCGGTCCAGACCAGTGGCAGGAGCTGACCTGACGGTCTAGTTTCAGAAGTTCAACCGAGCAGGAGTATTGTGATGAGCTCCCTGGATAGCCTGAGTTGCCGACGTGAACTGAAGGTGGGCGCCAAGACCTACCACTATTACAGCCTGCCGGAGGCGGCCAGACGCCTCGGCGACATCGACAAGCTGCCCATGTCGCTCAAGGTGCTGCTGGAGAACCTGCTGCGCTTCGAGGACGACGTCACCGTGAACGCCGCGGACATCCGCGCCATGGTCGACTGGCTGCAGCAGCGCAGTTCCGAACACGAGATCCAGTACCGCCCCGCGCGGGTGCTGATGCAGGACTTCACCGGCGTGCCGGCGGTGGTCGACCTGGCCGCCATGCGCGCGGCCATGGCCGAGGCCGGCGGCGACCCGCAGAAGATCAACCCGCTGTCGCCGGTGGACCTGGTGATCGACCACTCGGTGATGGTCGACCGCTACGCCTCCCCCGCCGCTTTCGCCGCCAACGTCGACATCGAGATGCAACGCAACGGCGAGCGCTACGCCTTCCTGCGCTGGGGCCAGAACGCCTTCGACAATTTCCGCGTGGTGCCGCCGGGCACCGGCATCTGCCACCAGGTCAACCTGGAGTACCTGGCCCGCACCGTCTGGACCAAGGAAGAGGACGGCGCCGTCTGGGCCTTCCCCGACACCCTGGTGGGCACAGACTCGCACACCACCATGATCAACGGCCTGGGCGTGCTGGGCTGGGGCGTGGGCGGCATCGAGGCGGAGGCGGCCATGCTCGGCCAGCCGGTGTCGATGCTGATTCCCGAGGTGATCGGCTTCAAGCTCAGCGGCCGCCTGCGCGAGGGCATCACCGCCACCGACCTGGTGCTGACCGTGACCCAGATGCTGCGCAAGAAGGGCGTGGTGGGGAAATTCGTCGAGTTCTACGGCGACGGCCTGGCCGACCTGCCCCTGGCCGACCGCGCCACCATCGCCAACATGGCACCGGAATACGGCGCCACCTGCGGCTTCTTCCCGGTGGACGACATCACCCTCGGCTACTTGCGCCTGTCCGGCCGCCCCGAGGACAGCGTGCAGCTGGTCGAGGCCTACGCCAAGGCCCAGGGCCTGTGGCGCGAGCCCGGCCACGAGCCGCTGTTCAGCGACAGCCTGGAGCTGGACCTGGGCGAGGTCGAGGCCAGCCTGGCCGGCCCCAAGCGGCCCCAGGACCGGGTCCTGCTGCCCGACGTGCCGCATGCCTTCGACGGCCTGATCGACCTGCAGCTCAAGCCGCCGGCGCAGGAGGAAGGCCGCCTGCTCAGCGAGGGCGGCGGCGGCGTGGCGGTCGGCAACGCCGCCCTGGTCGGCGAGGCCGAGTACCGCTACGAAGGCAGCACCTACCGGCTCAAGCACGGCGCCGTGGTGATCGCCGCGATCACTTCCTGCACCAACACCTCCAACCCCAGCGTGATGATGGCCGCCGGCCTGCTGGCGAAGAAGGCAGTGGAAAAGGGCCTGCAGCGCAAGCCCTGGGTCAAGAGTTCGCTGGCGCCGGGCTCCAAGGTGGTGACCGAGTACTTCCAGGCGGCCGGCCTGACGCCCTACCTGGACCAGCTCGGCTTCGACCTGGTCGGCTACGGCTGCACCACCTGCATCGGCAACTCCGGGCCGCTGCTCGAACCGATCGAGAAGGCCATCCAGCAGGGCGACCTGACGGTGGCCTCGGTGCTGTCCGGCAACCGCAACTTCGAGGGCCGGGTGCACCCGCTGGTGAAGACCAACTGGCTGGCCTCGCCGCCGCTGGTGGTGGCCTACGCCCTGGCCGGCAGCGTGCGGGTCAACCTCACCGAGGACCCGCTCGGCGACGACAGCGAGGGCAACCCGGTGTACCTCAAGGACATCTGGCCGAGCCAGCGGGAGATCGCCGAGGCCGTGGCCAAGGTGGACACGGCAATGTTCCGCAGGGAGTACGCCGAGGTGTTCGCCGGCGACGCCCAGTGGCAGGCCATCGCCGTGCCCCAGGCGGCCACCTATGAGTGGCAGGCGGATTCCACCTACATCCAGCACCCGCCCTTCTTCGAGGGCATCGCCGGGGCGCCGCCTAAGGTCGGCGACGTCCGTGGCGCCCATGTGCTGGCTCTGCTCGGCGACTCGGTGACCACCGACCACATCTCCCCCGCCGGCAACATCAAGCAGGACAGCCCGGCCGGCCGCTACCTGAGCGAACACGGGGTGGCGCCGGTGGACTTCAACTCCTACGGCTCGCGGCGCGGCAACCACGAGGTGATGATGCGCGGCACGTTCGCCAACATCCGCATCCGCAATGAGATGCTCGGCGGTGAGGAAGGCGGCAACACCCTCTATGTGCCGAGCGGCGAGAAGCTGGCGATCTACGACGCGGCCATGCGCTACCAGGCCGAGGGCGTGCCGCTGGTGATCTTCGCCGGCAAGGAATACGGCACCGGCTCCTCCCGCGACTGGGCGGCCAAGGGCACCAACCTGCTCGGGGTCAAGGCGGTGATCGCGGAGAGCTTCGAGCGCATCCACCGCTCCAACCTGGTGGGCATGGGCGTGCTGCCGCTGCAGTTCCAGCCGGGCCAGGACCGCAAGAGCCTGGGCCTGACCGGCCGCGAGCGGGTCGACATCCTCGGCCTGGACGACGTCGAGCTGCGCCCGCACATGACCCTGACCCTGGATATCCAAGGCGACGACGACAAGCGCCAGCAGGTCGAGGTGCTGTGCCGCATCGATACCCAGAACGAGGTGGAATACTTCAAGGCCGGCGGCATCCTGCACTACGTGCTGCGCCAGTTGCTGAAGGGATAAAGCGGATTCGGTGCGCACGGCGCACCCTACGTAGGGTGCGCCGTGCGCACCGTTACCATGCTACGGCGGGCGTAGGGCGGGTGAAACCCGCGCGCGGACACGCGGGTTTCACCCGCCCTACTGTCAGCCGACCGTGGCCGTCTGTGCCGGGGTCCGTCCGTAGACGTCTTCCAGGCGCTCGATGTCGTCCTCGCCCAGGTAACTGCCGGACTGCACCTCGATGATCTCCAACGGGATCTTGCCGGGGTTCGCCAGGCGGTGCACCGAGGCGATGGGGATGTAGGTGGACTGGTTCTCGGTGAGCAGGAAGGTCTTGTCGTCGCAGGTCACCTGGGCGGTGCCGGACACCACGATCCAGTGCTCGGCGCGGTGGTGGTGCATCTGCAGCGACAGCTGCGCGCCGGGGCGCACGGTGATGTGCTTGACTTGGTGGCGGTGGCCGTTGTCCACCGAGTCGTAGCTGCCCCAGGGGCGGTAGACGGCGCAGTGGCTCTGGGTCTCCTGGCGGTTCCTGGCGTCCAGGGTGTTGACCAGCTTCTTGACGTCCTGCACCGCGCTCTTGTGGGCGATCATCACGGCGTCCTTGGTCTCCACCACCACCACGTCGTCCATGCCGATCAGGGTGACCAGCTTGGACGTGCCGTGCACGAAGCTGTTGTGGCTGTTGTGGGTGACCACGTCGCCCTTGAGCACATTGCCGTCGCTGTCCTTCTCCTGCACGTCCCACAGCGAGGACCAGGAGCCGACGTCGTTCCAGCCGGCGGCCAGCGGCACCACGCAGGCGCGGCTGGTCTTCTCCATCACCGCGTAGTCGATGGAGTTGTCCGGGCAGCACTCGAAGGTGCCGGCATCGATGGTCAGCACGCCGTTGCCGGCCTTGCTGCGCTCCAGGGCCAGCACGCAGGTGTCGTAGATGTCCGGCTCGTGGGTGCGCAGCTCGTCCAGGTAGCGGCTGGCGCGGAACAGGAACATGCCGCTGTTCCAGTAGTAGCCGCCGCTGCGCACGAACTCGGCGGCGCGCTCGTGATCCGGCTTCTCGACGAACTGCTGGACGCGGAAGGCGCCCGGCACCAGGTCGTCGCCGTCCTCGCCGCGGGTCGCCTTGATGTAGCCGAAGCCGGTCTCCGGGCTGTGGGCGGGAATGCCGAACAGCACCATCTCGCCCTCCTCGGCGGCGACGCGGGCCAACTCCAGCGCCTTGCGCAGGGCCAGTTCGTCGTCGATCACATGGTCCGCCGGCAGCACCAGCAGCAGCTCGTCGCGGCCCTCGGCGATCATCTGCAGCGCGGCCATGGCCACCGCCGGGGCGGTGTTGCGGCCGAAGGGTTCGAGCAACATGGCCTGGGTCGAGCCGCCGATCCTGTCGAGCTGCTCGTTGACGATGAAGCGGTGCTCGACGTTGCACACCACGGCCGGCTTCTGCATGCCCTCGAAGCTGAGGCGCTGCAGGGTCTGCTGGAACAGGGACAGTTCGCCGGTGAGGGCGAGGAACTGCTTGGGGTACAGCTTGCGGGACAGGGGCCAGAGGCGGGAACCGCTACCACCAGAGAGGATTACCGGGATCATGTCGTCATTCTCCATTCAATGTCTGTTGTGTCGTCCCGCACCGCGCGGGTGCGCGGCCGGGCAGGTACATCAGGACCAAACTCAAGGCAGTTGCCCGGAAAACAGCTGGGTCAGGTCGCCGCCGAGCCGGTAGGTGCTCAGCGGTTCGATGGATCGCCGCCACTGCTGCGTGCTGTCCGAGCAGCGGTACAGCGCGCAGTACGGCTCCAGCCAGGCGTAACGGCTGCTCTGGCGCAGGTCGATCTCTTCCTGCCGGCGGCCGGTCTTCTCTTGGAATATGGCGGGGTCGCGCAGGCCGGCCTCCACCTTCTGCACCAGGCGCTGCATGGCGCCGTCGTTCTCGCCGCGCAGATCGAGGCCGTTGGCGTTGGCGAAGGCCGACACCATCAGCAGCGGCGCGATGCTGTAGTTGTGGTAGGACAGCGCGCGGGTCTCGCGCACCAACTCGCGCGGCAGGTAGCCGTCGGCGGTGATCTGCTCGACCCCGTGGCGGTACTGCTCCACCGACCAGTCGAACAGGTCGCGCCGGTCGAGGATCACGGCGGTGGCCATCACCGACCACGCCGCCCAGTAGTTGTGGTTGTTGCTGCGCTCCCTGGGGTAGGCGTTCCAGTCGGCCACCACCTTGTCGGCGAGCCGGCCGAACCAGGCTTCCACCTTGCGGCTCTGCTCGGCCTGCCCGGCCAGTGGCCGGGAGGTGGAGAACTTCAGCCGCAGGTAGGCGCCGGCCAGGCTGCCGAGGGTCCATTTGCGCACCGACATGCCGGTGTGGTTGTACTCCTCGCTGAGCAGCGCGCCGGCGTCGGCCCAGTTCTCCAGCCAGGTCATGGCGCAGTCCGCTTCCTGCTGCCGGCCGTACTTGAAGTAGCGGCCGACCATGCGGTTGACGCCCTTCTCCATGTCGCGCATGTCGTCGGTCAGCTTGAGGTAGCGCTGCTCCGCCGCGGGGTTGAGCTTGTCGCGGGCCTTGTCGGAGCCCTGGTACTTGCTGGGGAAGTCCAGCCTGCCGGTGTAGGCCGGCGGCGGCGCCTCGCAGGCCCGCGACTTGCCTTGCGCCTCGGGCGCGGCGCGGTAGTAGCCGGTGGGCGCCACCAGCGTGGCGCTGCCCGTCGAACCGCTGTCGTGGCTCGGCGAGCAGCCCGCCAGCAGTGCGCCAAGCACTGCGGCGGACAGCATCGAACGCATCGGCATTCGCCGCATCACTCGGCGCCCGCCGGACGCTGCACCCAGACCGGGCTCAGGTTGGAGCCGCTGCCGGTGACGTAGAGGGCGGCCACTTCGCCGCGCTCCAGCACCAGCTGGTTCAGGTCGCTGACCTTCTGGTCGCCGGCGAACAGCGCCAGGCGCACCTTGACCGGGTTGATCTCGCGGTCGCCGCGGGCCTTGCCGGCCACGGCCGGGATCACCTCGGTCTTGCCGTCGGCGGTCTTCAGGCTGACCGGGGTGTCGGACAGGTTCTGGACGCGCACCAGGGCCTTCTGGCGGTTCTTGAAGGCGGGGTCTTCCACCAGGTTCAGCTCGCCGCTGGGCAGGCGCACCAGGGTGTAGTACTGGTCGGCCTTGAGGTTGACCGGCAGCGACTTGCCCGCGGCACTGGCGCTGTAGCTGCCCGCCGGCAGGAAGGAAAAGTCGCTGCTGCCACGGGGCTGCACGTCCTTGATGTTGACCGAGCCGAGGCTCAGGTCCAGCTCCGAGGAGCCGGCGTTGTAGGCACGGACGAAGGCCGAGCCGGCCGGCGCGGTCGGGCCGTAGAGGCCGCCCTCGTCGGCGTGGGCGACGTTGAAGGTGGCTGCGAGGCTCAGGCAGCCCAGTCCCAGGGCCAGCTTGCGAAGGGTGGTTTGCATGGTCATCTCCTTTGGTGAGTGCTCGTCTTCAGGGCGCCGCCACGGATTTGGCGGGGCCTTTGGCGGCCAGCTGCTGCTGGGCCGGTTCACGGCCGGAACCCAGCTGGGCCAGCCATTGGGGATCGAATTCGCTGAGGTCGCTGGGCAGGGTCAGGTAGCGCTCGGGCACCTCCCACAGCACCAGCTTGAGGCCCTGGGTCTCTTCCTCGCCCTTTGCCAGCAGGCGCAGCATCGGCACCAGCGGGCCGTGGCCGTCCTCGGCGTAGTTGTAGAGGTCGGTGCCCAGCGACTGGCGCAGCGCGCCGAGGAAGTTCCACTTCGGGTTGGCGCTGTAGCTGGTGCCGACCAGGGCCACCTGGGGCGCGCTGTCGCCGAACAGGTCGCCACCCGCGTCGTCGCTCTGCTCGGTCACGCGCTTCTCCAGCGGCTCCTTGGCCGGCTGCATGGCGGCGAAGTACGGGTCCAGCGGCAGGTAGCTGAGCAGATCGCCCTTGTGGGTCTCGCTGCCGACCTGGCGGGTCGCGTAGCTCAGCTCACCGTGGGGCAGCAGGTGGCGCCGCTGCAAGTCGTCGGCCACGGCGCGGGCGGCCAGCTCGGCGCCCAGCGGCGTCCAGTGGGTGTCGGTGCGCAAGAACACCAGGCCCTGCTGCTTGCCGCCCTCCAGCGCGGCGTACAGGTCCGCGCCCTGCAGGCCGAGCTGGCCGAGGCGCTCGCGGGCCTGGTCGTACAGCGCCTGCTGCTCGGCCACCGGGCGCTGCTCGGCGACGAACTCCGGGTAGAGCCGGGCCTTGGCCGGCAGCAGCACGACCTGCAGCTGGATGCCCCGGCTGCGCAGCTCGTCGCGCACGCGGGTGATCAGCTTCCAGTTGTCCTCGACCTGGTCGGGCTTGGTCGCCGGCTTGAATTCCTCGCTGGTGAACAGCCAGCCGTCGCGGCCGATCACCACGCCGGGGCGGCCCTCGCCGAACAGGCCGTATTCCACCGCCGCCCAGACGTTGGTGCCGAACTCCTTGACCGGGAAACCCTTGTCGTAGTGCTTCTCGATGGCATGGGTCAGCTTGCCGTTGAGGAAGGTGGTCTCGCCGGCCGCCGAGAAGCGGAACAGGTTGGGCATCGACGCCAGCGACAGGGCCACGAGGACCAGGGCGAAGGTGGCGCTGTAGAGGATGTGGATGGTGCGCATGTCGGCTCCTCCTCAGAACTGGAAGTACAGGAAGGGTGAAAAGCTTTGCGCCGACAGCTTCAGGACCGAGGCGACAAACAGCAGCAGGACCAGCAGCCGGCCGAGCGCCACGGCGTAGGCCGGGGCGACGCCGGCGGCCACCGCGGTGGCGCCGCCAAGCGGGGCGACGGTGCCCTCCTCGCCCGCCTTGGCCTTGGGCGCGCGGCTGGCCAGGGGGTTGGTGTAGAACTGGCGCAGGCCGAAGACGACGATGACGCCATAGGCCAGCACCAGGGTGCCGATCTGCAGGCTGGTCAGCTGGGCCAGGGTCAGGTCGGACAGGCGCCAGTCGGAGAACTCGAACATGGCGGCGTACATGCGCCAGGCCACGTCCAGGTTCTCGGCGCGGAAGATCACCCAGCCGGTCACCACCAGCAGGAAGGTGAAGGCCCATTTCAGCGGGTTGATGGTGCGCGGCGCGGCGTCCACGCCCAGGGCCCGCTCGATGGCCAGCCACATGCCGTGCCAGGCGCCCCAGATCACGTAGGTGAAGTTGGCGCCGTGCCACAGGCCGCCCAGCAGCATGGTCAGGAACAGGTTGCGGTAGGTGGCGAAGGTGCTGCCGCGGTTGCCGCCCAGGCTGATGTAGAGGTAGTCGCGCAACCAGGTGGACAGGCTGATGTGCCAGCGCCGCCAGAACTCGGTGATCGACTGGCTGATGTAGGGCTGGTTGAAGTTCTCCATGAAGCGGAAGCCCATCATCAGGCCCAGGCCGATGGCCATGCTGCTGTAGCCGGCGAAGTCGAAGTACAGCTGCGCGGTGTAGGCCACGGCGCCCAGCCAGGCCTCGCCCGTGGTCGGGTCGGACAGGGCGAAGCAGTGGTCGGCGATGGGCGCCACGCTGTCGGCGATGAACACCTTCATGATGAAGCCCTGCATGAAGCGCGTGCAGCCCTCGGCGAACTTGTCCACGGTGTGGGTGCGGTGGTTGAACTGGTCCACCAGGTCGCGGAAGCGCAGCACCGGGCCGGCGATCAGGTGCGGGAAGATCGCCACGAAGGCCGCGAAATCGATCAGGTTGTGGGTCGCCGGGGTGTCGCCGCGGTACACGTCGATGATGTAGCTGATCGACTCGAACACGTAGAACGAGATGCCGATGGGCAGCAGGATGTGGGTCAGCACGAAGGGGTCCATGCCGAACGAGCTGACCACCATGTTGAAGCTCTCGACCCCGAAGTTGGCGTACTTGAAGTAGCCCAGCACGCACAGGTCGACCACCACCCCGAGTATCAGCCAGCGCTGGGCCGCCTTGGTGCGCACCCCCGCCGCGCCGATGCGCAGGCCGATCCAGTAGTTGAACACGGTGACCCCGGCGAACAGCGCGAGGAAGTCCACCCGCCACCAGGCGTAGAAGATGTAGCTGGCGACCAGCAGCAGCAGGTTGCGATACCGGTTCCCGCACAGGTAGTACAGCGTGAGGAAGATCGGCAGGAACAGGAACAGGAATACGTTGGACGAGAAAACCATCCTAGCTTCTCCAGAAAAGAGGTTGACCCAGGGCGCGCATCAGTTGCTCGCCATTCGCTGGCTGCCGTCGTGGCGACGGCACACGGTCGCCTCCACGGTGAGGCCTTCGGGCATGTTTTCCGGCGCGTCCACCTCGAGCCCCATCAGGGTCAGGTCGCGCCAGTCGCCCTCGTCACGCAGTTCGAAGAGGTAGCGGCCGCCGGTGTCGATGCGGTCGCTCTGCTCCAGGTCGAAGCGCTCCTTGCGCCCGCTGAAGTACCAGACGGTGGACTTGGTGTCGTGGATGCCCGGGTCGCTGAAGCGCAGGTCGATCATGTGGTCGGCGCTGCGCAGCTCCTTCAGCCCGCTGGTGCCGTTGAGGAACACCTGGGTGCTGCCCGGGCCCAGCTTGGCCTTGCCGGTGAGCAGCGCCGGCTGGCCGGCGCAGCCGTTGTCGACCATGGGCACGGCCTGGCGGTAGAAGTCGCGCAGGGACATGTCGTAGTGGGTGGCGAATTCCCAGACGACCACCTTCGGCGGCTTCTTCTGGAAATCCTCGCTGGCCAGCAGCTGCAGCATGGCGCTCTCGTAGCCGCCACCGGTGACCGCCATGTTCATCACCTGCACGCCGCTGTACTGCTCCAGGTAGCCGGCGAAGTTGTAGGCCACGCCGCTGTTACTGGTGCCCACCAGCACCACTTCCGGGCTGGACTCGTCGCCGAACAGGCTGTCGCCGGAACTCTCGTCGGCCGGCTCGGTGGCGAAGCGGTCGACGTACTCGGTGTCGTAGGTGTTGTTGCAGATCTTGCCCGCCGCCTCGCCCGAGCTGCCGGGGCTGCCGAGGATGCCGACGCGCTTGGTGACGAACTCCTTCTTCGGCATGTCGGCGTAGGCCGGAATCTGCTTCAGCACCTCGGCGGTCAGCTTGGCCGCGTCCTTGGCCCCGCGCGGGGTCCAGTGGTGGTCGTCCTTGAAGAAGAAGTCGGTGTCCTTGCCCTGCTCGTCGAACAGCGGCGAGTAGTCGGCGGCCCAGATGCCGATCCGGCGGAATTCGCCGATGGTCTTGATGTAGTTGGCGCGAGCGGTCTCCCAGTCGAACTTGCTCTGCCAATCGGGCGTCAGCTTGCGCCGGTTGACCAGGCCCTTGGTCGGCTGGAACACGATCAGCAGCTCCACCCCGCGCGCCTTGAGCGCATCGCGGAAGCGCTTGAGCTGGGCGTAGCCCTCCGGCGTGGTGCCGATGTCGGTGCGCAGGTCGTTCTTGGTGCGGAACAGCCAGCCGTCCTGGCCGTCGATCAGGGTGCTGTGGAAGTCGAGTTCCTTGGTGTCGTAGCTGGCGGGGTTGGACGCCGCCGGGCACAGGCCGCCGATCAGCTCGATGTCATAGGTGGGGAACTGCGCCGCCGCGGCGGACGAAGCGGCCAGCAGCAGGCCCAGCGCCAGGGCGCCGCGAGGGCTCGGGAAACGGTTCATCGTTTGGCCTCCATGTCCGTGCCGAGGTAGTCGATCAGCACCGGCTTGTCCTGCCGCACCAGCAGATCGAGGATCTTGTCCTGGTAGGGGCCGAGGATGCCCGGCAGGGTGATGCCGGCGCTCTTGGTCGGGGACAGCATCTGCACCCGGTACAGCTCCAGGCTCAGGGGCGAGTCCACCCCCATCGGTCCGGAGGCGTTGGCCACCAGCTTGCCGCCGACGATGAGCATGGAGATGTTGGTCTCGAAGGGGTCGAGCAGGAGGTCGCGGTCGGTGTTGCTGAGGTCCTTCACGTGGCCGTAGACGCCGAGCTTGCCGTTGCTCACCACTAGGTTCTCGTACAGCTTGACGTTGACGCTGTTGCGCACCCGGATGCCGTGGCGCTCGTTGTTGTAGGCCTTGTTGCCCCACAACAGGTTGTCGCCGCTCTCGTAGATGGTCACGCCGTCCGACTTGTTGCGGTACGTCTCGTTGTAGGCCAGCACGTTGTTCACGCTGCTGCGGTCGATGACGATGCCGGACAGCTCGTTGTCGTAGGAGCGGTTGTTGAAGATCCAGCTGTCGTTCACCTCCCGCGAGACGATGATGCCGTGCTTCTCGCGGGTGCCGTAGGCGGTGTTCTCGGCGATGATCAGCCGGCGCGAGCGGTCGTGCGGGTCGATGCCGTAGACCAGGTTGTTGCGGTAGGTGTTGCCGCGGATCACCACGTCGTCGGCCTCGTAGCAGTAGAAGCCGTACCACATGTCATCCCACATCGAGTTGAGCAGCCAGCCGGTGGGGTGGTCCCGGCCCATCTTCGGCGCCATCGACGGGCTGTACTGGGAGATCGAGAAGCCGTAGGACTTGCTCTTGGTGTAGCCGAGGCTGGAGATCGTCGAGTTGACGATGTAGGTCTCGGTGCCACCCCAGGCGTTGATGAACGGACGGAACTCGCCCTTCTTCTCGAACCAGTCCTGGCGGTTCTCGGCCTCGCGCCAGGCGGTGATCCGGCTGTCGGTGACGAACAGCTTGCCGTCGTTGATGACGAAGGCGCCGCGGTCCTTGGACAGGCGCAGGTCCTTGGTCTTCTCGTCCACGTGCAGGGTCGCGCCCGGCATCACCACCAGCGGCAGGCGCAGCACGTAGATGCCGGGCTCGACCTCGTGGAAGTACTTGGGCTGCGCCCTGGCCAGGTCGGCGGGGGTGACGTAGCCGCCCTCCACCACCAGCGCCTGGGGCATGCCGCCCTGGCGGGTCACCCATTCGCGCAGGCGTTCGTCGCCGCCGGTGAACTCGGTCAGCTGGTCCATACCGATCATGCGCCGCAGGCTGACCTGGCCCGCCGGCTTGGTGACGATCTTCTCGTACACGGCCTCGGGGGTGAACGGCGTCAGGTCCGGCAGCTTGGGCGGGTCCATCTTCAGCGGCTCGGCCGGCGCGCTGCGAATCTGGTAGGCCTCGGGCGATACCTCGGTATTCACCGCCTGGGCGCCGGCCGCGTAGAGCAGCCAGGCGCAGGTGCCTAGCACAAGGCTTCTGGTGGGCTGGATCATGGCTCGCTCCTCAATATCGCCAGATCACATCGAGCATGACCCGATGCATGCTGGAATCGGTGCCGCTGGCGAAGGCGTCGCCAGGGAAGAACACGCCGCCGCGCAGGCGCACCAGCGCCGAGTCGGCCTCGACCACACCCAGTTCGGAGCGGTCGAAGTAGCGGGTCAGCACCAGGTCGACTTCCTGGCCCAGGTCCTTGTCGCCGGGCTCCAGGGCGACGTTCAGGCCGCTGGCGCTGTCCAGGTCCTCGTCCACCCGCCAGAAGCGGTGGTAGACCAGGCTGGCGTCGTACTTCCGGTCCAGCACCCAGCTGCCGAACAGCGACGCGGCCTGCAGGTTGTTCAGCTCGCCGCGGTAGGCCTCGCCGAAGCGGTGGACGCTGGAGCGAGTGCCGGTGAAGCGCGCGCGGTTGCTCTGCAGGTCGGTCTGCATGAACTGCTCGGAATCGTCGGCGTCACCGCCGCCGCTGGCCCGCGACAGGGTGCCGCCGAGGCGCCAGTTTTCATCGATGTTCCAGCGCAGGCCGAGGTCGACGGCCCAGCCGTCCAGGTCCTGGTCGCGGCTGCCCACGGCTCGGCGCTCGCCGCTGGCGCTGCTGGTCTGCAGCAGCTCGGCGTCGCCGCGCATCAGAGTGGCGGCCACCCAGTAGTTGACGGGCGCGGTGCTGCGCGGGTTGAAGAAGTCGCCGTTGAGTTCGGCGCCGAACCAGGTGACGTCGCCGGTGTAGCGCTTGCTCAGCTCGTCGACCGTCTCGCCGGCGTGGGCCAGGCTGCCGTTGTCGCGGCTGTGGTGCAGTTTGAGCCCGGCCCAGTGGCCCGGGCGCCACTGGGTGGAGAGGCCGGCCAGGAAGTGCTGGCGGTCCTCGTCCTGGGGCGCCAGGTCGTCGAGGTCGGTGCGGTAGTCGCTGAAGCGCTCGGCCACCGCCACCTGGGCGTTGAGCAGGGTGGTGTCGAAGTTCCAGCGCAGCGCCTCGATGTTGGTGTCCCACCACAGGCCATCGTCGGCGCGGATGCGCTGGCGGCCGAAGCGCAGCGACTCGCCCGGGTAGGCGGTGAGGCCGGAGTAGTCGACCCAGAGTTCGTGCAGGGCGAGGAAGTTCTTCTCGCGCTCGCGGCTGTCGGTCGCCTCCAGGGTGTCGTTGTTGACCTGGGAGGACTCCAGCACGTCGGTGGCGACGAAGGCCTCGCCCATGGCGTAGCCGGACCAGTTGCCGCGCGAGCCGTACACCCAGGGCCGCGCGCTGGCACCGAGGCCGTTGAAGTCGCCGCCGTCGCGGGTGCCCAGGTCCAGGTCTTCGATGGATTGGGCGGTGAGCTTGAAGTTGATGCCGTAGTCGAGGCTGGACGCCTCGTCGGCACTCACGCCATTGACGGTCAGTGTCCCGCTGGCCGCGATGACGAAACTGAGAAACGATCTGCTGAAGGTCATAGCATGTCCCGTGCTTGATTATCGTTGGGTGTGCAGGCTGACCTGCTCGCCGCCGCTCCGCGCCGCCCTCTCCCGCTCCACCATGGAGCGCACCCGCGCCATGTCGCCGGGCTGCAGGCGGGGCGTCATGCGCTCCATCCACATGTCGGCCTGGGGCATGCCCTGCTCCTTGGCCAGGGTGGCGAAGCCGTAGGCGTACACCGGGTTGATGCGGATGCCGCGGCCATCGCCGAACAGCTGGGCCAGGGCGACGTCGGCCTGCGGGTTGCCCGCGCGCGCGGCGATCAGCAGCTGTTCCAGCGCCTTGTCGGCATGCACCCGGCCGAGCTTGCCCTCGCGATAGAGGCGGGCCAGGATGAGCCGCGCCTTGGGGTCCTGGGGGATGGCGGTGAGCAGGTACTGCTCGGCCTTCGCCGGCTCGGCCGGCACCAGCTGGCCGTTGAGGTAGATCTGCCCGAGGGCCACCGCGGCGCGGCCGGAGCCCGCCTCGACGCCTTTTTCCAGGTACTCCAGCACCTGCTCGGTCTCGCCCAGCTGCGGGTTGCGCCGCACCAGGTCGGCGAGGCCGGCCCAGGCGTCCGGCCACACGGGAGCGATGGCCTCGTACAGCTGCCTGGCCTCTTCCGGGCGCGGCTGCCCGGCGCCGTCGCCGGCCAGCACGCGGGCCACCGTCTGCACCTGGTTGGGCGCGACGCGCTGGGAACGGAAGTCGTTCTCCATGCGCTCGGCCAGCCCCTTCACCGCCTCCTCGTCACCCTGGATGCGGTAGACGGCGGCCAGCTCGGCGTAGCAGTCGCTCACCTCAGACAGCCAGGCCTCGCAGGACGCACGAATCTCGTCCAGGTGCGCCTCGTAGTCGCCACGGGCGCGGTACAGCATCACCCAGCCCAGGCGGGCCTGGGGCATGCCCTGGGCCTGCCACTCGGTCAGCTGCCGCTCGATGGCCGCCAGGTCGGCGGTCTGCGGGTCTTCCAGCTGCAGGCGCACCAGCGCCAGCAGCACGCTCTGGTCGCCGCTGGCGATGCCCGCCCGCAGCAGTTCGACCGCCTCCTGCCGCTCGGCCGGGGTCGCGTTGGGCTTGTTCACCAGCCACTTGCCGAGCTTGACCCGGGCAATGGGCGACTCCGCCGCCACGCGGCGGTAGATGGACTCGCCCTCGGCCTGGCGGGCCGCGTCGGGCTGCTGCACCAGCACATCGGCCAGCCCCAGCTCGGCGTCGGCGTAGCCCAGTTCGGCCAGCGGCCGGAAGTTCTCCTCCGCGACCTGCAGGTCGCCACCGGTCCTGGCCTGCTTGGCCAGTTCGAGATCGGGCAGCTGCGCGCAACCGGCGGCGGTCAGGCACAGCGCGATCGCTGACAGCCGCGCGTTCATTCGCCGGCCGCCACGTTGCGGGAGTCGCCGGCGGGCAGCAGCTTGCTGGCCAGCACTTCGCCCTCTTTCACCAGGCGATCGTCGAAGACGTTGCCGAACGGGCGGATGCGCACGTCCACCGGGCGCTTGGCCAGTTCGGTGCCGAGCGGCTCGTCCGGCTGGATCATGACCCGGATGTCGGACGCCAGGCCGCCGTCCTGCAAGGCCAGGGTGGTGATGTGGCCGGCTCGCTCCTCCTTCTCGCCGGCGACGATGAAGCTGACCGCCGTGCCGGGCTGCAGCTCGTTGAAGGCGCGGTACGGGAAGCGCGCCTCGACGGTGGCCACGCTGTCCACCGGCGACATCAGGAACACCGCCGAGCCCTTGCCGGCGGTCTGCCCGTCGCCGATCAGCTGGGCGGTCACGCGGCAGTCGCAGGGGCTGGTCAGGGTGCCCTGGAAGGTCTTGCCGAACAGGCGCTGGAGGTTGTCCGGGGTCAGGTCCTCGGTCGGCAGCACGCCCTTGAGCACGTCCATCATGTTCGACGAGAAGGTGCCCACCGGCGCGCCCTTGGCCACCGTGTCGCCGACCTTGACCAGGGCCTGCACCGCGCCCTCGCGGGGCATCGACACCTGCTGGCCGGGCACCGCGACCTGGGCCGAGTCGGCGTGGGTGATGAAATAGATGTCGTACAGCTGGTACAGCACGTAGCCGGCGGCGACCACGCCGACCATGAACAGGCCGAAGCTCAGGCTGACCGCGCGCATGCGGCCGAACAGGCCGGCCGGCGCGGCGTCACCGCCCTTGCGCGGCTTGGTGAAGTTGTCGCGCTGCAGGGTACTGATCAGGTCGCCGACGTTGATCAGCTCGCCGCTGAGGAAGGAGCTGATCACGTAGCGCAGTGCCGCCTGTTCGCGCGGGCGCAGGTGGTGGAACTCGCAGCCGGCGCGGCGCGAGCCTTCCAGCGAGCGGACCTGGAATTCCACGTCCATGGCGAAGCCGATGCCTTCGACCTCGAACATCAGCTTGCCGTGGCAGTACTGGCCTTCCTTGAGCAGGCTGTTGCCCGGCTGGAAGGAGAAACCGCCGACCGACAGATCGAGCAGCGGCGCCTCGATCTCCTGGCCCTGCGGGGTGACGTAGCGGATCCTGGCCGGCAGCTTGAGGCGCGCGTACTGTCGCTGGGCTTCGGCTTCGTGGACCACGTTGCTGTTGATGCTGGGGCTGATCACTGCGCTCATGTTCGTTCCTTTATGCAATCGAGAGTCTGGGGGCGAGAGTTCTGGAGAGTTGGCGGGCGGCCGCTCACACCATCCACATCAGGGTGGCGACGAAGACACTGCCGGCAGAAAAGGTCATGGCCCGCGACGACCAGGTGTTGAACCAGCGCTGGAAGCTGGCGAGATCGCGGTCGAGCTTGGTCTTCTGGCGCGTCCAGGACTGCTGGTCGAGGCGGAAGAACACGTACACCTTCACCAGTGCGCCGACGATCTGGTTGTAATAGAGGATCAGCGGGTAGGCCGGCCCGATGCTGTGGCCGGACGCCAGCAGCAGCAGAGTCAGCACCAGTCGGGTCAGGCCGATCCACAGCAGGTAGATCAGCAGGTAGGCGAAGCCGTACTTGATGCTGGCGATGATCGCCACCGAGGGGCCGAGCAGGCTGGTCCACATCGACACCCGCTGGTCCAGCAGGACCACGCTGGTGAAGGCGCCCAGGCGGCGGATGCCGAGGCCCAGGGCCCGCGAGTTCTGCCGCAGGTTGTTGCCGTACCAGCGGAACATCAGCTTGCGACTGGCCTTGAGGAAGCTCTTCTCCGGCGGGTGCTCGACGGTGTTGATCGAGGCGTCCGGCACGTAGAAGGTGTCGTAGCCCAGGCGCATCAGGCTGTACCAGCTGGACTTGTCGTCGCCGGTGAGGAACTTGAAGCGACCGAGGCGCCAGTGCTCCAGGTGGTCGTTCTCCACGTCCATGATGAAGCCCGGGTCGGTCACCACCTCGGCGCGGAACACCGACATGCGCCCGGTCAGGGTCAGCACCCGCTTGGACAGGGCCATCGAGCACATGTTGATGTGGCGCTGGGCGAAGCGCAGCTTGTGCCACTCCTGCATCACGTAGCTGCCGCGCACCTCGCAGAACTCGTTGGTGGTGAGCCCGCCGAGGTTGTCGAACAGCTTGAAGTACGGCGCGGTCTGGCGCACCACGCCGGCGGTGAGCACGGTATCGCCGTCCACCACCGCGACCACCGCGCGCTCGTCCGGCTGATGCCGGGAGATGGCGCGGAAGCCTTGGGCCAGGCCGTCGCGCTTGCCGGTGCCGGGAATCCGCACGATGTCCAGGCGCACCCGCTCCGGCGGCGCCAGGCGGTTCCACAGGTTCTTGACCAGCAGCTCGTCGGACAACTCGACGATCGAGCACACCACGGTGCTCGGGTAGCCGCAGTCGATCGCCTCCTGGATCACCGAGCGGTACACCGCCGCGGTGGTCAGCGCGTCGATGCGAAAGCTGGTGACCAGCAGGTAGACGTGGGAGGGATCGCCCGCCTCGCCCAGCCGGCGCGCCTTGCGCCGGTAGTACGGGTAGACGATGTAGAGGAAGATCAGGCCGCGAACGTAGTGGATCGCGCCCATCGAGTAGCGCCAGATGCCCACCACCCCGAGGAGCAGCAGGAAGTCGGCGGACTCCGGATCGAAGATGCTGTGGGGCAGCAGCAAGGCCATGCCACCCAACGCAGACAAATAGAACAGCCAGCCTGCGGCGTTGCGCAAGCTACCCTGAACACTTTCCATGAAATGTCACCCCGTTTGAGTTACCGCTCTGCAACGGGGGCGTCGTTGTTGTTGTTGTAACGCCCTGTGCACCTTGTCCTGCAGCAGTCGCTACCAGCAGAGGCCTTCTTTCACTTCATCGCTGCACTGGCGCATGAAGCCGACAAGGTCGATCAGCTTCTTGCCGGGCGGCAGTTGCTGAACCACGGTCTCGAACAGCTCGTCGCCGTTGCCCAGCACGATGACGTCCGCCTCGGCCACCACCTGGGCCAGGTCCGAGCGCAGCAGCGAGGAGACGTGGGGGATCTTGGACTCGATGTACTCGCGGTTGGCGCCGTGGACGCGGGCGTACTCGACGTTGCGGTCGAAGATCTTCAGGTCGAAGCCCTTGCCGATCAGCATCTCGGCCAGTTCGACCAGGGGACTCTCACGCAGGTCGTCGGTACCGGCCTTGAAGCTCAGGCCGAGCAGCGCGATGCTGCGCTTGTCCTGGCTGGCGATGAGGTTGTAGGCGTTGCGCACCTGGGCCTCGTTGCTCGGCATCAGCGAACTGATCAGCGGCGACTCGACGTCCAGTTGGGTGGCGCGGTAGTTCAGGGCGCGCACGTCCTTGGGCAGGCAGGAGCCGCCGAAGGCGAAGCCGGGGCGCATGTAGTACTTGGAGAGGTTGAGCTTGTGGTCCTGGCAGATCACGTCCATCACCTCGCGGCCATCGACGCCCACCGCCTTGGCGATGTTGCCGATCTCGTTGGCGAAGGTGATCTTGGTCGCGTGCCAGACGTTGCAGGTGTACTTGATCATCTCGGCGACTTCGACGCTCTTGCGGATGATCGGGGCGTCCAGCTCGCCGTAGATCTCTTCCAGCAGGTCGCCGGAGGTCTGGTCCAACTCGCCGATCACGGTCATGGCCGGGAAGTCGTAGTCCTTGATCGCGGTGCTCTCGCGCAGGAACTCGGGGTTCACCGCCACGCCGAAGTCCTTGCCGGCCTTCAGCCCGGAATAGCGTTCGAGGGTGGGGATCACCACGTTGCGCAGGGTGCCCGGCAGCACGGTGCTGCGCACCACCACGGTATGGCGGCTGTTCTTCTCCGGCAGGACCTTGCCGATCTGCTGGCAGACTTCCTCGATGTAGGACACGTCGAGGTCGCCGTTGCGCTTGCTCGGCGTCGGCGGCGCCAGGAAGGAAATGTCGGTGTTCAGCACCGCTTCGCGCATATCCAGCGTGCCGCGCAGCTTGCCGCTGGCGACCCCCTTCTGCAGCAGCTCTTCCAGCCCGGGCTCCACGATCGGCGACCTGCCGTCGTTGATCAGATCGATCTTCAGCGGCGAGATGTCCACCCCGATGATCTGGTGCCCTCTGGCCGACAGGCACCCCGCACACACAGCCCCAACATAGCCCAGCCCAAAGATGCTGATACGCATTGGACGATCTCCTCCTTGCGTGGATCGATGCGACAGCCCCATGGCTGACGCTCACTTCGCGACGAGACCGGACAACAGGTACTGCAACTTCCTCTGGTCTCTGTTTACCGCTTCGGCTGTTATCCGTTCAATCTAAAGTGAAACAGGAAGTTCAATCAGCCTCGAGCAAAACAGATGCCACTCAAAACAACAAAGTTCCGTGGCGGGCAGTAGGAAAGTTAAATATCTGAAAACAGTGATCTAGTTTTCATATTGAGGCGCCGCTTCGACACAAAGATGCCATTAGTTTGACACCAATCTGTAGGGGAGGCTCTGGAGCGCAGAATACAGCGGATTTTTAGAAAGCCAAACCTAGATTTCAAACGGCCATCAAGAATTAAAAGTGCAATTAGCATAACACTCCAAATTCTATCGACAATTTTATGACGCCATAAAACAGGCAATATCAATGACTATATGAAAGAGCGGCAAAGTGCCATGCCATGACAACTAAGCGGAGCGGCGACATAACTAACCACGATAAGTTTCATCACCACCCCGTGGAACTAATCGGCAATAAGGAGTCGGCAGCCCGAAAATACTTATCCGCTCGGACAGGTAATCCCCTAAACTTCCGCGCTCCACGGCCGATTTGCTAGGCATAGCCCACTCGAACAAGAAGCCCTCCGGATGAGAAACAACCAGCCCGTCACCCAGCGCGAACGCACCTTTCCCGACCAGCAACGGCTGATCTCCACCACCGATCTGAAAGGCCAGATCACCTATTGCAACCAGGCCTTCGTCGAGATCAGCGGCTTCGCCCGTGAGGAGCTGCTGCGGGCGCCGCACAACATCGTGCGCCACCCGGACGTGCCGCCGGCGGTGTTCGACCACATGTGGCAGACGCTGAAGAAGGGCCGCCCGTGGATGGGCGTGGTGAAGAATCGCAGCAAGAACGGCGATCACTACTGGGTCAACGCCTACGTCACGCCCATGCTGGAGAAGGGCCAGGTGGTGGGCTACGAATCGGTGCGGGTCAAGCCCACCGCCGAGCAGGTGCAACGGGCCGAGGCGCTGTACCAGCGGATCAATGCCGGCAAGGCGGCGATTCCCGCCACCGACCGCTGGCTGCCGGTGCTGCAGGCGTGGCTGCCGTTCATCCTGATCAGCCAGATCGGCTTCATGATCGGCCACTGGATCGGCTCGACCTGGGGCTTCCTGCTGGCCGCCCTGCTCTCCGTGCCGCTGGGCCTGGCCGGCCTCGGCTGGCAGACCCGCGGCGTCAAGCGCCTGCTGCGCCTGGCCGAGCAGACCACCTCGGACCCGCTGATCGCGCAGATGTACACCGACAGCCGCGGCGCCGAGGCGCGCCTGGAAATGGCCATGCTCAGCCAGGAAGCGCGCCTGAAGACCTGCCTGACCCGCCTGCAGGACACCGCGGAGCGCCTGACCAGCCAGGCCAAGCACGCCGACCACCTGGCCCACAGCAGCTCGGCTGGCCTGGAGCGCCAGCGGATCGAGACCGAGCAGGTGGTGACCGCGATCAACGAGATGGCCGCCACCACCCTGGAAGTGGCCAACAACGTGGCGCGCACCGCCATCGCCACCCAGGAGGCCAACCGCCTGACCGGCGAGGGCCGCCATGTCGCCTCGGAGACCCGCGAGGCGATCCAGCGCCTGTCGGTCTCCGTCGGCGAAACCGGCGAGACGGTGTCGCGCCTGGCCCAGGACAGCAACGAGATCGGCGGTGTGGTCGACGTGATCAAGGGCATCGCCGACCAGACCAACCTGCTCGCCCTCAACGCCGCCATCGAGGCGGCGCGGGCCGGCGAGATGGGTCGCGGCTTCGCCGTGGTGGCCGACGAGGTGCGCTCTCTGGCCCAGCGCACGGCGGAATCCACCGGGCAGATCCACGCGCTGATCGCCAAGCTGCAGCGCACCGCCGAAGAGGCGGTGATGACCATGGAGATCGGCCGCAGGCAGGCCGACGAAGGCGTGGAGCACGTGCTGCAGGCCGACCAGGCGCTGCAGGGCATCAGCGAGGCGGTGGGCAACATCGCGGACATGGCCAACCAGATCGCCGCGGCGGCCGAGCAGCAGAGCGCCGTGGCCGACGAGATCAATCAGAACATCACCACCATCGCCCAGCTGGCCGACCAGACCTCGGGCGAAGCGCAGAACACCGCGCTGCTCAGCGAGGAACTCACCTCCACCGCCCAGGACCAGTATTCCCTGGTGGAGCGCTTCAACCGCTGAGCGTCGCGTCACCCGCCGGCCCGCCCGGGCCGGCCGCTCACGCCCGTCCGAGATAATCCATCTTGCCGATTTCCAGGCCGTTGTGGCGCAGGATGGCGTAGGCGGTGGTGACGTGGAAGTAGAAGTTGGGCAGCACGAAGTGCAGCAGGTAGTCCGGGCCGCTGAACCGCAATTCGCTGCCCGGGACCTTCAGGACGATCTCGCGCCCTTCCCCGCTGTCGATCTGCTCGGGCGTCAGGCTGCCGATGAACTCCAGTGTGCGGCCGATGCGCGCCTGCAGTTCGGCGAAGCTGCTCTCCGTGTCCGCGAAGCTGGGCACCTCGACCCCGGCCAGGCGCGCCGCGCAGCCCTTGGCGGCATCGCTGGCGATCTGCACCTGGCGGGTCAGCGGGTGCATGTCCGGCGCCAGGCGCGCGTCGAGCAGCACGGCGGGGTCGATCTTCCTGGCTTCGGCATGGGCTGCGGCCTTGTCGAGAATGGCCGACAGGTTGCCGAACATGCGGACGAACTGGGGCACGGAGGCCTGGTAGAGGGACAGCGACATGGAGAACTCCTTGGCGGAAGAAGGACGAAACTCTGCTAGGTTAGCCGCACCAAGAAGGAGAGGCAGGAACCATGATGACCCCGGAGCAGATCGCCGCATTCTGCCTGCAGCTGCCAGGCGCGCGCGAGGACTACAAATGGGGCGGCGCCCGGGTGTTCTCGGTGGCCGGCAACAAGATGTTCGCCCTGCTCAGCGGCGGCCTGGCCTTCAAGGTGGCGCCGGAGCTGTTCCTCGGCATGGTCGACCGGCCGGGCATCCGTCCCGCGCCCTACCTGGCCCGGGCCTACTGGGTCAGCATGAACGAGCCGTACCCGCTGGGTGATGACGAGATGCGCGATCTGCTGACCCGCTCCCACCAGCTGGTGGTGCGCAAGCTGCCGAAGGTTCGCCAGGCGGGGCTGCTGCTCGACTAGAGCGGCAGCAGATGGCCCAGGTAACGCCCGCCCAGCACCAGCTGGTCGATCCAGAAGGCCTGGTGCAACGCGATTATCGCCCAGAACACCAGCTGGAAGGACACCTTGCGCGTCTTGTGGCGGAACACCTGCTGGGCCACCAGGGCGCCGGGCCAGCCACCCACCAGCTCGGCGATGTGCAGGCTGTTCTCCGGCGTGCGCCAGCGCCCCTTCTGCGCGGACTGCTTGTCCAACCAGTACTGGCCGAAGCTGAACAGGCTGACCAGCGGATAGGCCAGCGCCACCCAGACCACACCACGCTCCAGCAGCGCCAGGGCGCCCCAGGCCGGCAGCGCGCACAGCGCCGCCAGCACCAGTAGCTTGGCCTGCAGGTTGCGGATGGCCGGTGAATCCGGGCCGGGCTGACGCGGGTTCCTGGCGGCTTTTGGCGTGTCCTGGCCCGGTTTGCGGCGAATGGCCGGGCGATCCAGGCTGAGCGCCAGGTGGCGCATGTGCTGGGCGCGCGGCCGGCCCTGCTCGTCGCGCCCGGCGACATAGGCCACCGCATCGCCGGCCTGAGGGCGCCGGTCCCCGCGCACCGCGGAGATGTGCACGAACAGCTGCTCGCCGCCACCGTCAGGCAGGATGAAGCCGAAGCCCTTGTCGTCGTTCCAGCTCTTCAGGATGCCTTGTCGTTCCATGCTCAGCCCTGGGCGCTGCTCCAGTCGATCAGGTGGAACTGCCAGGTGGCCAGGATCAGCAAGCCGAAGGCGATGCGGTACCAGGCGAACAGCGCGTAGCTGTGGTTGGCGATGAACTTGAGCAGGCCGCGCACGGCGATCATGGCGAAGATGAAGGACACCACGAAGCCCAGGGCGAACACCGGCAGGTCGCCGGGCTGGAACAGGTCGCGGTACTTGTAGCCGGAATACACGGCCGCGCCGACCATGGTCGGCATCGCCAGGAAGAACGAGAACTCGGTGGCGGCGCGGCGCGACAGGCCGAACAGCAGGCCGCCGATGATGGTGGAGGCCGAGCGCGAGGTGCCCGGGATCATCGCCAGGCACTGGGCGAAGCCGATCTTCAGGGCTTCCTTCCAGGTCATGTCGTCCACCTCCTCGACGGTGATCTCGTGCTGGCGGCGCTCGGCCCAGAGCATCACCACGCCACCGACCACCAGGGCGACGGCCACGGTGACAGCGTTGAACAGGTACTCGTGGATCAGGTCGGCGAAGGCCACGCCGATGACCACCGCCGGCAGGAAGGCGATCAGCAGGTTGGCGGTGAAGCGCTGGGCCTGCCGCTGCCGCGGCACGTTGAACGCGGTGATGAGAATCTTGCGGCGGTACTCCCACATCACCGCCAGGATGGCGCCGAGCTGGATGATGATGTTGAAGGCCATCGCCCGCTCGCCGCCGAAGCCGAGCAGGTCGGCGACGACGATCTGGTGGCCGGTGCTGGAGATCGGCAGGAACTCGGTCAGGCCCTCGACGATGCCCAGGATCACTACCTGCAGGGCTGTCCACAAATCCATGAAATACCTCGGCACTGGCCGCCTCAGAGAAGCGGCCGATAACGGAATAGACGCCTGGTCGCAGACGGAAAACGGCGGGCATCCTACCAGATAGGCACCTCTGCGCGCCTCCTTGCCAACGGCGGATGGCGCAGCGCCTAGACTGGCTGTTGGCTATTACAAGAACTGACCCGGAGCCACCCCTCATGAGCAGCCTGCGCACCCTTCCCATCAGCCGCCGCCTGTGGCTGATCCTGCTGTCGTCCATCGTCATGCTGCTGCTCCTCACCGGGCTGATGCTGCAGCAGATCCACACCGGCCTGTACCAGGCCAAGGCCCAGCAGACCCGTCATCTGGTGGAAAGCGCCATCGGCGTGCTCAAGCACTACCAGGGCCTGGAGAGCGGCGGTCTGGCCCGGGAGGAGGCGCAGCGGCAGGCAATGGAGATCATCCGCGGCCTGCGCTACGACCAGGACGACTACTTCTGGATCAACGACATGACCCCGACCATGGTCATGCACCCGACCAACCCCAAGCTGGAAGGCCGCCAGCTCGGTGAACTGAAGGACCCGGACGGCAAGTTCCTGTTCAACGAGATGGTCGCCATCGCCAGGCAGAGCGGCGCCGGCCAGGTCGACTACCGCTGGAACAAGCCGGGCTCCGAGGAGCCGGTGCCGAAGATTTCCTACATCGAGCTGTTCCAGCCCTGGGGCTGGATACTCGGCACCGGCGTCTACGTCGACGACGTGCAGGCCGAGTTCCGCACCCAGGCCCTGCGCGCGCTCGGCATCCTGGCCGTGATCGCCCTGCTGCTGGCCGGCCTGGTCATCCTCATCGCGCGCAGCATCGCCCGCCCGCTGGACGAAGCGGTCGACGCCATGGCCAGCATCGCCAGCGGCGACGCCGACCTCACGCGCAGCCTGGACAACCACGGCCGCGACGAACTGACCGCCCTGGGCGGCCACTTCAACGCCTTCACCGGCAAGCTGCGCGGGGTGATCGGCGAGTCGCTGCAGGCCGCCGGCAGCCTCAACGAGGCCTCGCACTCCCTCGGCGGGATTTCCGCCAACGCCCGCCAGTACAGCCAGCAGCAATCGCAGCAGATGGAACTGGTGGCTACCGCCGTCAACCAGGTGTCGTACGCCGTGCAGGACGTGGCGAAGAACGCCGAGCACGCCGCCGGCGAGGTGCGCCAGGCCGAGCAGCAGGCGCTGCAGGGCCAGCAGAACATCGACGGCAGCCTGCGCCAGATCGACCAGCTGTCCGAGACCATCGCCCGGGCGGTGCAGGTGATCCAGGACCTGGCCCAGGAAAGCACCCAGATCGGCAGCGTGCTGGAGGTGATCCGCTCCATCGCCGAGCAGACCAACCTGCTGGCGCTGAACGCGGCCATCGAGGCGGCGCGGGCCGGCGAGCAGGGCCGCGGCTTCGCCGTGGTGGCCGACGAGGTGCGCATGCTGGCCCAGCGTACCCAGCAATCCACCGCCGAGATCCACGGCATGATCGAGCGCCTGCAGGGCAACTCCGAGGCGGCGGTGAAGGTCATCGACGCCAGCAGCCAGGCCTCCCGGCAGACGGTCGAGCAGGCCCGCCAGGCCGGCGAGAGCCTCGACCAGATCGCCGCCTCGCTGCGCAACCTGACGGGCTTGAATGCCTCCATCGCCAGTGCCACCCTGCAGCAGTCCCACGTGGTGGACGACATCAATCAGAACGTGACCCAGGCCGCCAGCCTGGCTCACGAGAACGCGCTGGCGGCCGAGCAGTTCAGCGAGGCCAGCGGTCACCTCGGCCAGCTCGCCGAACGACTGAACCGCCTGCTGGGCCAATTCCGGGTATGAGGTGACGATGAGCGGCATGGAGCATCAGGAGGTCGATCTCGGCCAGCCGCAGAACCAGGACCTGGTCTGGGACCTGGACAGCATCGCCCGCCGCGAGCTGGCCGAACGCTTCATCAGGCTGTTCGAGAACCGCCTGTGCGTCTATTCCGAATCCACCCGCCAGCTGTACACCAACTACGACCTGCACTTCCCCTCGGACTACGGGCGCAAGATGGTGGTGCTGCCCAATCCCTACGCCTTCCACGACACCCTGCACGGCATCGAGCCCGTGGCCGTGCGCAAGACCGGGCTCTGCGTGCTGCCCGGCGTGGTGCTGGGCAAGCCCGGCCTGCTGCTGACCACCCAGACCGGGGACGGCCGCCCGGCGCCCAGGACCATGCCGTTCAAGCAGGCCCTGGCGCAGATCATCGGCAACCAGAAGAAGGTCAACGACGTCTTCCTGCCCATCCTGATGAAGGGCGACCTGCGCGAGTTCGACCAGAAGATGCCCTACATCCACCTGCATCGTCTGCAGGTGCAGCGGCTCACCCGGCTGTCGTCGTTCGAGCGCGACGACATCCAGCAGACCATCACCCGCAAGCTGCTGATGCTCTACCGCCAGGCCGACAGCCTGGGCTGCTGAGGGGAGCGCGGCGCAGCCGAATCACGGACAAGTGTAATGGCGACTTGCCAGGGGCCTTACGGATTGGCATAACGTACCCCACAAGAAATAACCACAAGGATGTTGATGTCATGCGCCTGATACGCCGTGCTCTGCTGTTCATCCTCCTGCTGGCGCTCGGCGCCCTCGCCGTCGTCCTCTACTACGTCGCCCGCCCCAACATCCCGGTGTTCGACGAGCCGCAGCAGGTGCATTACCTCGACCAGTGGGACGAACAGGCCCGCGAGACCTACTACTACACGCCGCAGGGCACCACGGTGAAGGGCCTGCGCTACGACTGGTTCACCGCCCTGGAACTGCCCTTCTCCCGCGACAAGTTCGCCAGCCCAAACTACCTGGCCCGCTTCGGCTTCCTCACCGACCCGCGGCAGCAGGCCAGCGAACTGAACCCGGGCAACCTGCCGGTGGGCTTCGCCCGCCACCCGGACGACGAGGCCGGCATCCACTACCTCGACATCACCTGCGCCGCCTGCCACACCGGCGAGCTGCGCTACAAGGGCCAGGCCGTGCGCATCGACGGCGGCGCCGCCCTGCACTCCCTGGCGTCCACCGTGCCCACCCTCAAGGGCGGCGGCTTCGGCCAGGCACTGGGCATGAGCATGGCCTTCACCTACTACAACCCGATCAAGTTCGAGCGCTTCGCCCGGAGCGTGCTGGGCGAGCACGACGATGCCGCCCGGCGCCAGCTGCGCGCGGACTTCAAGGCCGTGCTCGACCGCCTGCTCGGCACCGCCTACAACGACTGGCACCGCAGCCTCTACCCGACCGAGGAAGGCTTCGGCCGCACCGACGCCTTCGGCCGCATCGCCAACGGCGTGTTCGGCGACGCCATCGACCCGTCCAACTACCGCGTGGCCAACGCGCCGGTCAGCTATCCGCAGCTGTGGGACATCTGGAAGTTCGACTGGGTGCAGTGGAACGGCTCGGCCATGCAGCCGATGGCCCGCAACATCGGCGAGGCCCTCGGCGTGGGCGCCACCCTGCACCTGTTCGGCGAGAACGGTGGCCAGCTGCCGGAGAACGAACGCTACCCCTCCAGCGTGCGCCTGCACGACCTCTACACCCTGGAGGAAACCCTCAAGCAACTGAAACCGCCGACCTGGCCGGAAGCCATCCTCGGCAAGGTGGACCTGGCGCTGGCAAGCCAGGGGCGAGCCCTGTTCGCCGAGAACTGCGCCTACTGCCACGCCCCCAACCCGGTGCCGCCGGACCGCCGCCTGGCGCCGGAACGCGACCCTGAGTGGCACATGCGCATCGTGCCGACCCGCATCATCGGCACCGACCCGACCACCGCCGACAACATCGCCGACCACCGCTTCGACATCCGCCGGCTGGGCTGGCGCAAGGACGAACTGGCCCGGCTCGACGTCAAGCTGTTCGGCTCCAGCCTGGAGCAGGTGGATTTCGCCAGCATCTCCAGCGCCAAGGGCCTGGCCTACGTCACCGCCTACGTCGAAAACCGCGCCTACCACGACGCCGGCATCGAGCAGCCCGAGCGCGGCCGCATGGACGGCTACGACCTGGCCATCGGCGTGCAGGAAATCCGCGGCTACAAGGCGCGCCCGCTCGACGGCATCTGGGCCACCCCGCCCTTCCTGCACAACGGCTCGGTGCCCAACCTGTTCCAGCTGCTGTCGCCGGTGGTCGAGCGCGACACCCGCTTCTGGGTCGGCAACTTCGAGTACGACCCCCAGCGTGCCGGCTTCCTCACCGGCGAATTCAAGGGCGGCTTCCTGTTCGACACCCGCGTTACCGGCAACGGCAACCGCGGCCACGAATTCCGCGACGGCTGCCGCAATGAGGGCGTGATCGGGCGCTACCTCGAACCGCAGGAGCGCTACGCCCTGATTGAATACCTCAAGGTGATGGGCGACGAGCGCCTGGAAAGCCAGCTCGTGCCCGTCGAAAGCCGCCCCTGGGCGCCCGGCCCCAACTGCCAGAACTATTGAGGAACACCGCCATGCTGAAACGTTTCTGGCTCTGGCTCGGCCGCCTGCTCGGCCGCGTACTGCTCGTCCTGCTGGTGGTCGGCGCCCTCGGCTGGGGCCTGGGCAGCGCCTACTACGCCTGGAAGTTCTCCGGTCCGGTCCCGGCCGAGGAGCAGATCCCGAAGGACGAAGCGGCCCTGACCCAGGGCATCATCGAGGACGCCGTGCGCATCGTCGAACAGCACCGCGACAACACCCGCGTGCTGCGCGACGCCCACGCCAAGGCCCACGGCTGCGTGAAGGCGGAGATGACGGTGCTGCCGAACCTGGCGCCGGAGCTGCGCCACGGCGTGCTGGCCGAGCCGGGCAAGACCTGGCAGGCCTGGATGCGCTTGTCCAACGGCAACGCCTACCCGCAGTTCGACAGCGCCCGGGATGCCCGCGGCATGGCCATCAAGCTGCTCGACGTGCCCGGTGAGAAGCTGCTCAGCAGCAAGGCCACGGCCGGCAACCAGGACTTCGTGATGTTCAACAACTCGGTGTTCTTCGTCCGCGACGTGGCCGAGTACAAGCAGAACTTCGCCGCCCAGGCCTCCGGCCAGAAGGTGCTGGCCTTCTTCCCCGGCTGGGACCCGCGCACCTGGGAAATCCGCCACATGCTGATCGCCCTGAAGACCCTGGCCCCCGCGCCGGACAGCCCGGTGGCCGCCACCTACAACTCCATCGCGCCGTTCAAGCTCGGCCCGCACAACATCAAGTACCGGGTCGTGCCCGATCCGGAGCGCTGCCCGGCCTACGAGCTGCCGGCACAGAACACCGCGCTGCCCAACTTCCTGCGCAACGCGCTGTACCAGCAACTGTCGCTGGACCGGGTGCCGGCCTGCTTCGCCCTGCAGGTGCAGCGCCAGAACCCCGACTACTACATGCCCATCGAGGACACCAGCGTGGAATGGAGCGAGAAGATTTCGCCCTTCGAGACGGTGGCGACCCTCCGCGTGCCAGCTCAGGACTTCGATACCCGCGAGCAGAACCTGTTCTGCGACAACCTCTCCTTCAACCCCTGGCACGCGCTACCGGAGCACCGCCCCATCGGCGGTATCAACCGCCTGCGCAAGGCGGTGTACGAGGCCGTCAGCGTCTACCGCCACCAGCGCAACGACGCCCCGCAGGCGCACTAGGTTCTATACGAAAAGTGCCTGCGCTCGGCGATGCTGCGTTAAAAACAGGCCGGGACGCGGCGTCTCAGAATGCTCATTTACAGCACGTAAACTCGTGTGCGAGCCCAGTCCGTTCTTCGCCTGTTTTTGTGGGGGCGCCTAGCCCTTGCCTCACCTTCGCTCGACGACTTTTCGTACAGAACCTAGAACGCGCCTTGCTGCCCGCCAGGGCGCAAGGCGCCCCGGCGATCAGCGCGGAAAACCCCGCGCCCGGCGCGGCCCCATGATCAGCCAGTTGAACAACCCGAGCAGCGGGAACAGCACCAGCAGCGCCACCCAGAGCACCTTCTGCGGGCGCCGGCTGGCGCTGCCCAGCACATGCCACAACGCCCAGGCGGTCAGCAGCAGATAAAGCAGCGCAGGTACGCCGTAGAACAGCCAGTCCGGCAGATCCATCACCATTGCAGCCACGGTCACTCTCCCAGTCTCTTTCTCACTAGGAAGAGGTTTTCTCGCGCCAGGTTCCATCGCTCGGCTTGCGGAGGCTCGGTCGGCCCGGATAGCATGCGAATGATTCTTATCTGATGCCGCGCGATCTGCACCACAGGGATAGTCGTCGATGTCCGCAGACGCACCGCCGCTCCAGCAGGCACTCCACAGGCTGTACAGCGATCACCACGGCTGGCTGTTCATCTGGCTGCGGCGCAAGCTGGGCTGCGCGCACAACGCGGCCGACATGGCGCAGGACACCTTCGTGCGCATCATGGCCTCGCGCGATGCGCTGGCCGCCATGCGCGAACCGAGGGCCTATCTGGCCACCACGGCCAAGCGCCTGATCATCGACCGCAGCCGCAGGCGCCAGCTGGAAGAGGCCTACCTGCGCGAGCTGGCGCTGACCGCCGAAGCGCTGGCCGGAGCGGGGTTTCGTTCGCCGGAGCAGATCCACGAGACCCTCGAGGCGCTGGAGCAGATCGCCTTCGTACTCCAGGGCCTGAGCGCCAAGGCCCACCAGATATTCCTCCTGTATTTCCTGGAAGGCTGCAACCAGGCCGAGATCGCCCATCGCCAGGGCATTTCCGAGCGCATGGTGCGCAAGTACCTGACCCAGGCCCTGGCCCACTGCAGCCGCGCGCTGGACATATGAGGATGAGCTCCATCCACGACCAGGCTGCCGACTGGCTGCTGCGCCTCGACGAAAGCGAGACCGACGACCGGGAACGCGCCCGCTTCGAGGCCTGGTGCGAGGCCGACCCGCGCCACGCCGAAGCCGTGGAGCGCATGCGCGGATTCGTCGGCCAACTGCAGGGGCTGCGCGACCAAGGTGCGCCGGCCCACGCGGCCCTGAACGCGGCCTTCGCCAGCCGCCGCCCACCACGCGGGAAGCGCGGTACCAATGCCCTGCTGCTGGTACTGGCACTGCTCCTGCCCGGAGCGCTGGTGTGGCGCAGCATCGAGACAGGCCACCTGATGGCCGATCACGACACAGCCCGGGGACAGTGGCGCAGCCACGTGCTCAGCGATCAGTCGCGCGTCACTCTGGGCGGCAACAGCGCCATGGACGTCCGTTTCGACGCCGAGCAGCGGCGTATCCATCTGTTGCGCGGCGAAGTGCTGGTGGAGGTGGCTCATGACGCCGTGCGCCCCTTCATCGTCGCTACCGAGCAAGGCGAGATCCGCGCCCTCGGGACGCGCTTCGTGGTTCGCAGAGAGGCAGACTCGACCCTGCTGCTCATGCTCGAGTCGCGAGTGGCCGCCCACGGCAGCCGCAACCCCGCCGCCACCCGGGTCGAGGCAGGACAACAGGCGCGCATTCTGCCGGATCGGGTCGAGCCGCTGGCCGACATCGACAGTGCCGTGGTCGAGGACGCCTGGCGCAACCACCAGTTGGTGGTGCAGGACCAGCCGCTGGGCCTGGTGCTCGACCAGCTGGCCCGTCAGCGTCGAGGCTATCTGCACTACGACGCCGAGGAGCTGGCGGACCTGCGCATCTCCGCGGTCCTGCCGCTAGACGACAGCGAGCGCGCCCTGCAACTGATCGGCGAGGCCCTGCCGATCCAGGTACGGCGGGTCACACCCTGGCTGCTGCTGGTCGAGCGCCGCTGAAAGATCTTCGGCTGGTTCCGCATTGTTCGAGCGGTCCGTCAAGGAAGGAGCCAATACGACAACAGGAAGCTCCTCCGACATGACCATGAAGTCCTCGCGCCCCCGCCGGGCACCAGTTGCCCTCGCCCTCCAGCTGGCCTGCGCCAGCTTCGCCTGTGTCCTGCCCGCCATGCCGGCCATGGCCCAGGACGTCGCCAACCGCCACTACGACATCCCCGCCGGCCCGCTGGGCACCACCCTCAACCGTTTCGCCCAGCAGGCAGGCGTCGCCCTGGTATTCCAGGAGCAGAACGTCAGCGGCCTCGGCAGCCAGGGACTGCAGGGCAGCTACGGAATCGACGAGGGCTTTGCCCGCCTGCTGAAAGGCAGCGGCTTCATGGCCCAGCGCAGCGGCAGCGGCTACGTGCTGCGCGCCGTACCGCAAGGCGACAGCTCGCTGGAACTGGCCCCGACCAGCGTGACCGGACGGGTGCTGGGCGCGACCACCGAAGGCACCGGCACCTACACCACCGGTGCGACGGCGACCGCCACCAAGCTGCCGCTGTCCATCCGCGAAACCCCGCAATCGGTCAGCGTGATCACCAGTCAGCGCATCCGCGACCAGGACATGAACAGCCTCGAAGACGTGCTGGCCGAGGCGCCGGGCGTTCTCTACAAGAAGAAGAGCACCTCCTCCGACGAGGAAGTCGGCATCTTCTCCCGCGGCATGAAGATCGAGACCTTCCAGGTCGACGGCATCCCGACCATCTTCGAGCCATCGATGAGCAGCCAGTCCAACGACATGGCGGTCTACGACCGGGTCGAGATCGTGCGCGGTGCCACCGGCCTGCTCAGTGGCACCGGCAACCCGTCGGCCACCATCAACATGGTGCGCAAGCGCCCGACCCGCGAAGTCCAGGCGTCTATCCAGGGTACCGTCGGCTCCTGGGACAACTACCGCACCGAGTTCGACGTGTCCGGCCCGCTGAGCGAAACCGGCAACGTGCGTGGCCGCCTGGTGGGCGCCTACCAGACCGCCAACTCGTTCATCGATCGCCTCGGCACCGAGCGCCAGGTCGCCTACGGGGTCATCGAGGCGGACCTGAGCGAACGCGACACCATCAGCCTCGGCATCGACTACCAGGTGCGCGACTGCGACGCCTGCGCCTACTTCGGTTTCCCGGCGTTCTACAGCAACGGCGAGCGCACCGACTTCAAGCGCTCGTTCAACTCGGCGGCGGACTGGAGCTATGCGGACCGCCAGCGCACCTCGATCTTCGCCACCTACGAACACCGCTTCGACAACGACTGGCTGGCCAGGGTGGCCTACACCAACATGCGCGACGACAACGACGTCGAGTACGGCTGGTTCAGCAGCTACGGCTACCCCGACCCGCAGACCGGCGCGGGCAGCGGCCTGTTCATGGCCAAATGGCCGAGCAGGCCGGAGCAGAACTCGGTCGATGCCTACCTCACCGGCCCGTTCAGCCTGTTCGGTCGCGAGCACGAACTGGTGGTGGGCGTCAGCGCCAACAAGTACCGCAGCAACACCGGGGCCTATCCGCTGTGGTACGACTACAGCGGCAGCGGCTGGGACCCGGCGATTCCCAACGTCCACGACTGGCGCGGCGACATCGAGAAGCCGCCGCTGGATCGCCTGGGCGACATCGAGTACGCCCAGCGCCAGTACGCCGGCTACACCTCGGCCCGCTTCAGGCCGACCGACGATCTCTCGCTGCTCCTCGGCGCGCGGGTCAGCTACTACAAGGTCGAGCAGTCGCAGATCTACTACGGCGACCCGACCGACTACGCACCCGGTGACGGCAAGAAACAGGAGAACGGCGAGATCACGCCCTACACCGGCCTGGTCTACGACCTGGATCGGCACCACTCGGTCTATGCCAGCTACACCAGCATCTTCAAACCGCAATCGAGCAAGACCCCGGAAGGCGCCTTCCTCGATCCGACCGAGGGCGACAGCTATGAAGTCGGGACCAAGGGCGAGTACTACGACGGCCGCCTCAACGTCAGCGGCGCGCTGTTCGAGTCCAAGGTCGGCAACTACCCGGTCGGCACCAGCTTCTACTTCGACAATGGCGAGGAAGCGGTACGAGCCGCCGATCTCAAGGTGCGCGGCGTGGAACTGGAGGTCGCCGGCGAACTGCTCCCCGGCTGGCAGATGCAGGCCGGCTACAGCCACGTGAACACCTATTACCCGCAGGGTGTGGACGTCAACGTCGGCTTCCCGCGCAACAGCGTCAAGCTGTTCACCACCTACAACCTGCGGGGCGAATTGAACCGCCTGACCCTCGGTGGCGGTGTGCGCTGGGAAAGTGAAACCAGCTATGGCAACACCGAGGTCATCCCCGGCACCACGCTGGAAGCCACGCAGGGCAGCTACGCCATCGTCGACCTGCTGGCGCGCTACCGCTTCGACGAGCACTTCACCGGCACGCTCAACGTCAACAACCTGTTCGATAAGGAGTACTACGCCAGTACCAGCGTCTACAGCGACCTGTATGGCGAGCCGCGCAGCCTGAGCGCCACCCTGCGCTGGGAGTACTGAGGTCGCAGGGTGGACGGGAACAGCGGGGTGCGGGGTGCCGTCTCGAAACAGCCGGTGATCGGCTTCCGCACCTGAGCTGAGCCGGAGGTACACATGGAGAGACGTGGGCGCGGCGTGCGCCCGCCTCAGTCCTCCAGCCGGGGGAAGCGACTGGCGATCTCGTCGCCGGTGACCTGGGCCGGATTGTCGAACAGGCGGATCGCCACAAGGTGCGGGAACTCGCCCATGTCGAACCAGTGGCGGGTACCGGCCGGCACCGAGATCAGGTCGTTCTTCTCGCACAGCACGGCGTACATGTAGTCGTCGATGTGCAGGGTGAACAGGCCGCGCCCGGCGACGACGAAGCGCGCCTCGCCCTCACCACGGTGCTCGTCGAGAAACCTGGCACGTAGCTCGTCCTTCTGCGGGTGGTCCTTGTTCAGGCTGATCACCTCGACGGTGGCGTAGCCGCGCTCGCTCATCAGCCTGTCGATCTGTGTGCGGCAGGCGGCGACCACCTCCTCCTGGCTGGCGCCCGGCCGGACCGGCGCGCCGGCCTGCCAGCGCTCGAAGCGCACGCCGACCTCGGCGAGCGTCGCGGCGATGTCCTCGACATGGGTCAGCACCTTGTTCGGCACCTCGGGACTGGACTGGTGGTAGACGGTCAGGCTGCTCATGGTCGATCTCCTACCCAATCGGGCACTCATGTTCCGTGGGGTGCGCCATGCGCACCGTGCTGGCACCCAGCGTTACAAGGCACGCACCTGGCGCCTGGCCCCGACGAACTGTCGGGCCAGTCGCTCGCGGTTCATGTCCGCCGCTCGTGCAGACGGACGGCAATGATAAGAGCCGCGGCCAGCGCCACCAAGCTGGCGATGGCGAAGGTCCAGGCCGGGCCGAGGTCGGCCCAGCTGTAGCCGGCGTACAACGCGCCAAGGGCGCCGCCGGTGCCGGCCAGGGCGGCGTACAGGGCCTGGCCCTGGCCCTGCTGGTTGGGCCCGAAGCTGCGCTGGACGAAATGGATGGCGGCGGCGTGGAAGCTGCCGAAGGTGGCGGCGTGCAGCAGCTGGGCGAGCAGCAGCACGGCCAGGTGCTCGGCCAGGGTGCCCAGCAGCAGCCAGCGCAGCGCCGCCAGCAGGAAGCTGGCCGCCAGCACCTGGCGCACCGAGAAGCGGGTCAGGATGCGCGCCATGAACAGGAACAGGACGATCTCCGCCACCACGCCCAGCGCCCACATCTGGCCGATGAAGCCGCGCTCGTAGCCCAGGTGTTCGAGGTGCAGGGTGAGGAAGGTGTAGTACGGGCCGTGGGACAGCTGCATCAGGCACACGCAGAGGAAGAACGCCGGCACGCCCGGGCGCAGCAGCTGGGCGAGGAAACCGCCCTCGCCGCCCTGCCCGGCCCGCGCCTGCGGCACTGCGTTGGGCACCCACAGGGTGCCGACCAGGATGCCGGCGAGGATCAGCGCCACCATGGCCGGGAACAGACCCGGGCTGAAGCGCTGGAACAGCTCGCCCAGGCCGATCACCGCGACGATGAAACCGATCGAGCCCCACAGGCGGATCTGCGAGTAGCGCGCCGTCTGCTCCTGCAGGTGGGCCAGGGTGATCACCTCGAACTGCGGCAGCACCGCGTGCCAGAAGAAGGCATGCAGCGCCATCACCAGGGCCAGCCAGGCGTAGCCCTGGTCGACGAAGATCAGACAGAAGCTGAGCAGCGTGCACAAGGCGCCGAAGCGCACGATGCGCAGGCGCTGGCCGCTGCGATCGCCGAGCCAGCCCCACAGGTTGGGCGCCAGGCAGCGCATCAGCATGGGAATCGCCACCAGCTCGCCGATACGTGCCGGCGAGAAGCCCAGGTGCTGGAAGTACAGCGGCAGGAAGGGCGCGGTGGCGCCCAGCATGGCGAAGTAGAAGAAGTAGAACGCGGACAGCCGCCAGTACGGCAGCGGCTGGTCGGTCACAGCTGCGGCAGTACCGGGGTGTCGACGCGCACGCCGGCGTTCTGCGCGCGATGGCGCAGCAGGTGGTCGAGCAGCACGATGGCCAGCATCGCCTCGGCGATCGGCGTGGCGCGGATGCCGACGCAGGGGTCGTGGCGGCCCTTGGTGATCACCTCCACCGGATTGCCGTCGACGTCGATGGAACGGCCCGGGGTGGTGATGCTGGAGGTCGGCTTGAGCGCCAGGTGGGCGACGATCGGCTGGCCGCTGGAGATGCCGCCGAGGATGCCGCCGGCGTTGTTGCTCAGGAAGCCGTCCGGGGTCAGCTCGTCGCGGTGCTCGGTGCCGCGCTGGGCGACGCTGGAGAAGCCGGCGCCGATTTCCACGCCCTTGACCGCGTTGATGCTCATCAGCGCGTGGGCCAGGTCGGCGTCCAGGCGGTCGAAGATCGGCTCACCCAGGCCGGGCATCACGCCTTCGGCGACCACGGTGATCCTGGCGCCCACCGAGTCCTGGTCGCGGCGCAGCTGGTCCATGTAGGCCTCCAGCTCGGGCACCTTGTCCGAATCGGGGCTGAAGAAGGCGTTCTGCTCGACGCTGTCCCAGGTCTTGAACGGAATCTCGATCGGGCCGAGCTGGCTCATGTAGCCGCGCACCCGGATGCCCAGGCCGACCAGCACCTTCTTGGCGATGGCGCCGGCGGCGACGCGCATGGCGGTCTCGCGCGCCGAGCTGCGGCCGCCGCCCCGGTAGTCGCGGATGCCGTACTTGTGGTGGTAGGTGTAGTCGGCGTGGGCCGGGCGGAACAGGTCCTTGATCGCCGAGTAGTCCTTGGACTTCTGGTCGGTGTTGCGGATAAGCAGGCCGATCGGGCAGCCGGTGGTCCTGCCCTCGAACACCCCGGAGAGGATTTCCACCTCGTCCGCTTCCTGGCGCTGGGTGGTGTGGCGGCTGGTGCCCGGCTTGCGGCGGTCGAGGTCGCGCTGCAGGTCTTCCAGGGACAATTCGATGCCCGGCGGGCAACCGTCGACGATGGCGACCAGGGCCGGGCCATGGCTCTCGCCGGCGGTGGTGACGGTGAACAGCTTGCCGTAGGTGTTGCCGGACATGCAGGGCGCTCCGCGAAATCTGCCGCTAACAAAGGTCGGCGAGTATACCCCCGGCGCCCGGCCAGTTCACCTGCGCCGGGTAAATGGGGCTGGGCGCCTATACGGAGATTCCGTCATTCCCGCGCAGGCGGGAATCCATAGGCTGTCCCTGGCAACGTGCATCTGGGTCCCCGCCTGCGCGGGGAAGACGAGTGCCGGGGGTGTGCCTGCAACCGCTGCTCCATCCGATTGGCCAGGCAAATGGCCGAAGCGGACTGCAGTTGCCGGCAAAGTTGCCGATAATGGCTTTACGTGCACAGAAGGACGCCGTGATGACCGATACCGACGCCCAGCCGACCGAAGAACAGGCCGAGCAGGCTCCGCCGCCACCCCATCCCTGGGAGGGGCTGGAAGCGGAGCATTTCCAGCTGCTGCGCCTGGCGCCGCTGCCGGCGGACCGCAACACCGGGCTGCGCCCCCTGCGCTTCGTCCGCCTCGGCCGTGCCGAGCGCCAGGGCAGCGAGCAGAGCCTGCTGCGCCTGTCGGTGGACATACCGGGCCAGCGCCTGCGCCGCGAACAGAACCTGCTGGAAGTGTGGGCCGACCACCGCACCCGCGAGGTGCGCTTCGGCGCCGACAAAGGCCTGCTGGTCGAACCGCTCAACCGCGGCCTGGGCCGCTTCCTGCTGGCCCAGGGCATCGCCTGGGCGCGCCAGCGCTGGGGCAGCTACACGGTCGAGGGCGGCGTGCTGCCGAACAAGGACGTGCTCAACGAGGACGCCCGCCTGCGCCGCGACCATTTCCTGCGCATCCAGGGCTTCGAGGTGACCTACCAGGACCTGGCCCAGGTCAAGGCGACCTATGGCGCCAGCCGGGTGAGCGTGCTCAACCCGGAGTGGAACCGGGAGAAGGTACAGGTCATCGACCTGCTGGACTGCGCCGCCATGCTGCAGCAGGCCGACCAGAACCTGCACGAGCAGGAGGTGAAGATCAGCAAGCTGGAGCGCCGCATCGACGCGTTCAAGCGCGAGGACAGCGGCCTGCGCTTCACCATCGCCTGCCTGGTGGCGCTGGCGCTGTTCCAGGCGGGGCTGCTGATCTGGATCGCCACCCGGTAGCACGCACAGTGCCGGTGCGCGCGGCGCACCCTACGGCTTCAGCTCCCGAGGCGGGAACGGAACAGCTTCTGGTACTCGCGGCACTGGGCGGCGGCCAGCAGGAACACGCCATGGCCGCCCTGCTCGAACTCCAGCCAGGTGAAGTCCACCTCCGGGTACAGCGCCTCGACATGCACCTGGCTGTTGCCGACCTCGACGATCAGCACACCCTGCTCCGTGAGGTGATCGGCGGCTTCGGCCAGCATGCGCCGCACCAGGTCCAGGCCATCGTCGCCGCAGGCCAGTCCCATCTCCGGCTCGTGATGGTATTCGGCCGGCATGTCGGCGAAATCCTCGGCGTCCACATAGGGCGGGTTGGACACGATCAGGTCGAAGCGCTGCTTCGGCAGGCCATCGAAGCCATCGCCCTGAACGGTGTAGACCCGCTCCTCCAGGCCATGCCGCTCGATATTGTGGCCGGCCACCTCCAGCGCCTCGAAGGACAGATCGCCCAGCGCCACCTCCGCCTCGGGGAAGGCATAGGCGCAGGCGATGCCGATGCAGCCGGAGCCGGTGCACAGGTCAAGGATGCGCATGGGTTCCGCCGGCAGCCAGGGCTCGAAGCGCCGGTCGATCAGCTCGGCGATGGGCGAACGCGGCACCAGCACGCGCTCGTCGACGATGAACGGCAGGCCGCAGAACCAGGCCTCGCCCAGCAGGTAGGCGGTCGGCACGCGCTCCTCGACGCGCCGACGGATCAGCGCCAGCAGGTGCTGCTGCTCGTCCTCTTCCAGGCGGCAGTCCAGATAGCCCTCGGCCATCTCGAACGGCAGGTGCAGGGCGCCCAGCACCAGTTGCCGGGCATCGTCCCAGGCATTGTCGGTGCCGTGGCCGAAGAACAGGTCTGCTTCGTGGAAACGGCTGACGGCCCAGCGGATATGGTCGCGCACGGTGCGCAGGCGGGATGGGGACACGGTTCGTACCTCGGAAAACGATGCGCGATTCTAGCAGGACAACGCGCAATGGCTCGCCCGGTGGCGGTTTCGGGCCAGCGCGCCCGGCGGACTCGGCCCGCCGACGCACAAAAGGTTCACAGATCGGGCCAGCGAGCAGAGAATAGACGCATCGCCGCCAAAGGAGCCCTCCCATGTCCGATCCGAAAACCCTGTTCCAACTGCTCGGACGCGGTTATGCCCCGGCCACTCTCGGCAAGGCCACCCTGCTGATCATCGACGCCCAGGAAGAGTACCGCAGCGGTGCCCTGCAGTTGCCGGACATCGAGCCGGCGATCGCGGAGATCTCCAGCCTGCTCAACGCCGCCCGCAGCCTCGGCGCGCCGGTCATGCACGTGCGACACCTGGGCATTCCCGGCGGCCTGCTCGACCCGCAGGGTCCGCGCGGCCACTTCATCGATGGCCTCGCGCCGCTGCCCGGCGAACAGGTGGTGGAGAAACGTCTGCCCAACGCCTTCGCCGGCACCGAGCTGCATGAACACCTGCAGCAGCTGGGGCACCTGGACCTGATCATCTGTGGCTTCATGACCCACTCCAGCGTGAGCACCACCGTGCGCGCCGCCAAGGACTATGGTTATCGCTGCACGCTGGTGGACGCCGCCTGCGCCACCCGCGACCTGCCCTACGACGGCGAACTGATCCCGGCCCGCGCTCTGCACCGCATGACGCTGGCGGCCCTGGCCGACAACTACGCGATGGTCGTGCCGCAGGTGCGCGCACTGATCTGACCCCCCCTCAGGAACCCGGGCCGACAGCGCCGGTCATAGCGCCGATAGTCAGGAGGAAGAATCGGGATGAAGTTGTCGGAAGATGGTTTCGATGCACGCCGCTTGCGGCCTCGCGGCTCCGGCGGTTGGCGCTGGCGCTGCCTCGGCGCGCTCGCGGCCCTGTGCGCGGCGCTGGGGGTGATGCTCGGCATGGCCGGGGCGGCCACCCTGCTGGGGCGCCCGACGGCCCTCGGCCCGTTGAACGACAGCATGGGCGCGGCCTTCATGCTGTTGCTGTTCGGCCTGTTCCTGCTGTGGGGCGGGGTCAGCGTCTGGCGGCGATGCCGGCGCCGCCTGCGTCGGCGCCATGGCGACGAGCTCAGCCTGTCGCCGCATCTGCTGAAAAAGCACGACTGAAGCCGGTAAACTGGTCTCTTCCGTGGAGGCCATTCATGCAAGACGACGATTTTTCCCTCTTCCAGTCCGCCGTGCGCGGGGTCAAGCCGATCAGCCATGATCGAGCCGACACCGGCAAGCCCAAGGCCGACCGCCAGCGCCTCCAGACCCTGCGCCAGGCGGCAACGGTCAAGACCGACGAGACCCGGGTAGATGGCCTGTCCGATCAGTTCGTTATCGACGTGGGTGCCGAGGACGAACTCTTCTGGACCCGCGACGGCGTGCAGGACGGCCAGATGCGCAAGCTCAAGGCCGGCCAGGTCGCCTTCGAAGGCAGCCTGGATTTGCACGGCATGAACGTAGAGAAGGCCCGCGAGACGCTGTGGAGCTTCTTCGCCGAAGCCGCCCGCATGGAAGTGCGTTGCGTGCGCGTCACCCACGGCAAGGCGGTGCGTACCGACGGCAAGCGACCGATGATCAAGAGCCACGTCAACACCTGGCTGCGCCAGCACCCGCAGGTGCTGGGCTTCACCTCCTGCCTGCCCAGGCACGGCGGCACTGGCGCCGTGTATGTGCTCCTCAAGCGCACCATGCTGGAAGGACGTGACGAGTTCTAGGTGAATGCGGTGCACAAAAAAGCCGACCACGAAGGCCGGCTTTTCTTTTTCTGTTCGACGCCCGGCCAGGAAGGCCATGACGCCGGAGATTGGTGCCCGAGGCCGGGATCGAACCGGCACGACGGTTAGGTCGGGGGATTTTCGTACCACTTCGGCTTTCGCCGCCAGCTTGCGCTGTTCGTGGTCTGGAGCACGCCTTCACCATAGCCACAGGCCGTAGGTGCCCGCCGTCTGCTCTCTACACCTTCCCGAATCGTGCGATCCAGGCTTGGCTCGGCGTTGGCTCGAATGCGGGGCACTCAGGGCGTTCGCCGAATTTGACGGGCTTCACCTCCGGGGTTTCCCCCCGAGGGCTCAAATTGATTCAAGTCCCCTGTGTCTACCAATTTCACCACTCGGGCATCTGCGTTGGCAGCCCTGCACGTCCCCGGAAACGGGAGCGGTGCAGCGAGGGCAGGACTATATACACCCTGCCCCGAGCGGGCAAGGTTATCGGCAGGCAAATAAAAACCTCAGCAGATCAAGGACATCCTGTATGCAGGTACGACGCCTCTGCGTGCGCATGGCTACAGACAAGGCTTCGCGAGCAGAAGCTCGCGCCCACCAGAGACGGCAGAACAAGACACGCCCCGGAAAGAAAAAAGGCCCGCGATGCGGTAATGCTGTTCCCTTATGGCTGCCCCGTGGGAGCGGCCTTGGCCGCGAAGCCTTGCTATCAACCCCGTTCGCGGACAAGTCCGCTCCCACACAGGATCAATGGCGCTCGCCAACCATGGAAAATGCCTTAACCGACTGGCATTACCGCGATACAGACTCTTTTCGATCAGCGGGCCTTTACAGGCTCAGCTCGCGATCGGACGCCTTGAGGAACTCGCGCTTGAGGTCTTCGTAGGTGTGTACCGCCGGGAATTGCGGGAATTCGCGGATCACGTTGTCCGGCGCGTGGAACAGGATGCCGGCATGGGCCTCCGACAGCATGGTGGTGTCGTTGTACGAGTCGCCCGCGGCGATCACGCGGTAGTACAGACTCTTGAAGGCGATCACCGACTGGCGCTTCGGGTCCTTCTGGCGCAGCTGGTAGCCCACCACACGATCGCTCTCGTCGGTGATCAGCCTGTGGCACAGCAGAGTCGGGAAGCCGAGCTGGCGCATCAGCGGTTGGGAGAACTCGTAGAAGGTGTCGGACAGGATCACCACCTGGAAGCGCTCGCGCAGCCAATCAACGAACTCCACCGCGCCCTCCAGGGGCTTGAGGGTGGCGATCACCTCCTGGATATCGCGCAGCTTCAGGCCGTGCTCGTCGAGGATGCGCAGGCGCTGCTTCATCAGCACGTCGTAATCGGGAATGTCGCGGGTGGTGGCCTTGAGCGCGTCGATGCCGGTTTTTTCGGCGAAGGCGATCCAGATTTCCGGAACCAGTACACCTTCAAGATCGAGGCAGGCGATTTCCACGGGCGTCTCCTAAATGCGATGGGGCTGTCGAGGGCCGGCACTCTAGCAGCATGGCGAGGCGCCGGTAAACCGGGCGGGCCGGTGGTTGAGGGCGTCACAGGCTGGTAACATCGTCGCCCTCGCATTCACTGCCCACAGGACCGCTCAGATGACGTTCGATCTGGCCACTATCAACGCCGAACTCGGGAAAGACGCCGAAAAGCTCGTGGAATGGGCCCTGGGATTGGGCAAGACGGCCATCTGCACCACCAACTTCCGCCCCTTCGAAGCGGTCATCCTGCACATGGTCACCCGGGTGAAGCCCGATACCCAGGTGATCTGGATGGACAACGGCTACAACACCGAAGCGACCTACAAGTTCGCCGACGAAGTGACCAGGCTGCTCGACCTGAACCTCAAGACCTACCTCCCGCTGCGCTCGCGCGCCCACCGCGAGGCCGTCGACGGACCGGTACCGGCGCTGGACGATCCGCGCCATGCCGCCTTTACAGAGGAAGTGAAACTGGAGCCCTTCGCCCGTGCACTGCGCGAAGCCGCCCCTCAGGTCTGGTTCACCGCCCTGCGTGCCAGCGACACCGCCGTGCGTGCGCAGATGGACCCGGTAAGCATCAACCCGGACGGCCTGATCAAGGTCGCCCCGCTGCTGCACTGGAGTTCCAAGGAGCTGTACCAGTACCTGGTACAGCACAACCTGCCGAACAACTTCGACTACTTCGACCCGACCAAGGGCGAGGAAAACCGCGAGTGCGGCCTGCACCTCAGTCACTGAAGCAATAAAAAGGCATCACCTCGAATGCCGTTCACCGGGCGCCGGTGAGCGGCATTTTTCTTATCGCCCTCAGAAAGCCTTCATCTATTGAAGAGGCTCAGAGCCCGTCCTTCGCCAGGTGATCGAAGTCCACCGTCTCGCCCGGCTTGGCGCCCAGCTTGTCGCGGATGTCCTCGAACATGCGGTCGAACTCGTTGTGGCCGCGCATGATCAGCGAATGATTGGTGGGCAGGCCGTGCTTGGCGGCCATGCGGGTGGCCACGCTGGCGAAGTTGAAGGCGGTGTCGCGGTGCAGCTCGAACTCGTCCTTGAACGCCTTGCCGGCGATCTGCCCTTCCATCCGGAAGTGGATCATCTGACCCTCGCTGGGGTCATTGCGCACCTCGTAGAACAGATCTACGGCGAAGTCGGTCTGGCCAGGCAGGCTGGCGCGGTGCAGATGGCCCGGTTCGAACATGATGGCTCTCTCCCTGCGGATCGGAAGCTGATTCTAGACCAGCTTCGGCGAAGCAATCTTGCCCTCGATCAGTGCATCGTCGCACCAGTGGCGCGCTCCTGGATCAGTACCCAGGGCGATACCACAACGGCCCACAGCTCGGGATCGCGCGCCAGGTAGTCCTGGGCGTGGCTCTCGTCGACCCTGGCCACCCGCCCCTCCTGCAACCAGGCGGCGACCTTGCCGCTATCGTCGTCGGCCACGGCCAGTGCGACCTCCACCAGGTCCGTCGAGGATTCGACCCGGAGCAGTTGGCCCCTGGCGAAGAAGGGCTGGAGCTCCTGCCAGGAAATCCTGGCCGTTTCGCCAAGTAGCTTGGCATAGAGGGTGCTAGTTTTTTCTTTCATGACTCGCTCTGTGTAGAAAGCACACACCGAAGGGCGGCCGCCATCATAGCGCCGCTCTTTTCACAGGCAAGTCGAACCATCCACCTCCCTTTCATGTAGAAGGACCGCTTAGTAACCAAAAGACGCGCCGTTATTCTGTACGTTTATTTCAAACAAGCGACAAACACCCTTCAGGCTTCCCAATGTGCGCTTTCCAAGCCGCAAAACAGAGTTCTACACTGTGCCGGTACAGTTGCCGGGGGAGCATGACCGGGTACCCCTACCGGTCCAGCAGCTTCTGGCCGCATGGATTACAAAAACGAAAACACTATAAGAGTGGAGCACTATGAAACAGGCTACCAAGCAAGTGACCAAGCTGTTCGTCGCCATGGCCCTGGCTGGCGCCGCCAGCTATTCGATGGCCGCCGATACCATCAAGATCGCTCTGGCAGGCCCGGTGACCGGTGCCGTCGCCCAGTATGGCGAGATGCAGTTCATCGGCGCCCAGATGGCCATCGAGCAGATCAACAAGGCCGGCGGCGTGAACGGTGCGCTGCTCGAAGGCGTGAAGTACGACGACGCCTGTGATCCGAAACAGGCCGTGGCCGTGGCCAACAAGATCGTCAACGACGAAGTGAAGTATGTCGTTGGCCACCTCTGCTCCAGCTCCACTCAGCCGGCGTCCGACATCTACGAAGACGAAGGCATCCTGATGATCACCGCGGCTTCCACCAGCCCGGACATCACCTCCCGCGGCTACCAGCTGATCTTCCGCACCATCGGCCTGGACAGCCTGCAGGGCCCGACCGCCGGCAACTTCATCGCCGACCACATCAAGCCGAAGGCCGTTGCCGTCGTTCACGACAAGCAGCAGTACGGCGAAGGCATCGCCACCGCGGTCAAGCAGACCCTGGAAGGCAAGGGCACCAAGGTCGCCCTGTTCGAAGGCATCAACGCCGGCGACAAGGACTTCTCCGCCCTCATCGCCAAGCTCAAGCAGGCCAACGTCGACTTCGTCTACTACGGCGGCTACCACCCGGAACTGGGCCTGCTGCTGCGCCAGGCTTCCGAGAAGGGCCTGAAGGTCAAGTTCATGGGTCCGGAAGGCGTGGGCAACTCGGAAATCTCCGCCATCGCCGGCCCGGCCTCCGAAGGCCTGCTGGTGACCCTGCCGCGGTCCTTCGACCAGGATCCGAAGAACCAGCCGCTGGTCGACGCCTTCAAGGCCAAGAAGCAGGACCCGAGCGGCCCGTTCGTATTCCCGGCCTACGCCGCCGTGCAGGTCATCGCCGACGGCATCAAGAAAGCCGGCGAGAACGATCCGGCCAAGGTCGCCGAAGCACTGCGCGCCAATACCTTCGAGACCCCGACCGGCACCCTCGGCTTCGATGAGAAGGGGGACCTGAAGGACTTCAGCTTCGTGGTCTACGAGTGGCACCAGGACGGTACCAAGACCGAAGCAGCCCACTAAGAAGGGGCTTCCCGCCTGAACCCAAAGCCCACTGCGCGAGCAGTGGGCTTTGTTTTATCGAGTCTTTCCGGCCATCCGTCGCGTCACAAGCGCCGCTTCACGGACCGCGCCGAGGAGTTAGGTAATGCCTGAGCTCTATCACTACCTGCAACAGCTGGTCAACGGACTCACCGTTGGCAGCACCTATGCCCTGATCGCCATCGGCTACACCATGGTCTACGGCATCATCGGCATGATCAACTTCGCCCATGGCGAGGTGTACATGATTGGCTCGTACGTAGCCTTCATCGTCATCGCCGGGCTGACCCTGATGGGTCTGGACAGCCTTCCCGTGCTGATCGTCTGCGCCTTCGCCGCGAGCATCGTCGTCGCCAGCGCGTACGGCTACAGCATCGAACGGGTGGCCTACAGACCGTTACGCGGCAGCAACCGCCTGATCCCGCTGATCTCCGCGATCGGCATGTCCATCTTCCTGCAGAACGAAGTGCTGCTGGCCCAGGACTCCAAGGACAAGGCCATTCCCAACCTGCTGCCGGGCAACTTCGTGTTCGGCGAGAGCACCATGAACGGCGTGGTGATCTCCTACATGCAGGTGCTCATCTTCGTCGTCACCATCGCGGTGATGTACGGCCTAACCATGTTCATCTCCAGGTCCCGCCTGGGCCGCGCCTGCCGGGCGTGTGCCGAGGACATCCGGATGGCCAACCTGCTGGGCATCAACACCAACAACATCATCGCCCTGACCTTCGTCATCGGCGCCACCCTGGCCGCCGTGGCCGCGGTGCTGCTGGGCCTGCAGTACGGTGTGATCAACCCGCACATCGGCTTCCTCGCCGGCATCAAGGCGTTCACCGCCGCCGTGCTCGGCGGCATCGGCAGCATCCCCGGCGCCATGCTCGGCGGCCTGCTGCTCGGCGTGGCCGAAGCCTTCGGCGCCGATATCTTCGGCGACCAGTACAAGGACGTGGTGGCGTTCAGCCTGTTGGTTCTGGTTCTGCTGTTCCGTCCGACCGGCATCCTCGGCCGTCCGGAGGTCGAGAAAGTATGATGACCAAGAACCTCAAGACCGCCTTCTTCAGCGCCTTGCTGGTGCTGGCCGTGGCCTACCCGGTGCTCGGCCTGAAGCTCACCGTGGTGGGCATCAAGCTGGAAGTGCACGGCGCCAGCCCGGCCGTGCTCTGGACCATCGCCGGCGCCGCCATCGCCATGTTCTTCTGGCAGCTGTTCCGCGACCGCCTGCGCAGTGCCTGGGCCGGTGCGCCCAGCCTGCCGAAGATGCCAGCCGGCGCCAGCAACTTCCTCACCCTGCCCTCCACCCAGCGCTGGGTCATCCTCGGCCTGGTGCTGGTCGCCCTGGCCTGGCCGTTCTTCGGCAGCCGCGGCGCCGTGGACATCGCCACCCTGATCCTGATCTACGTGATGCTCGGCCTCGGCCTGAACATCGTGGTCGGCCTGGCCGGCCTGCTGGACCTGGGTTACGTCGGCTTCTACGCCGTGGGCGCCTACAGCTACGCGCTGCTGTCGCACTACTACGGCCTGGGCTTCTGGGTGTGCCTGCCGATCGCCGGCCTGATGGCGGCTTTCTTCGGCTTCATCCTCGGCTTCCCGGTGCTGCGCCTGCGCGGTGACTACCTGGCCATCGTGACCCTCGGCTTTGGCGAGATCATCCGCATCCTGCTGCGCAACCTCACCGGGATCACCGGCGGCCCCAACGGCATCAGCAACATCGAGAAGCCGAGCCTGTTCGGCCTCTCCTTCGAGCGCCGCGCGGCCGAGGGCATGCAGACCTTCCACGAGTACTTCGGCGTCGCCTACAACTCGATCAACAAGGTGATCTTCCTCTACGTGATCGCCCTGCTGCTGGTCCTGCTGACCCTGTTCGTGATCAACCGCCTGCTGCGCATGCCGATCGGCCGTGCCTGGGAAGCGCTGCGCGAAGACGAGATCGCCTGCCGCGCGCTGGGCATGAACCCGACCGCGATCAAGCTCTCCGCCTTCACCCTCGGCGCCTGCTTCGCCGGTTTCGCCGGCAGCTTCTTCGCCGCCCGCCAGGGGCTGGTCACGCCGGAGTCCTTCACCTTCATCGAGTCGGCGATCATCCTCGCCATCGTCGTGCTGGGTGGCATGGGCTCGCAGCTGGGCATCATCCTCGCCGCGGTGGTGATGATCCTCATGCCCGAGCTGATGCGTGAGTTCAGCGAGTACCGCATGCTGTTCTTCGGCGCCCTGATGGTGCTGATGATGATCTGGCGTCCGCAGGGCCTGCTGCCTATGCAACGCCCGCACCTGGAGTTGAAGTCATGAGCCGCCCGATCCTCGAAGTCAACGGGCTGACCATGCGTTTCGGCGGCCTGCTGGCCGTCAACAATGTCGCCCTCACCGTCCAGCCGAAGCAGGTGGTGTCGATGATCGGCCCCAACGGCGCCGGCAAGACCACCGTGTTCAACTGCCTGACCGGCTTCTACCAGCCCACCAGCGGCGTGATCCTGCTCAACGACGAGCCGATCCAGCACCTGCCGGGGCACAAGATCGCCCGCAAGGGCGTGGTGCGCACCTTCCAGAACGTCCGCCTGTTCAAGGAAATGACCGCGGTGGAGAACCTGCTGGTCGCCCAGCATCGCCACCTCAACACCAACTTCCTCGCCGGTCTGCTGAAGACCCCGGCGTTCCGCCGCAGCGAGAAGAAGGCCATGGAGTACGCGGCACACTGGCTGGAAGAGGTCAACCTCACCGACGTGGCCAACCGCCCGGCCGGCACCCTGGCCTACGGCCAGCAGCGCCGCCTGGAGATCGCCCGCTGCATGATGACCCGGCCGAGCATCCTGATGCTCGACGAGCCGGCCGCCGGCCTCAACCCCAAGGAGACCGAGGACCTCAAGCAGCTGATCGGCCTGCTGCGCAACGACCATGACGTGACCGTGCTGCTGATCGAGCACGACATGCACCTGGTCATGAGCATTTCCGACCACATCTACGTGATCAACCAGGGCACGCCCCTGGCCGACGGTACGCCGGAGCAGATCCGCAACAACGCGGATGTGATCAAAGCCTATCTGGGGGAGGCGTAAGCATGCTGAATTTCAACAACGTCTCCACCTTCTACGGCAAGATCCAGGCCCTGCACGGCGTCAGCATCGAGGTCGAACAGGGCGAGATCGTCACCCTGATCGGCGCCAACGGTGCCGGCAAGTCGACCCTGCTGATGACCCTGTGCGGCTCGCCGCGCGCGGCCAGCGGCAGCATCCGCTACATGGGCGAGGAGCTGGTCGGCCAGGAATCCTGCGACATCATGCGCAAGAGCATCGCGGTGGTGCCGGAAGGCCGCCGCGTGTTCGCCCGCCTGACCGTGGAGGAGAACCTGGCCATGGGCGGCTTCTTCGGCACCAAGGAAGACAACCAGGAGCAGCTGGATAAGGTCCTGCATCTGTTCCCGCGGCTGAAGGAACGCTTCGACCAGCGCGCCGGCACCATGTCCGGCGGCGAACAGCAGATGCTCGCCATCGGTCGCGCGTTGATGAGCAAGCCCAAGCTGTTGCTGCTCGACGAGCCGTCCCTGGGCCTGGCGCCGATCATCATCCAGCAGATCTTCGACATCATCGAACAGCTGCGCGAGGACGGCGTGACCATCTTCCTGGTCGAGCAGAACGCCAACCAGGCGCTCAAGCTGGCCGACCGCGCGTATGTGTTGGAGAACGGTCGGATCGTCATGCAGGGCACCGGCGAGGCGCTGCTCACCGACCCGAAGGTGCGCGACGCCTACCTCGGCGGCTGACCCATGCCGGCGTGAAGGAAACGGCCCTCACGGGCCGTTTTCATTTGTACCGATGGATGGCCGACAGGCCAGGGCTCCACGGAGCCACCTTTTTCATCTACGCCCACCGCAGCCCGGAGGGCCAGGAACCGGTCGCCGCACCACCCGGCGACCGTCTCGCGGCCAGCGCCCACCGGCGCGCCGCGCACCACAGGAGCACCAGCATGACCCTTCGTCCCCTGCTGCAGTTGATCACGCGCACCAGCCTGGTCCTGCAGATCGCCATCGGCCTGATCGCCGGCATCCTTTTCGCTCTGCTCTTCCCGCAGGCCACCGCCAAGGTCGGCTTCTTCGGCGAACTGTTCATCGCCGCGCTCAAGGCCGTGGCACCGGTGCTGGTGTTCATCCTGGTGGCCTCGGCCATCGCCAACCACAAGCCGGGGCAGCCCACCCACATCCGCCCGATCCTGATGCTGTATGTGATCGGCACCCTGTCCGCCGCCATCGTCGCGGTCATCGCCAGCAGCCTGTGGCCATCCACCCTGGTGCTGACCGAAGCCGCCACGGGCACCACACCGCCAGGAGGCATCGCCGAGGTGCTCAAGAGCCTGGCGCTGAACGTGGTGGACAATCCGGTCAACGCGCTGATCAAGGGCAACTTCATCGGCATCCTGGCCTGGGCCATCGGCCTCGGCATCGCCATCCGCCATGGCAGCGAGAGCACCCGGATGGTGTTCGCGGACCTGGCCCACGGCGTGACACTGATCGTGCGGGTGGTGATACGTTTCGCCCCGCTCGGCGTGTTCGGCCTGGTCGCCACCACCTTCGCCGACGCCGGCCTCAAGGCCCTGCTCGGCTATGCCCACCTGCTCGCCGTGCTGGTCGGCTGCATGCTGTTCGTCGCCCTGGTGGTCAACCCGCTGATCGTGTTCAGCCAGATCCGCCGCAATCCCTACCCGCTGACCCTCACCTGCCTGCGCGAGAGCGGCATCACGGCCTTCTTCACCCGCAGCTCGGCGGCCAACGTGCCGGTCAACATGCAGCTGGCCGAGCGCCTGGGCCTGCACGAGGACACCTACTCGGTGTCGATCCCGCTGGGCGCCACCATCAACATGGCCGGTGCGGCCATCACCATCAGCGTGCTGACCCTGGCGGCGGCCCATACCCTGGGCATCGTCGTCGACCTGCCGACCGCGATACTGCTCTGCGTGGTCGCCTCGGTCTGCGCCTGCGGCGCGTCCGGCGTGGCCGGCGGCTCGCTGCTGCTGATCCCACTGGCCTGCAGCCTGTTCGGCATCCCCAGCGAAACCGCCATGCAGGTGGTGGCCATCGGCTTCATCATCGGCATCCTGCAGGACAGCGCCGAGACCGCGCTGAACTCCTCCACCGACGTGCTGTTCACCGCCGCCGTGTGCCTAGCACGGGACAAGGACTAAGTCAGGGCGCGTAGGGCGGGTGAAACCCGCAAGTCGAGGGCGCGCGGGTTTCACCCGCCCTACGTGTGCCGCTTTCCCGAGTGTGCGCTACTCGCTGGCACTTCGCCGACTGGCTGTGGCAGAAAGCGTCATCGCCGCACAAAAGGACAGCCCGATGAACGCCCCTGACCCCATAGTGCTTGGCCCCTACTGGTTCGACCTGGACGGCATCCGCCAGCGGCATGCCGAGGGGGCCGATCCGAACGCCCTGGACGACAGCGGCCATATACCCCCCTGACTGAGGCCATCGGCGGCGGCACGGGCTATCCCAAGGTCGTCAGGCTGCTGCTGGAGCTGGGCGCCGATCCCCATCTGGCCGACGCCCACGGCCTGACGCCCTGGCAAACCTGCCTGACTCGCCGCCATGACCGGGTGGTGGACAGGGAATACCGCAAGATCCGGGCGCTGCTCGAAGAGGCCGGCGCCGACCGCCGTGGCGAGGAACTCTTCGAACTCGAGGAGAGGGCCGCCGCAGGCGACCTGCCCGCGGTGCTGGCCCTGCTGGACGGCGGCTGCCCGGTGGAGGCCGCGCACGCGATACCGCTGGGCGTCGCCTTGTACAACGGCCACGGCGCGGTGGCCGAGGCGCTGCTGCGGCGAGGCGCCAAGGTCGAGGGCCTGGATGTCGAGGCCCACGGCATGAGCCTGCTGATGAGCAGTGCCAATCGGGGAAACCTGGAGATGGTGCAGTTGCTGGTGCACCACGGCGCCGATGTCTGCCGGGCGATCGATGGCCCGGAGGGGTGCATGACCTCCGCCTGGTACGCCCGCCAGGCCGGGTACCATGAAGTCGCCGACTGGCTGGCGGCGCAGCATCCGGGCGCCGAACGCAGTCCCATTCCGAAGTCGGCGCTGAACGGCGGCGCCAAGGCCAAGTACCTGGACCTCTATCGCCACTACACCAACGGTGCGAACCAGGGCCTGGATACCGGGGCCATCGTCAAGCGCCTGCAGCGCTGGGACAAGGAACATGGCGTGCACGTGCTCGACGTGGCCACGGACCGTTTCACCCTGCAGTTCGAGCGCCTGCCCGAGGACACCGGCAAGCTGGCCAGGGAAATCGCCAGGTTCTGCCCGGACGCCGCCGACGGTTTCGCCGTGCTGGCCGAGCAGGTCGAGCGCCCGAGCGATCTGCCGGAGGATATGCAGGCCCTGCTCCAGGGCCTGAAACCCGACGACAAGCGCTTCGGCCTCAAGGCGCTCCAGCGCTGGCTGGAGACGCACAAGGCCGTGCAGCTCTGGTGGGATTGACGGCACGATCTCCCGTGTACCGAGAACACATACCGTAGGAGCGGCTGTCTGCTGCTCTCGCAAGGTCGTGGGCGGACTCTCAGGCGTTGCCGGCCAATTTCAGCCGCGCGGCCTGGGTGAAGTCGAGCATGCGCTTGAGCGGGCGTACCGCGCGCGGGATCAGCGCCGGTTCCACGAAGATTTCGTTGCTGCCCTCGCGCAGGCACTGCAGGGTGCGCTGCAGGGTGTTCATAGCCATCCACGGGCAGTGGGCGCAGCTGCGGCAGGCGGCGCCGTTGCCGGCGGTGGGCGCCTCGACGAATTTCTTGTCGGGGCACAACTGCTGCATCTTGTAGAAGATGCCGCGGTCGGTGGCGACGATGAAGGTCTTGTTGGGAAGGGTCTGGGCCGCCTTGATCAGCTGGCTGGTGGAGCCCACCGCGTCGGCCAGCTCGATCACCGCCTCGGGCGATTCCGGGTGGACCAGGATGGCGGCCTCGGGATGCAGCGCCTTCATGTCTTCCAGCTGCTTGGCCTTGAACTCCTCGTGGACGATGCAAGCACCGTCCCACAGCAGCATGTCGGCGCCGGTCTCGCGCTGGATGTAGCGCCCCAGGTGCTGGTCCGGCGCCCAGAGTATCTTCTCGCCGTTGTCCATCAGGCTCTCGACGATCTCCAGCGCGCAGCTGGAGGTCACCACCCAGTCGGCGCGCGCCTTCACCGCCGCCGAGGTGTTGGCGTAGACCACCACGGTGCGGTCCGGGTGCTGGTCGCAGAAGGCGGAGAATTCGTCGACCGGGCAGCCGAGGTCCAGCGAGCAGGTGGCGTCCAGGGTCGGCATCAGCACGCGCTTTTCCGGATTGAGGATCTTCGCCGTCTCGCCCATGAACTTGACGCCCGCGACTACCACCGTCTGCGCTTCGTGCTGGTTGCCGAAGCGCGCCATTTCCAGCGAGTCCGACACGCAGCCGCCGGTTTCCTCGGCCAGGGCCTGGATCACCGGGTCGCAATAGTAGTGGGCCACCAGCACGGCGTTCTGCTTCTTCAGCTCGGCGGCGATCTCGCTCCGGTAGAAGGTTTCCTCTTCCGGGGTCAGCACCCTGGGCTGCTTGGCGGCGAGGTGAGCCTGAACCAACAGGCGCTCGGAAATCTGGGTCATGTCATCAGGCTCTGAATATGCTTTCAGTGCGCCGATTATACGCGCCAACCACGCCGCCGAGCGAAGCCCGACAGAAAGAGCCCCGGCGCCAGGCGAAATCCAGGCAGGAAAAGGCCCGCCGCCCTCGCGGACGGCGGGCCGGGTGCCACGTCAGGCCACTTTCAGGCTGTGGTCGTCGAGCAGGCCGTTGATGACGGTCGCCGCATCCGTGCTGCTGTAGTAGGCGGCGCTGGACAGGTCGATGCCGTCAACCACCACGGACATGTCGACCGAGCTGCCACCCTCGGCGCCGTTCTTGTCGACGCTGATGGTGGTCGCGCTCGCCGAGAAGCTGAACGTCAGGTAGCTCGACAGCTCGTCGCCATCCGGGCTGTCGGACAGCCCGGTAAGCAGCTGCGACAGGTCCAGCACATCGGAGGTGACGCCATTGACGGCGAAGCTCAGATGATCGGCGACCGGGTTGTCGGCCCCCTGCTCGACAAGAAGCGTCTGATCCTCTTCCTGCTCCGGCGGAGCCATGGACAGCGCAGGGTCGTCCTCGGCAACCAGGGCGACCAGTGTCTCGTCCCCTGCCGGGGCCTGGGGCTCGGCATCGTCGTCGACCACCGGCTGATCCTGCTGGCCCGCATCCGCCACGACCATGGCCCTGAGCGTGGTGCCCGTGGACTCGAGGCCGATCACCAGTTGCGCGGTATCGCTGTCGCCATCGGGCTGAGTCAGCTTGTAGCTGAACACGTCCTCCTGTCCGACGCCGTCGAGCGTGGGGTTCGGCGTGTAGGTGTAGGAGCCGTCCTTGTTGATCAGCAGGCTGCCCCAGTCCCCCGCGACCGAGGTGCCAATGCCCACCTCGACATAGGCGGTGCCGTTCCAGATGCTGAGGACCGCGCCCTCGCTGCCCTTGTCGTCCACCGCGCCCAGGGGGTCGCTGCTGGAGGACCAGGTGTTGGGATCGGCCAGCACGTTGCCGGACACGGCGGTCACCTCGATCACGGGGATGGCAGCCGCGATCGTCGTCAGCGTGATGTTGTCCACGCGGATACGGTAGCTGTTGCTGTTGTTGGTACGGTCGTTGGCCTCGAAGAACAGGCGGTAGACACCTTCGCCGAAGGTGTCGGTGGTCACCGTGGTTGCGCCGCTCGTCCCGTGGCTGCCGCTGTCCACCAGCGTCCACGAGGCGCCGTCCTGCCGGTAGAGGACCCAGTTGAACTGGTCGTTGGTGGCGTGGTTGTTGATGCTGCCGAGCTGGAACGAGACGCTGCCCGTCTCCCCTGCCGCGATCTCGAACGTGGGTGTGGCGACCTTGCTGCTGATGCCGCCGTTGCTGCTGGTGTCTATCAGCTGCAGCGCGCTGCCCTGGACGCGCACCCCGTTGGCGTTGGTGCTGCCGGCGATGGCGGATACGCCCCACCTGTCGTCCGCGGCGGTCATCACATCGGCCAGGGTCGACACCGTCACGCCGCTGCCCTCCGTGTCGAAGATCCACGGGTTCGGCGATGAGGTGCTGTTGCTGGTGGTGGAGAAGCTGGCCAGCACTTCGCTGCCGGGCGGCGGTGTCACCATCGTCTCTTCGACGGTGGCCGAGCCGTGGTTGTCGTAGGCATACACCTCGCTGCTGTCGGTGGTGGTCAGGCTCAGGGTGGCCGATACCCCGTCGCCGTCGGCATCGACGAGGATGTAGACGAAGGTCTCGGTCAGGTCGTCGGCCACGTCCTTGTTCAGGCTGTAGCTGTACTCGCCGGTCTGCAGGTTGATGCTGAAGCTTCCGCCTTCGGCGGTGGTGAAGACCAGCTTGTGGGTGGCGCCGTCGTATTCCGGCGAACTCGCGTCGTAGGTCTTCGCCCCATGCTGGATGGAAACCACCGGCAGGTCCGCCGGGCCATCCGCGCCGAAGCCGTTGGCGCCCTCCGCCAGCAGGTTGCCGGTGATGGTCGGCGCGCTGACGGTGCCTTGCAGGGTGGCATCCAGCTGGCTCAGGTTGGTGACCAGGATGCCGTTGGTGTTGGTGCCAGTACCGATGCCGTCATAGGCCACCGGGTTCAGCTGGGCCAGGTCGCCGGCGGTGCCCTGCCCCATGCCCAGGGCGTAGGACTTGATCTCGTTGTTGTTGAGGAAGCTGGTCCAGACGGTCTCCTCGGCGGCGACGATGCCGTTGTTGCTGCCCGCGCCGATGCCCCAGCTGCTGCTGGTCGTCGGCTGCCCGTCGGAGAGGAAGTAGGAGATGTTCTGAACGTTGCCGCCGCTGATCTTGTCGCTGCTGTCGAAGGCCGAGATCGCCCGGATCAGGGCCGCGTCGTAGTTGGTGTTGCCATCGCCGTAGGTGTTCGACAGGGCGCCGATCACCGACTTGGCCTGGCTCGCCGTCAGCCAGATCTCGCCCGAGCCGCTCAGGTTGGAGGTGGCGCTGGCGTTGAAGGCCACCAGGCGCACCATCACGTCGCCCAGGCCGTCGTAGGCGTCGATCAGGTTCTGGATGGCGCTCTTGGCCAGCGCCAGCCGGGTCGAGAAGCCGCTCACCCCAGGGCTGTTGTCCATGCTGCCGGACACGTCGAGGATGATCATCAGGTTGGTGTTGACCCCGGTCGGCTCGGGAGCGGACTTGGCGATGTCGTTGGCCGCGGCCGGAGAATCGTCGTCCACGGTCACTGTCAGGCTGCCCGAGGCGGGCGCCGCCGACGGGTCGGCGTCCCAGACCTGGTAGCCGAAGCTCAGCGGCAGGTCGTTCTCGTCGCTGCCGCTGGCCGGCGGTTCATGGTCCAGCGGCTTGAACAGCTCGAACGTGTAGGCGCCGGTCGCGGTATCGGTCAGTTCGAGGATGAACACGGCCTCGCCGCCCACCATTGCGGTGAGCGTTCTGTCGCCGTTGCTCAGGTGGTAGCTCACGGCGCTTCCACCCGAGGTCAGGCCACTCGGCGCGGTGCCGTTCCAGGCGAACTGGCCGAAGGTGTCGACGCTGTAGCCCAGGGTGCCGCTCACGCTGACCGCCTGGCCCGGCAGGTCGTTCGGCCCGCCGGCCAGCCCCTGCGGCAGGCCGTCCTCGTCCACGGCATTGCTGGCCTGGCCGCCCTCGGGGTCCTTGCCGGTCAGGGTGATCTCGAACGTGGCGGTCGCGCTGTCACCGTCGCCATCGACGATGGAGTAGGTGAAGGTCTCGGTGCCCGCCAGGGCGCCCGGCGCGGCGGTGTAGATCAGGTTGCCGTCGACATCGATGACGACGGTGCCGCCCTGGCTGCCCGCCCCAACGATCTGAATCGGCGAGGTGGCCGAGGCGCCATCGGCGCCGTAGTGATCGTTGTCGAGGAGATCGTCCACCGTCCCGATGGTCACCTCGTGGGCGCCTCTCGACACCTCGCCGAGCACGTCGTCGGCGGCTTCGGGCGCGTCGTCGCGGAAGCTGATGCCCGGTCCGATGTCCACGCTGACGCTGTTCTGGTCGCCATCGCCGTCGGTCACGGTGGCCGTCAGCGACACCAGGTTGGAGCCCAGGGCGACGACTTCGTCGGGGTCGCTGGTGGGGTGCACGACGGAGCGGTCCTGATCCAGGGTGACGGTGCCGCCGGCATCGACGCTGAGGCTGAACACCAGCTCGTCGGAGGTTTCCGTGCGCCCTTCCAGAACGCTACCGTTCATGACCAGCACGATGGCCTCGCCGGTCAGCGTATCCACCAGGCCGGACACCGGGTTGACCACGCTCAGGCCATAGGCGATCGGGCCCTGCAGCCCATCGGCGCCGGCCTGGGCATGGAACAGGCCGCTGAAATCGGCCGTGGCATCGACGCCGAAATCCGACTCGTCGACCTGCAGCGACGCGCCCCAGGTCACGTTGGTGTTGACGTCGTTGTAGTCGTAGTCGGAGGTGTCGGTCTTGTCCTCCCAGTTCTGGTTGCCGGGCGCGGAAGTGTCCTGCAGGTGCGAGCCACCCGGGTTGAGCGTGGCGTCGCTGAACAGGATGTTGGCCCCATCGGCCCCCGTCAGCGGCGTGCCGCCCGCCAGCGCCTGCCATTTGCCGCCGACGAACTGGAAGGTGATGTCGGTGCCGTTGGCCAGCACGGCGTTGGCCCCGCCATGGGGAATGATGAAGAAGCCCGTGCTGGCGGGGTCCAGCCCGGCCAGGTCGAAGGTGTCGCCGACCGCCTGGTGGTGCACGTTCGCCCAGATCACCTTGCCGGACAGCGGCGTGCCGTCGGCGGCCTTGGTGTAGTAGCCATAGCTGTTGGCGAAGTTCGCACTGGTGCCGTGGAAGGTCACGAACGAGGAGAAGGACAGGTCGCCGGCCTGGATGGTCGGCGAGTCGTCGTCCACCGTGATGCTCAGGCCGCCATTGGCGGTGGAGCCGTCGCCGTCCTGCAGGGTGTAGGTGAAGTCGACGGTGATGTCGTTCTCGTCGCTGGTCCCGGGAGTGGCGGGCGCCTCATGGTCCAGCGGCGCGCTCAGGGTGAAACGGTAGTCCCCGGTACTGACATTGGTCACTTCCACGGTGAACACCGTGACGCTGCCTGCCGTGGCGGTCAGCACCAGCCCATCTGGGCTGACGCCGTAGGCCAGCGCGACACCGCCGGAAGTGAGCCCCAGCCCCGACAGGCCGGTGGTGTTCCAGGTGAAAGCGCCGGTCGTGGCCGCGCCGTCCGGCCCGAAGTTGTAGCCGAGGTTGCCGGTCACGACGGTTTCGTTGTCGGGCAGGTCGTTCGGACCGCCGGAAATGCCGCCGCTCAGCCCATCCTCGTCGACCGCGTTGCGCGCCTGGCCGCCGACCGGCACCGCGGCGTCGACGATGTCCAGGGTGATGCTGTCGCTGAGGGAGTCACCGTCGTTGTCGGTGATCCGGATCGAGAAGGTCTGGCTGCCCGCCGCCCCCTGATCCAGTCCGGCGCTCGCCTGGAAGCTCCACGAACCGTCGCTGCCGACATGCAGCGTGCCGGTCGGCAGCGAGATGTCGGTATCCAGATCGAACTCGCCTCCGTCGACCACCACCTTGATGGTGCCGGGGCCGTCGCCGCCATGGCTGCCGGTCCAGCTTCCGCTGTAGGTCGCGCCCTCTTCCACGCTGGGAGGAGCGCCATCCGGCAACAGGTCGATGACCGGCACGTCGTCCTCCACGTTGATCACGAAGCTGCCGGCCGGGATGCTTCCCACCAGCGGATCGCCGTCGCCATCGGTGGCGGTCAGCACACCCGAGAAGTCGATGCCCAGGCCTGGCAGCAGCTCGCTGTCCAGGGTCCCGTCATGAATGGGATGATCGACCGGCCCCTGCAACTCGAAGGTGTAGCTGCCGTCGGCGCCGACCGTCAGGGTGAAGATCGGCGTGCCGCCCGCCGTCGCGGTCAATACATTGCCGGAGACGTTGTAGCTCAGGGCGGTGCCACCGAACGTCAGCCCTTGCAGCTGCAGCGAACTCACATCGCTGGACAGGCCGAACGCTCCCGGACCATCGCCACCGAAGGCGACCAGTCCCGATAGCGCCCCGGCCGGGCCACTGGCGGAAGTGGTTTGCCCGCTCTCGGAGTTTCCGGTGCTCAGCGCATCTTCATGCACGGTGCCGCCTACCGGTACGAAGCCTTCACCCTGTTCGGCCACCACCGGCACGTCGTCTTCCACGTTGATCACGAAGCTGCCAGCCGGGATGCCTTCTGTCAGCGGGTCGCCATCGCCATCGGTGGCGGTCAGCACGCCGGAGAAATCGATGCCCAGCCCTGGCAACAGCTCACCATCATTGCCATCGGCCAGGGGATGATCCAGCGGCCCGAGAAGCGCGAACGCATAGCTGCCATCTGTGCCGACCGTCAGGGTAAAGATCGTTGCGCCACCTGCCGAGGCGGTGAGCACATTGCCCGAAACGCTGTAGCCCAGGGCAGTCCCACCAGACGTCAGCGCCTGCAGTACCAGCGAACTCACATCGCTCGACAGCCCGAATGCTCCCGGACCATCGCCGCCGAAGGCGACCAGTCCCGATAGCGCCCCTGCCGGACCACTGGCGGAGGTGGTTTGCCCACTTTCGGGGTTTCCGGCACTCAGCGCATCCTCATGGACTGTGCCGCCCACTGGTACGAACCCTTCGCCCTGCTCCGCCACCACCGGCACATCGTCTTCCACGTTGATCACAAAGCTTCCGGCCGGAATGCCTCCTGACAACGGGTCACCATCGCCATCGGCGGCGGTCAGCACGCCCGAGAAGTCGATCCCCAGCCCTGGCAACAGCTCACCGTCATTGCCATCGGCCAGGGGATGATCCAGCGGCCCGAGAAGCTCGAAGACATAGCTACCATCGGTGCCAACCGTGAGGGTGAAGATCGTCGACCCACCCACCGAGGCGGTGAGTACATTGCCCGAAACGCCGTAGCTCAGCCCGACACCACCAGAGGTCAGCGCCTGCAGCACCAGCGAACTCACATCACTTGACAGCCCGAACGCTCCCGGACCATCGCCACCGAAGGCGACCAACCCGGACAACGCGCCTGCCGGACCACTGATCGAGGTAGTCTGCCCGCCCTCTGCATTCCCGGTACCCAACGCATCCTCATGGACAGTGCCGCCCACTGGTACGAACCCTTCGCCCTGCTCGGCCCCCACCGGCACGTCATCCTCGACGTTGATCACGAAGCTGCCAGCCGGAATACCTCCTACCAGCGGGTCGCCATCGCCATCGGTCGCCGTCAGCACGCCTGAGAAATCGATACCCAGTCCCGGCAGTAGCTCACCATCATTGCCATCGGCCAAGGGGTGATCCAGTGGCCCTTGGAGCTGGAATACATAGCCACCGTCAGCATTGACTGTCAGGGTGAAGATCGGTGCTCCACCCGCCGTGGCAGCCAGCACATTGCCCGAAACGCTGTAGCTCAGCCCGATACCACCAGAAGTCAGCGCCTGCAGTACCAGCGAACTCACATCGCTCGACAGCCCGAACACTCCCGGACCATCGCCACCAAAAGCAACCAGCCCGGACAACGCTCCAGCCGGACCACTGATCGAGGTAGTCTGCCCACCCTCTGCATTTCCGGTACCCAGCGCATCTTCATGCACGGTGCCACCCACCGGCACGAAGCCCTCGCCCTGCTCCGCCACCACCGGCACATCGTCTTCCACGTTGATCACGAAGCTACCGGCCGGAATACCTCCTGACAACGGGTCACCGTCGCCATCGGTCGCGATCAGCACACCCGAGAAATCGATACCCAACCCGGGCAGCAACTCACCATCGTTGCCATCGGCCAGGGGATGATCGATCGGCCCCAGGAGTTGGAACGCATAGCTACCGTTGGCGCCGACCGTCAGGGTGAAGACCGGCACACCGCCCGCCGTGGCGGTGAGCACATTGCCGGACACGCTGTAGCTCAGGGCGGTCCCGCCAGACGTCAGCGCCTGCAGCACCAGTGAACTCACATCGCTCGACAGCCCGAACGCTCCCGGGCCATCGCCACCGAAGGCGACCAACCCGGACAACGCACCGGCTGGACCACTGATCGAGGTGCTCTGCCCGCCCTCTGCGTTACCGGTGCTCAGCGCATCCTCATGCACGGTGCCGCCCACCGGCACGAAGCCTTCGCCCCGCCCGGCCAGTACCGGCACGTCGTCTTCCACGTTGATCACGAAGCTGCCGGCCGGGAAGCCTCCCGCCAACGGGTCGCCGTCGCCATCGGTCGCGGTCAGCACGCCGGAGAAGTCGATGCCCAATCCCGGCAGGCGCTCGCCATCGTTACCGTCGGCCAGCGGGTGATCCAGCGGCCCCAGCAGCGAGAATGACCAGCTGCCGCTGGCATTCACGGTCAGGGTGAAGATGGTGGCGCCGCCGGCGGAGGCGGTGAGCACGTTGCCGGACACGCTGTAGCTCAAGGCCGCCCCGCCGGAGGTCAGCCCCTGGGCCTGCAGCGAGCCCACCGCGCCGCTCAGGCCGAAGGCGCCCGGACCATCGGCGCCGAAGCTGACCAGGCCAGCCAGGGAGCCGCCCGTGGCGCTGCTCAGCGCGGTGGTCTGGCCCCCGCCCTCCGGGTTGCCGCCGGGCAGCACGTCTTCGTGCACCACGCCGCCGATGACCGGCCGCGCGCCGCCCACCAGCACCGGGACGTCGTCCTCGATGTCGATGGTGAAGCTGCCGGCCGGGAAGCCCGCCAGCGGGTCGCCATCGCCGTCCGTGGCGAACAGGATGCCGGAGAAATCGATGCCCAGGCCCGGCAGGTCCTCGCTGTCCACGCCATTGGCCAGGGGATGATCGATCGGGCCGCGCAGCACGAAGGACCAGCTGCCATCGGCGCCCACGGTCAGGGTGAAGATGACCTGCGCGCCCGCCGAAGCGGTCAGCACATTGCCGGCCTGGCTATAGGTCAGGGCGATGCCACCGCTGGAAAGGCCCTGCCCCGCCAGCGAGGCGAGATTGCCGCCGATGCCGAAGCTGCCCGGGCCGTCCGCGCCGAAGTTGACCAGCGCGGTGAGCGAACCCGGTCCGCCACTGGCGGACACGGTCTGGCCGCCCTCTAGGTTGCCCTGGTGAGGTGCTCCCGCGCCCAGCGTCAGGGCATCCTCATGGACCCGGGCGGCCACCGCCCCGGCGCCCGCGCCGAACTGCGGCACGTCGTCCTCCACATTGATCACGAAGCTGCCGGCGCCGAAGGCCCCGACCGAATCACCGTCGCCATCCACCGCGGTGAGCACGCCCGAGAAGTCGATGGGCAGCGGCAGCAGCTCGTTGTCATCGCCATTGGCGAGCGGGTGATCGAGCTGGCCGACCAGGGTGAAGACGAAGCTGCCGTCGGCACCCACCTGCAGGGTGAAGATCACCGCGCCGCCGGCCGAGGCCGTGAGCACGTTGCCGGCCACGCTGTAGGCGAGCGCGCTGCCGCCGGAGGTCAGCCCCTGGGCCTGCAGGCTGGCGATGGCCGCCGGGCTGCCGGAAAGGCCGAAGCCGCCGGGGCCGTCCGCGCCGAAGTTGACCAGCGCGCCCAGGGTGCCCGGCCCGCCGGTGGCGACGTTGGTCACCGCGTCGTTGTCGGTGATGCCGTCGATGGTCTCGTCCTCGTCGACCTGGGCGACTACCTGCGCACCACCCAGCGCCAGTTGCGGGCCATCGTCGTTGATCAGCACGTTGAGCAGCACGGTGGGCGACACGTCGCCGTCCAGGTCGAACACCCGCACCGGGAAGCTCTCGCCGACCTGGTCCGCCTCGCCGGTCGCGTTGGGATTGCTGTGATCGAGGGTGTTGGCGGTCAGGGTGTAGGTCCAGTTGCCCGCCGCGTCCACGACCAGGATGCCGTACTGCCCCACCACGGTGCCGCCGTTGGTGACGTCGACCCAGACGCCGTCGAAGCCCTGGATCTGCAGCGAGGAGATGCCGTCCGGCGAGTTCACCACGATCCGCCCGTTGGCCTGCTCGGCGTCGCTGGCGGGGTTGGTGCCGTTGGCCAGGGCCTCCTCGTCGACCAGTGCCGGGCCCACGAAGAGGCTGCCGACGGCATCGAGGTATTCCACGTCCAGCAGCGGTGCGAAGTCCGGCTCGGGATCGTCGGTGGCCAGGGGCTCGGCATCGGGGAACAGCGGTCCGCCGGGTATGCCGGCGGTGGGGAAGCCGATCACCGGATCGAGCGCGCCGCCGACCTCGCCCAGCAGCACGAAGCCATGGCCGCTGCCCGCGCCGCCGGTGCCACCGGCACCCGCACCAGGCCCCGCCGCGGTGGCCTCACCGGCCACGGTCGGGTCGACGCCGGCCTCGATGGCGGCCTGCAGTCGCTCGACATCCGTCAGGTCGGCATCGGTGGGCGCCACCGCATCCTGGGCCTGGGGCGCGCCGGTCCGTTCGCCACCCGCGGCCAGCATCTGCTCGCTGAGGTTCAGGTTGCTGTCGCGCCCCAGCGTGAGCACATCGCCGTTGGTAAGGCTGATCGCCACCGCCCCGCCCGCTCCGGTCACCAGCTGCTCGCCGGCATAGACGCGATCACCTTCCACCAGCGGTCGGCGCGTTCCATCGCCGGCTACCGCGAAGACCTCGCCGACAACCTGACTGACGACACCCATCAAAGTAGCCATGTCCCATTCCTCCGCACTGCCACCGGCCACCGCCGGCGCGTTTCAAAAGGGCCAGACCGCCTTTCGAATCCTGGCTCAGTGCGAAGAAAGCTCCGCGAGAAAGAGCAGTACAGAAGGAAGATTTTTTAAAACGACAGAAAAATGTCGCATCAACTGTACTACTTCATTTCCGCAAAAATATCCCCGCCCCTTATGCTCCAAACTGCGATCGACCATTCGCTTTAACTGCGAAAAAGCCTGAAAGGCTTGATTTTCGCGGCATTGAGAAGAAACAATGTGCCCGATCTCACAGAGTGCATAAGACTTTTTCCGCATAACCCTTGTGAAGAATTTTTCTTAACCATTCTCCGAGATTGTTCTTATCTGTGATGTTACAAGCGAAAAGCGCTCCATCTGCCAATAAACGCCATAAAATTGGCGACAGGAACAAGATTCACACATCAAGGAGAAAACCCTCATGCGTGCCCTCACACCGCTGTGCAGTAGCATTTTGCTGGCCATGGCCTGTTATCAGGCCCAGGCCATGACACTCTCGGAAGCCATCCAGAGCACCATCGACAATCATCCCGAGCTGCACGCCAGCATGAATGATCGTCTGTCCGCGGATGAGGAAGTGAAGATGGCCAAGGGCGGCTATCTGCCGATTCTGTTGAAAAACTCGATGTGCGACAGAGCTGCTTGCTCGTAGCCGGAAAAATGT
>NZ_JAOCCV010000003.1:0-296349 GCF_029840585.1 Pseudomonas sp. GD03875 | reverse complement strand
GACCGGGAGCGGGTGCTCAGTGCTCGCGCGGTGGCAGGTCTTCGGAGAAGGGCGAGTCCTCCAGCGAATCGCCGGGAATGGCGTGGGCTTCGGAGGCCCAGGCGCCCAGATCGATCAGCTTGCAGCGCTCGCTGCAGAAGGGGCGATTGGGGCTTTGCGGGCCCCATTCCACCGGTGCGCCGCAGGTCGGGCACTCCACTGTCGCGCTCATGGCTGGCCTCCTCGCAGGGTCAGGTAGAAATTGTGCAGGCGTTCGACCTCAGTCTTCAGCCAGGGTAGATCCTGATCGTTGATCAGCACGTCGTCGGCATGGCTCAGTCGCTCCTCGCGGCTGGACTGGGCCTTGAGGATGGCGCGTATCTGCTCCTCGGAACTGTTGTCCCGCACCATGCTGCGTTGCAGCTGCAGGTGCTCGGGGGCGTCCACCACCAGTACCCGCTGGGTCATCCGGTGCTGGCCCGATTCGACCAGCAGTGGCGACACCAGAATCGCATAGGGCGACTCGGCGCGAGCCAGCGCCTGGTCGATCTCATGGAAGATCAGCGGATGCAGCAGGCCCTCCAGCCAGCGTCGTTGCGCTTCGTCCTGAAACACCAGCTGGCGCAGTGCGGAGCGATCCAGGCCGCCATCGGGCAGCAGCACCTGAGGGCCAAAGCGTTCGGCGATGGTGGCCAACGCTGGGCGTCCGGGCTCGACCACCCAGCGCGCGGCATGGTCGGCGTCCACCAAGTGCACACCGAGATCGATGAAATACTGGGCGACGGCGCTCTTACCGCTGCCAATGCCGCCCGTGAGGCCGAGAATCCAGGGTTTGCTCATCTAAAACCGGCGAACTGCAGATAGGTCCCGGTTATTTGATCACCCCAGAGCAATGCGATCCAGCCGGCAATCGCCAGATAGGGGCCGAACGGAATGGGCGTGCTGGTTTCCTGATTGCGCAGACGCAGCATGATCAAGCCGAGTACGGCCCCGACCAGCGAGGACAGTAGAATGGTCAGCGGCAATATCTGCCAACCACCCCAGGCGCCCAGCATCGCCAGCAGCTTGAAGTCGCCGTAGCCCATGCCTTCCTTGCCGGTCAGCAGCTTGAACAGCCAGTACACCGACCATAGGCTCAGGTAGCCGGCGATGGCGCCCCATAGCGCGTCTTCCAGGCTGGCGAAAAAGCCGAAATGGTTGGCGATCAGACCCAGCCACAGTAGGGGTAGCACCAGGGCATCCGGCAACAGTTGGTGATCGCAGTCGATCATGCTCATCGCCAGCAGCCCCCAGGTCAGCAGCAGCGCGCCGCCTGTCTGCCAGCTGAAGCCGAAGCGATAGGCCACATAGCCGGAGAGCAGTCCGCAAGTCAGCTCGACCAAGGGGTAACGCTTGCTGATCGGCGCCTTGCAGCCGGAGCATCTGCCTCGCAAGGCCAAATAGCTGATGATGGGGATGTTTTCCCAAGGGCGAATCTGATGTCCGCATTTAGGGCAGCAAGAGTTGGGCAGGACGAGATTGAAAGTGTCCTGAGGCTCTACCGGCAGCTCTAGGATTTCACAAGCCTGCTGTCGCCACTCGCGCTGCATCATCACGGGAAGACGATAGATGACGACATTGAGAAAGCTACCGACCAGTAAGCCGAGCAGGGCGCATAACAAAACAAAGGCCGGCAAGTTGCCGGCCAGAGAATCGACTATTTGCATGGTTACACGACAGAACCGAGCTGGAAGATGGGGAGGTACATGGCAACGATTAGGCCGCCGACCAATACGCCCAGTACGGCCATGATCATGGGTTCCATGAGGGCTGTGAGGTTATCCACCATGTTGTCGACTTCAGCCTCGTAAAAGCTGGCGACCTTGTCCAGCATTTCGTCCAGCGAGCCGGACTCTTCACCAATGGCGGTCATTTGTATGGCCATGGAGGGGAAGGTGCCGGTGGTGCGCATGGAGAAGTTGAGCTGCATGCCGGTAGATACGTCGGCCTTGATCTTGTTGGTGGAGTTTCTGAACACCACGTTGCCTGTAGCGCCCGCCACTGAGTCCAGTGCATCGACCAGCGGCACACCCGCAGCGAAGGTGGTCGACAGCGTACGGGCGAAACGGGCTACTGCAGACTTATAGAGAATGTCCCCGATAATAGGCAGCCTGAGCAAGCCGCGATCAACTGAGTTCCTGAATTGCTCTGAGCGCTGGTGCGCTTGTTTGAAGATCACCGCGGCGCCGAAAAGCACGAGCAGGATGACGAACCACCATGACTGCAAAGACTCCGACAGACCGATCACCATCTGAGTGAAGGCCGGCAGTTCTGCCCCAAAACTGCTGAATACAGACTCGAACTGGGGCACTACCTTGATAAGCAGGATGGCCGATACGATGACGGCGACCACGAGAACGGCGATCGGGTAGGTCATGGCCTTCTTGATCTTGGCCTTCAGTGCCTCGGTCTTTTCCTTGTAGGTCGCTACTCGGTCCAGAAGATTCTCCAAGGCGCCCGCCTGCTCGCCGGCGTCGACCAGGTTGCAGTACAGGTCGTCGAAGTAAATAGGCTGCTTGCGCAGTGCGGTGGCAAAGCTGTTGCCCGCGGCTACCTCCTGCTTGAGGCTGTCCACCAGCTTGCGCATGTTGGGGTTGTCGAAGCCCTCGCTGATGATGTCGAAGGCGCTCAGCAGCGGCACGCCGGCCTTCATCATGGTTGCCATCTGGCGAGTGAACAGCGCGATGTCCAGCGGCTTGATCTTCTTGCCCGCGCCGAATATCGAACCTGACTTTTTACGAACTTTGGTCGGGTTGATGCCCTGTTTGCGCAATTGGGCCTTGATCAGAGCGGGGTTCTGCCCGCCCATTTCCCCTTTTATCTTGGCGCCTTTCTTGTCAGTGCCTTCCCAGACGAACATGCTGGTCTTGAGAGCTTTTTCCGCCATCGTGGGCTAGTCCTTGGTCACGCGGTTGATTTCCTCAAGGCTGGTGATGCCTTGCATGGCCTTGAGCAGGCCGGACGTGCGCAGGTCATTGAAGCCGTCCTTGAGCATCTGCTCGGCGATTTCAATGGAGTTACCTTCTTCCATGATAATGCGTTGCAGGGCTGGCGTGTTTTTAACCACTTCATAAATGCCGACCCTGCCCTTGTAGCCCCCTTTGCAGTTCTCGCAGCCGACTGGGCCGTAGATCTTGAAGGTGCCGATCTTGTCTTCTGGGAAACCTTCCTTGAGAAGAACCTCTTTAGGCACGTCGACAGGCTTTTTGCAAGTACTGCAAAGCTTGCGTGCCAAGCGCTGGGCGATGATCAGGTTCACCGAAGTGGCGATGTTGAATGCCGGCACGCCCATGTTGCGCAGGCGTGTGAGGGTTTCCGCTGCGCTGTTGGTGTGCAGTGTGGACATCACCATGTGACCGGTCTGGGCGGCCTTGATGGCGATCTCGGCTGTTTCGAGGTCGCGAATCTCGCCGACCATGATGATGTCCGGGTCCTGGCGGAGAAAGGCGCGTAGCGCCTGGGAGAAGTCCATGCCCTGTCGCGGATTCACGTTGACTTGGTTGATGCCTTCCAGGTTGATCTCCACCGGGTCTTCGGCGGTCGAGATGTTCACGTCCACGGTATTGAGGATGTTCAGGCCGGTATAGAGTGATACGGTCTTGCCCGAGCCTGTGGGGCCCGTGACGAGGATCATGCCTTGCGGCTGTTTGAGTGCCGCCATGTACAGTTCTTTCTGATCCTCCTCGTAGCCCAGCGCATCGATGCCCATCTGAGCGCTACTTGGGTCGAGAATACGCATCACGATCTTCTCGCCCCACAGCGTGGGTAGCGTGTTGACGCGGAAGTCGATGGCCTTGGTCTTGGAGATCCTCATCTTGATCCGGCCATCCTGCGGCCTGCGTCGCTCGGAGATATCCAGGCTGGCCATCACCTTCAGGCGTGCGGCGATGCGTGGCGCTAGCTGGATGGGGGGCTTGGCCGTCTCGTGCAGGATGCCATCGGTGCGGAAGCGCACCCGATAGGCGTGCTCGTAGGGTTCGAAGTGCAGGTCGGAGGAGCCGCCCTTGATCGCATCCAGCAGCATCTTGTTGACGAAGCGTACGACCGGCGCATCATCGGCATCGGCCACCTCGTCGCCTTTCTTGCCATCGGCTACTGCCTCGACATCGGCCTCAAGGTCGCCGTCGTCCATGCCTTCCAGGCCGCTGGTTGGATCATCGAAGAACTTGTCGATGGCGTCGCCCAGCTTGTCGTCCTCGACCAAGATCATCTCGGTATTCAGGCCGGTACTGAACTGCACATCGGTGACGGCCTGGTGGTTGGTCGGGTCGGAACAAGCGATGAACAGCTTGTTGTTGCGACGCCACAAGGGCAGCACGCGGTGCTGGCGAGCCAGCTTCTCGCTCACCAGATCCTTCGGCTGTTGTTCCACGTCCAGCGTCGAGAGGTCGAAATAGGCGACGCCGAACTGGTCGGAAGCCAGCTCCACCAAGGCCCGGCCCTTGACCAGCTTGTTCTGCACCAGGTAAGTGACCAGCGGCAACTGGTTGCGCTGGGCCTGCTGGCTGGCCTGCTGAGCCGTCCTGCTGTCCAGCAGTTCGGCCAGCACCAACTGCTTGGCCAGGCCGGAAAGGGAAATGCTGTCGTTCATTGCACCGCTCCGTAAACAATGGCTGCCTTATAACGTAGTTGCTCATGGGGTGCCAAACGGGGGAATTTCGACTGACAAAAATGGGCAGTTAGTGTCGGGCTGGGTGGAGCATGATGAGGCCCCAACGTGTTTTGTCGGCTGAGCTACAGGGTTTTGCAGGAGCGGATTCGCCTTTGTACGCCACCGCCGAGGCGTAAGCCTAGGGCGTTGGAGCTGTTGCGGTTTGGTGCAGATTCGAGGCTGGGTTGCTTTGTATTGGCGGAGCGGTCGGGGGTTTGGAGGTACTCCGCGAACTAAGTCTTGGCACGCCCCCTGCATTGCACCTGGCAGGTCGCTGGACCTGCCAATATCTAGGAGAGAAACATGAAAGCTCAAATGCAAAAGGGTTTTACCCTGATCGAACTGATGATCGTGGTCGCGATCATCGGCATCCTGGCCGCCATCGCCATTCCGCAGTACCAGAACTATGTGGCCAAGTCGCAAGCTAGCCGCGTAATGAGCGAAACTGGCGCTCTGAAAACCGCTGTTGAAACCTGCATGTTGGAAGGCAAGGATGGCGCTGACTGCTTCATCGGCTGGAGCACTAGCAGTCTGCTTGGCTCGGATACTTCTTCGGAGAGTACTGCCGAAGACACCGGTCAGGATGGCCTGGTTGTGACTATCGATCTGGAGGCTAACACCGCTGATATCACCGCCACCTTCGGCGGTAGCGCTGCTGCTACCCTTTCTGGTGACACTCTGACTTGGGCACGTGCCGATACTGGTGCCTGGACCTGCACCACTAGCGTTGATGCTAAGTACCGCCCGACTGGTTGCGGCGAGGCTGAGTGATAGCTCACTCGCTTGCCAGCTAGCCTGAAGCGCCCCTCTCCGGAGGGGCGTTTTTTTATGCGAGATCAAAGGTCGGAGGCGGGATGTTCAGGCAGTTGTACCTGGGAAAGGTGCTGGGAATCGGCTCTGTAGTATTGCTGCTGGCGGCGACAGTGCATCTATGGACAGCTGAGCGGCAGCGTGTCCTGCAGGCCGTGTACCCGCTGGAGGCAAGCTATACCACCTGGCAGACTCGCTGCAGCGAGGCCGCACCGCAATGGCTCGAGCGCATGCTGGATTACGTCATCGAACGACGGGGTTCGTTGGCTAACCAGATTGCCTACATCACCCCGGATGGCACCTTGCACCACTGTGAAAGCGGCTGGGTGGCAGGGACATTCTCTTCGCCGGAAATTACGGCAAGCACTCGCTTCCGCTTTGCAAGCCTGACCAAATTGGTGACGGTGGATGCAGTGCTGCAAGAGATCTCCGAGGGACGTCTGGCGCTCGATCAGCGGCTCGTCGATTTGTTGCCCGAGATCAAACCCAGTGATCCTCGCGTGGCAAAAATCACCATTCGCCATCTGTTGCGTCATCGGGCGGGCTTTGACCGACTGAAAACACCCGATGTCATGTTTACCCACCGGCTCAAACCATGGTGCCCTTACAATATTGATGTGCTGGCGGATATTCAGCTGGACTTTGATCCGGATAGTAAATCGTCCTACTCGAATATTGGTTATTGTCTGTTGGGCGTGATACTTGAGCGAACGACTGGCAAGGCCTACCGTGCTCTGATGGAGGAGCGATATTCGCTGCGTGACAGGGGAATGCTCTTCGTTGATGGGCCCTATACGCAGGATGAGGTTCGTTATGATTTTCGCAATAGCCCGTTCTATGTAGGAAATTATTATCGGTTCTTTGATTTTTCGGCGTTGTCATCTGCAGCTGGATTATCGGGCAATGCTGTTGAATTAGCTCATCTTTTGAGAGAGTTGCGTGAGCGCAAGCCGCTAAATGTATTCAGTGCGGATGTTGGTGATTGTCGTAAAGCCTATAGCCTTGATTGCTATGGTTTTGCATTGAAAATTTATGAGGGGGCGGGTTCTACGCTAATGCTGGGTGTCCAGGAGGGAACATTGGTTGGTATGAATTCTGCGGCTGTGCTTGATAGCCATGGCGGGGTAACAGTTTGGCTTGGAGGTGGCATGCCTAAAAAAGGGCCGGGGAAGGAAAGTTCGCTATACGCACATTTCTATCAGTGGTTGGCGGATTACTATGCGCAGCCCTGAGACGCAGACGCTGGGACATATTGCTTGCTTCGATGGATTGCGCGCACTTGCTGCGATTCTTATTGTGGCTTTTCACGCCGCTGTTCCGGCGCTTCCGGGGGGCTTTCTAGCTGTAGATGTATTTTTTGTGCTTTCTGGTTTTCTGATTACGCGCATGCTAGTGGTAGAGTTTGCCCGCACTGGTACGTGCGACTATCGTGCTTTTGTTATCCGGCGATTACGTCGTCTGTGGCCGGCTTTGCTATTTATGCTCATGGTCTATCTGCTGGTGGCCCCTTGGATATTCTCGCCTACTCCTTGGTGGCAGCATTGGCGCGATGCTGTTATGAGTGCTGTGTATCTGGTCAATTACGCGTCATTTTGGGGAGGGACAGCTGTGCTTCGGCATACTTGGAGCCTGGCTGTCGAGATGCAGTTTTATTTGCTGTGGCCGTTGTTGCTGTTGCTGTTGCTGCGGTTGCCGAGATATACGGCCATCACATCTATGTTAAGCATATATGTGGGGGTGAGTCTGTGGCGTTGCTGGAGTTCTGCTAATCTATCTCCATGGGGCTTTTATCCTCATGTCGATGCACATAGCAGTGGGTTAATACTGGGAAGTCTACTGGGCTATCTGAATATACGTATCAGCTCGTACTGGTCGCTACCGGCAATTTTGCTGCTTGTCTTGTGTGTAACTTTTTTCAGCACGGGCTGGCAGCTCTCTGCTTATTATGGATTTACCTTGGCGGAGATTGGAGCGGGCATGTTGCTACTGGCCCGGCCCGGATGGCTGGGGAACGCTCCTCTGGCTTGGCTGGGGCGCATGTCCTATGGCCTCTATCTGTGGCACTACCCGGTCATGCGACTGGTCCAGGGGCAGGGCGGCTGGGATTGGCCGGAGGTTCTATTACTCGGCGTCGGGCTCGGTCTGCTGTTCGCCGTGCTCAGCCATTACCTGCTGGAGCGGCGCTTTTACAAGCCCAGCTTCCATCGGCGTAATGATGGCCCGAGGTTTGCTGTTGCTCCGGAAAGAAGGAGGTAACTATGTTCCAAAACAGCAAAGGTTTTACGTTGATTGAGCTGATGATCGTGGTTGCGATCATCGGTATTCTGGCCGCCGTAGCCATCCCCGTTTATCAGGGCTATGTCGCGCGCTCGCAGATGCAGCGTGCTCACGCCGAGGTAGCGGCCTATAAATCCGCTGTCGAAGAGTATCTGAGCAAGGGGCAGACATCGATTACCAATACCGAGTTGGGCTACACCCCCTCCAATGTGACGGCAACGGCCGGCGGTGATATCGCCAGCTTCATCGCCGATGGCTCAGGATCACTGGAGGTGACGATGGGAGGCAATGCCAGCCCACTTGTGTCAGGTGCTCGCATTACCGTCTTGCGCTCAGCGGAAGGAGTCTGGAGTTGCGATGTAGATGAATCCGGAGCGGCGTCTTGGAGGGACTCCTACATGCCAGCAGGATGTTTCTAGCCGCCGACTGTCGCGGATAGGTGTTCCTCCACCACTTGTGCACTCTTCGTCGGTGCGCGAGCTTGGATGACCATACCTGCTCTTGTACCATCTCGTGCAGGCCGGTGTAGCTCAGCTGGTAGAGCAGCGCATTCGTAATGCGAAGGTCGCAGGTTCGACTCCTGTCTCCGGCACCATGGTCAGGCCCCGTCTCTTGCGGGGCTTTCTATTTATAGAGTGCTACAGGCTCAGCCGCATCGACAGGTCCACTGCCTTGACGTCCTTGGTCAGGCTGCCGATGGAGATGTAGTCGACGCCCGTTTCGGCGATGGTGCGCAGGGTGCTGTCGTTGATGCCGCCGGAGGCTTCCAGCTTGGCGCGGCCGGCGGTGAGGATGACGGCGGTGCGCATGTCATCCAGGCTCAGTTCGTCGAGCATGACGATGTCGGCGCTGGCGTCGAGGGCTTGTTGCAGTTCGTCCAGGCTTTCCACTTCTATTTCCACGGGCTTGCCCGGAGCGATTCGGTGCGCGGTGGCGACGGCCTGGGCGATGCCGCCGCAGGCGGCAATGTGGTTTTCCTTGATGAGGAAGGCGTCGTACAGGCCGATGCGGTGGTTGTGGCAGCCGCCGCAGGTGACCGCGTACTTTTGCGCCAGGCGCAGGCCTGGCAGGGTCTTGCGGGTATCGAGCAGTTTCACGTTGGTGCCCTCCACCATGTCGGCGAAGTGGCGGCAGCGGGTAGCGACGGCCGAGAGGGTCTGGAGGAAGTTCAGGGCGCTGCGCTCGCCGGTGAGGAGTGCTCGAGCTGGGCCTTCCAGATGGAAGAGCGGCTGGTTGGGAGCCACCCGATCGCCGTCCCTGACCTGCCAGTGAACCGCCACCCGGGCATCCAGCTGACGGAATACCGCCTCCACCCAGGCCGTGCCGCAGATCACGGCATGTTCGCGGGTGATTACCGTGGCGTGGGCCAGGCGCTCCTCGGGGATCAGTTGCGCCGTGATGTCGCCGCTGCCGATGTCTTCGCGCAGGGCGTTGCGCACATTGGCTTCGATTTCGGCGCCGAGCTCGGCGAGGGTGAGGTTGGGCATGGCGGCCTCCGCATTCAGGTGGCGCGATTATAGGGACAGACGGTCGGTCCGGTGGAGAGAAAGAGCCGTTAGGCTGTCCGATAGGTATCACATCTGCCGGATGTGACCGTTCGTAACCTGTAGTGCGCGCTCTGTGATGTGGGTCATGTCTTCCAAATGGGGGATTTGGTCATGCTGCGCTCGCCTCTATACTGGATTCAGCATTAACTTTGACGCCGCCCTTTTGACGCGCGCAGGGCGCTCAGCCGATTGTGTGCAGGCCTGTCGAGATCGGATAGCCTGCGGGAGATTTGCAATGAAGACCGACGCGAAAGTGGTGCACCTGAGCAAGGTCGCTCCCGAACACGCGCAGACTCCGCCTGCAGGAAGGCTTCCCGTGGCCCTGATACTGGTACGCGACAAGGCTGCTCAGCAGCTCAAACAGGCTATGCAGGGACTGTTCGACAATGCCGACGACACCCTGTTCGAGATGGCCGACCGGGCTACGAGCAACGCCGAGCAGAACGCCTTCTTCGAGGCCATGCGCGACCTGCGCCTGAAGCGTAAGACGATCGAGCGCGGCTTCCTGCAACGGGTCTTCGAGACTTTCGCTACGCTGAACCAGTACGAGATCGGCAAGGCGCCGACCCTGGAAACCCTTTCCGTCGACTCTCTGAGCCTGGTCCACAACGACACCCTGGAAGAAAACGTGGCGCTCGACGCCATGGTGTCGCGTGTCATGAGCCGTGACGGCCTCGCGCTGGGCCACCTGACCACCCGTCTCAATGCGGTGATCAGCAAGAAGCTGGAAGACAAGACCAATCCCCTCGGCCCCCGTGTACTGTGCGAGCAGTTCCTCGGCGCCTGCGAAGGATTGGGAGTGGAGATCCGCGTCAAGCTGATCATCCTCAAGCTGTTCGAGAAGCATGTGCTGGGCGAACTGGACGAGCTGTACGCCAACGCCAACCAGCAGCTGGTCGAGGCTGGTGTGCTGCCCGAGCTGAAGTCCGCGCCGCCCGCGCGCCGCCAGCCAGGTCGACAGTCGGCGCCGGCGGCACGTGCGACTCGCGAGGCGTCTTCGACGCAGGACGTCGAAACGGGCGGGTACACCGGCGAGGACGTCCAGGAAGTGTTCGGCGCCCTGCAGGAGCTGCTGTCCCAGGTTCGTGGCAGTTCTCTGCTGCCCCGCCGGGAAACCCCTGCCGATGCCATACCGATCTCCAGCAACGACCTGATGCGCCTGCTTTCCCATATCCAGCAGCATCTCCCGACGCCGAGCGGTGCACAGGTCGAGGATGACTTCGACCTGCGCAACCAGCTGGAAACCCTGCTTGCCCGCGCCAGTGCCAGGAGCGGCAAGGCCAGGGTGGTGGGCGAGGTCGACGAGGATGTGATCAACCTGGTCGCCATGTTGTTCGATTTCATCCTCGACGACCGCACCCTGCCGGATTCGCTCAAGGCCCTGATCGGCCGCCTGCAGATTCCGATGTTGAAGGTGGCGGTGCTGGACAAGGCCTTCTTCAGTCGTGGCAGCCACCCGGCCCGCAGGTTGCTCAACGAGATCGCCTCCGCGGCCCTGGGTTGGAGCGCCCAAGGCGACGAGCAGCGCGACAGCCTGTACCAGCGCATCGAGCAGGTGGTGCAGCGCCTGCTCAACGATTTCACCGACGACCCGACCATTTTCTCCGACGTGCTGGCCGAATTCCTCGCCTTCACCGGCGACGAGAAGCGTCGCAGCGAGCTGCTCGAGCAGCGTACCCGCGATGCGGAAGAGGGCCGAGCCAAGGCCGAGCTGGCCCGGCAGCAGGTCGAGCAGGCGCTGAACTCCCGTCTGCTCGGCAAGACGCTGCCCGAAGTGGTGGTGCGCCTGCTGCAGGAAGGCTGGAGCAAGGTGCTGCAGCTGACCTGCCTGAAGCACGGCGCCGAATCCGCCGAATGGGAAGCGGCCATGGCCGTGATGGACGATCTGATCTGGAGCGTGGAGCCCCACGAGTCCGCTGAGGACCGTCTGCGCCTGCTGGAGCTGGTGCCCAGCCTGCTCAAGTCGCTGCGCGACGGCCTGTCCAGCGCGGCGATCGATCCCTTCGTCACCAGCGAGTTCTTCAGTCAGCTGGAAGCCGTGCATGTGCAGGCGTTCCAGCGCTTCAAGCGCGAGACCGTTGTCCCGCAGGTCGTTCCGGCAGAGTCGGAGGCGGGCGAAGAGGTTGGCGCCGAGGGTTCCCTGGAGTTGGGTGAAGTTTCCCTGCTGGATCTGCCGCCGCTGGAGACCGAGGCCGAGGTGGATGTCCCGACGATGGTCGAGGTGGTCGAGGAGATCGTCCTGCTGGCGCCGGGCGAGAGCCGTGAGCAGGAGCCTGAGGCCAGCCTGCCGGACGACGACGAGGCGCTGCTGAAGGTCGATGGCCTGCGTGTCGGCAGCTGGGTCGAGATCCAGGAGGACGAGGAGCACAAGCTGCGCGGCAAGCTGGCGGCGATCATCAAGCCCACCGGCAAGTTCATCTTCGTCAACCGCACCGGTATGAAGGTGATGGAGAAGACCCGTATGGGCCTGGCCGTCGAGTTCCGCCGGGGTGCGATTCGCCTGCTCGACGATGCGCTGCTGTTCGACAGGGCGCTGGAGTCGGTCATCGGCAACCTGCGCAAGCTCAAGGGCGCCTGACAAGTTGCGGATGAAAGCGCCCGGCCCCGTGCCGGGCGTTTTCGTTCATGGCGGCCGTGTCGCTGGCAAGGTCGCGGCTTGCGCCAGAGCCTCCACAGCCCCTAGAGTGGCGCCAGTCTTCAAGGAGCCTGCAATGCGGCTGGACCCTGCCAGTGGCTGGTGTGACGACGTGCGTCACTGCCCCTCGCCGAACTTCAACGAGCGTCCTCGGGGAGAGGTCTCTCTGCTGGTGATCCACAACATCAGCCTGCCGCCGGGCCAGTTCGGGACCGGCAAGGTGCAGCAGTTCTTCCAGAACCTTCTGCCCGCCGACGAGCATCCCTATTTCGCCGGCATCGCCCAGCTCACCGTGTCCGCGCATTTCCTGATCGAGCGCGACGGTAGCATTATCCAGTTCGTTTCCTGTCACCAGCGGGCCTGGCACGCCGGGGTTTCCAGCTTCGGCGGGCGGGAGAACTGCAACGACTTTTCCCTGGGGATCGAGCTGGAGGGCACCGACGAGGAGCCGTTCAGCGATGCCCAGTACCAGGCGCTGATCGCGCTGACCCGTGAGCTGATGCGTGTCTATCCTGAGCTGAAGGTCGAGCGCATCCGGGGCCACAGCGATATCGCCCCGGGGCGCAAGACGGACCCGGGGCCTTTTTTTGACTGGGCGCGACTGCGGGCGGCCCTGGGGAGCGAGGAGAGTAGTCGATGAATTTTCTGGTGCTTCTGCTGGTGCTCTGGGTGGAGAAGTTCTCGTCCGGGCGCAGCCGCATCCAGCGGGACGGCCTCTGGCGGCGCTGGCTGGCTCGCTGCGAGGGACGCTCGCCCTGGCTGGTCCTGATGCTCGTGGTCCTGCTGCCGATGGCGCTGCTCGGCTTGTTGCTGCTGGTACTTGAGCCGCTGGCCTACGGCTGGCTGGCGCTGCCGGTACACCTGCTGGTGCTGATCTACAGCCTGGGGCGCGGTGATGTGCAGGCCGCACTCGGCCCGTTCCGCGATGCATGGCGACGGGGCGACGAGCAGGCGGCGATGCATGTGGCCGAGCGGGATCTGGGCGTCGTCGCCGACAGCGAGGCCGAATTGCTGGTGCGGGTGCAGGATTACGAGCTGTGGCAGGCCTACCAGGGCTTCTTCGCGGTGATCTTCTGGTACGCCCTGCTCGGTCCGCTGCCGGCCCTGGCGTACCGGCTGCTGGCGCTGACCGCCGAGCATGCCGGCCAGCCGGGCGTGGTCGAGCGTGCGGGGCAGCTGCGCCATGCGCTGGACTGGCTGCCGGTGCGCGTGCTGGCGGCCAGCTTCGCGCTGGTCGGCAACTTCGCTGCCGTCAGTCGCGCGGTGCTGTACGACCTGCTGGCCTGGGAGCTGCCCGCGCCGCGCCTGGTGGCCAATGCGGGGCGCGCGGCCAGCGAACTGGCCCCGCCCGCGCCGGGCGAGGAGGGCGTCGGCAGCCTAGACGAGCTGTGGCAGTTGCTGATCCGGGCGGCTGTGCTCTGGTACGCGGTGTTCGCCGTGCTGATCCTGCTGTTCTAGCCGGGCCACAGCCAGGCGGCGCCGCGAACGCCGCTGGAGTCGCCATGCCGCGCCTGCACCAGGCGTGTGTTGACTTGGTCCGAGAACACATGGTGGTCCAGAAGCCGGGGCACTTCCCGGTACAGGGCTGGCATGTTCGACAGGCCGCCGCCCAGCACGATCACCTCCGGGTCGATGATGTTGATCACGGACGCCAGGGCCCGCGCTAGTTGTTCGCAATAGCGCTGCGTGGCCGCGACGGCGGCCGGCTCTGCACGCAGTGCGGCGTCGGCCAGCTGAGTGGCGTCCAGCCCCAGTTCGCTGCGCGCGGCCCAGGCCGGGCCGCTGAGGAATGTCTCGATGCAATCGTCCAGGCCGCAGTAGCAGCGGCGTGCGGGGCCGTCGGCGGTGCTGCGCCAAGGCAGGGCGTTGTGGCCCCACTCGCCGGCGATGGCGTTGGGCCCCTGGAGCAGCCGTCCGTGGATGACGATGCCGCCGCCGACCCCGGTGCCGAGGATCACGCCGAACACGCTGGCGGCCCCGGCGCCCGCGCCGTCCGTGGCTTCCGACAGGGCGAAGCAGTCGGCGTCGTTGGCCAGGCGCACCGGGCGCTCCAGCCGCCGCTCCAGGTCGCCCTGCAGGTCCTGGCCGATCAGGCAGGTGGAGTTGGCGTTCTTGATCCGGCCGTGATCGGGCGAGCGGGTGCCGGGGATGCCGACGCCGAGGCTGCCCGTTGCGCCCAACTGGCGTTCGGCATCGCGGACCAGTTGTACTATGGTCTGCAATGTGGCCTGGTAATCACCCTGCGGGGTGGGCAGGCGCTGTCGCAGCCGTTCTTCGGAGCCTTCGAGGGCGACGATTTCGGTCTTGGTGCCACCCAGATCAATGCCTAAGCGGAGAGACATGCGCATTCTTAACCTTAAGTTACAAAGGGTGGCGCCGATATCCGGTATACAAGCTGTGGGGGATCTGCGCCTGGCAATTGGCCATTTCCGCTGATATCCACAAACACCGATACCTTGCCGTTCAATAGACCAGCCAGCAGCGGCTGGCATACAACAATAATGGCAACAGGAGACGTCTAGTGAATAGCGTGTTGTACCCTGCCATCGCGCTGATGAACCGCATGAGCTTTGGCATGAAGTTCAGCCTGATCAGTGTGCTGTTCTTCCTGCCCATGCTGGTCACCAACTACTTCCTGGTGCGGGACTCCTATGACGCCTTCGTCGATACCCGCACCGAGCTGCAGAGCCTGGAGCTGCTCAAGCAGAGCCAGAAGATGCGCCAGGAGCTGGAGCGCCTCAACGACCTCTACGAGATCAATGCCGTGCTCGGCCAGTCCGGCGAGTCGGACCGGCTCGCCGCGCTGATCGGCCCGCTGGAGAAGAGCATCGGCGAAACCCTCGCCGCGCTCGAGTCGCCCAGCGATGACGCGCAGAAGATCGAGGAATTCAACGCCCAGCGCGACGCCATCAAGGGCGCCCTGGACGCGGTGGCCGCCGAATCCTCGCTGCGCAGCAAGGCCGGCCTGGTGGTCAAGGCGCTGGACAATGCCGAGGTGTTCATCAAGTTCGTCGCCAGCCAGTCCGGCCTCAGCCAGGACAGCGACCTGACCGTGCGCCAGATGGCCGAGCTGCTGACCACCGCCACTCCCCCGGTGACTGCGGCGCTGAGCAAGGGCCGGGCCCTGGGCTCCTACTCCCTTGGCCAGGGCATCCTCGGCTCTTCCGACAGCACCAAGCTCGACGAGCTGCTGGCCGAACTGGAGAAGCTTCACGCCGAATACGGCTTCAAGATTCAGAGCGCGCTGGACGGCAACGCCCGGGCGCAGAGCGAGCTGAGCGCGCCGGCCGAGGCCAGCCGGGCCTCGCTGACCGAGGTCAGCGGCGTGCTGGAAGAGCAGCTGCTGATGGCCGACAGCCTGGACGCGCCCTGGCAGGGCTTCTTCGACCAGCTCACCACGGCCATCGACAAGACCTACACGCTCAACGACAAGGTGCTCGGCTTCCTCGACCTGGAGCTGAGCCAGCGCCTGGAAGGCAAGCGCACGCAGATGGTCCTGCTGGTGGTGGCCCTGGTCGTGCTGTTCCTCGCCATCGGCTATCTCTACGGCGGCTTCTACGTCTCCACCCGCGCCACCCTCAAGGGCTTCGGCAAGACCCTCAACCAGGTCGCCGCCGGCGACATGACGGTGCGCGTCAGCGTGCGCAGCCAGGACGAACTGGGCGAGCTGGGCGAGGTGTTCAACGGCACCGTGGCGAAGATCCGCGACCTGATCGAGCTGGTCGGCCAGACCGTCACCGAGGTCGAGCGTCAGGCCGACCGCGTGGAGCTGGTGTCCGGCGAGAGCAGCCAGGCGGTATCGGCCCAGCGCGGGCAGATCGAGCAGGTGGCCACGGCGATGAACCAGATGTCCGCCACTGCCCTGGAGGTGGCGCGCAGCGCAGCCGCCGCGGTGGGTAGCGCGCAGAGCGTGAACCAGGAGACGGTCAGCGGCCGCGAGCTGGTGGAGGCCCAGGTGGCCCGCATCCAGCGCCTGGCCAGCGAGATCGACCAGTCGGTGAACGTCATCAACCAGTTGGCCGCGGACAGTTCCGCCATCAGCCAGGTACTGGAGGTCATCAAGGGCATCGCCGGGCAGACCAACCTGCTGGCTCTCAACGCCGCCATTGAGGCCGCGCGGGCCGGCGAGCAGGGCCGCGGCTTTGCCGTGGTGGCCGACGAGGTGCGCAACCTGGCCAAGCGCACCCACCAGTCCACCGAGGAGATCGAGCAGATGATCGGTCGCCTGCAGAACGGCGTGGGCGCCACGGTGACCGCCATGAACGGCAGCCACCAGATGGTGGAGAGCACCGTCAGCCAGTCGACCCAGGTGCAGCAGGCGTTGGAGAACATCCTCGGCGCGGTCGGCATGATCGTCGACCAGAACCAGCAGATCGCCGCCGCCGCCGAGCAGCAGACCGCCGTGGCCCACGACATCGACATGAACATCGTCGAGATCAACCAGGCCGGCGAGCGCACCGCCGAAGGCGCCGTGCAGACCGAGCAGGCCAGCCGCGAGCTGTCCGATCAGGTGGCGCGGTTGAAGGAGCTGATCAGCGCGTTCCGCGTGTGATCCGCAGGTGGGCTCCATTCCCGGATTGCATCCGGGCTACATGAGCGTGATCGAAGAGGCTCGCCGATTGGCGGGCCTTTTCTTTGGCTATGTCCCCGTTATGTGTTGGCGACGCAATCCTGCTTCTGTGGGAGCGGCTGGGCGGCATTTCGATTGGCCGCGAAATTCGCGGATAAATCCGCTCCCACAAGGTGTGCAACAACTAACGGGGCTTTGTAGGGCGGGTGAAACCCGCGTTGCCGGTCCGCGGGTTGCACCCGCCCTACGTCGACCAGCCGAACAGCTCGGCGGCGTTGCGGCTGCTGGCGGTGGCCAGTTCCTCCGGCGCCACGCCCCACAGTTCGGCCAGGGCGGCGCAGATGTCCGGCAGGTGTTCCGGGCTGTTGCGCACCCCCGGGTGCATGGCCGGGGCCATGTCCGGCGAGTCGGTTTCCAGCACGACGGCGTCCAGCGGCAGGCGCGGGATCACCTTGCGCAGGCGCAGCGCCTGGGGCCAGGTCGGCGCGCCGCCCAGGCCTAGGCGAAAGCCCAGCCTGAGGTATTCGCGGGCTTCCTCGTAGCTGCCGGCGAAGGCGTGGATCACGCCGCCGCGGGCCAGTTTGAAGCGCTTGAGGGTGGCGATGGTGGCGGCGTGGGCACGGCGTACGTGAAGCAGGGCGGGCAGCTCGAATTCGGCGGCCAGCGCCAGCTGCGCCTCGAACAGCGCCTGCTGGCGCTCGCGGTCGAGGGTTTCCACGTAGTAGTCCAGGCCGAATTCGCCCACCGCGCACACGCTGGGATGGTCGGCGAGGCGCTGCAGCCAGTCGCGCAGTGCCTCCAGATGTTCGGGGCGGTGTTCCTCCAGATACACCGGGTGCAGGCCGAAGGCGGCGTACAGCCCCGCGTGCCGTTGCACCAGGTCCCACAGGCGCTGCCAGTTGCCCTGATGCACGCCGAGCACCACCAGCCGCTCCACCCCGAGCGCCCGGCTGCGCGCCAGCAGCGCGTCACGATCGGCGTCGAAGTCGGGGAAGTCCAGGTGGGTATGGGTGTCGATCAGTCGCATGGGCGGTGCCGTGGCCGGGCCTTGCAGCATCGGGTATTTCACTGGAGTGCGCCAGTCGAGGGAGCGTTCCCGGGTTTCGTCAGTCGAAGATTGCAACGATGTCGTGACACAGCGGAGGTGAAGGTGCGGGTACGCAAGTTGGTGAAGGGGGCGCTGGCCGTGCTCCTCCTGTCGGTGGCGGCGCTGATGCTGGTGCTCGTGTTGTTCGATTGGAACCTGCTGCGGCCGACCATCAACGAGCGCGTCTCGGCGGCGCTGAACCGGCCCTTCGCCATCGAGGGCAATCTCAGCGTGGTCTGGCGCCGCGAACCGGACGAAGGCGGCTGGCGCGCCTGGCTGCCGTGGCCGCATTTCTCCGCCGAGCAACTGGTGCTGGGCAACCCCGACTGGGCTCAGGGCGACACCTTCGTCAGCCTGGACCGGGTGCGCTTCCGCCTCGCGCCGCTGCCGCTGCTGTGGAAGACGGTGCGCATCCCCCGCATCGAGCTGGGCGCGCCCTACGCCAACCTGCAGCGCCTGGCCGATGGCCGCGCCAACTGGACCTTCGACCTCGGCAAGGATGAGGAGAACCCCGACGAGCCGAGCCCCTGGACGCTGGACATCGGCACCATCGGTTTCGACCAGGGCGTGGTCAGCGTCGACGACCAGGTCTCGCGAACCCGCCTGGAGATGCAGATAGACCCCCTCGGCCAGCCCATCCCGTTCAGCCAGATCGTCGGCGAGGGCACTGCCCAGCGCCTGGCCGAGGAACACGCCGCGGCCCAGGACTATGCCTTCGCCTGGCTCGCCAAGGGGCGCTTCCAGGGCCTGCGAGTGAACGGTCGCGGCAAGGTCGGTGGCCTGCTGGCGCTGCAGGATGCCAGCCTGCCGTTCCCCCTGCAGGCCGACGTACGGGTCGGCAGCACTCGCATCCAGGTCGCCGGCAGCCTGACCGATCCGAAGAACCTGGGCGCGCTGGACCTGCGCCTGCGCCTCGCCGGAACCAGCCTCAGCCAGCTCTATCCGCTGACCGGCGTGACCCTGCCGGACACGCCTGCCTACGCCACCGACGGCCGCCTGCGGGCGGACCTGCGCGACGAGGGCGGCGCCAGCTTCCGCTACGAGGGCTTCAACGGCCGCATCGGCGCCAGCGACATCCACGGCGACCTGACCTTCGTCGCCCGCCAGCCCCGGCCCAAGCTGTCTGGCCGGCTCACTTCCAACCAACTGCTGTTCGCCGACCTCGCACCCCTGGTCGGCGCGGACTCCAATGCCGAGAAGAAGGAGCGCGGCGCCGCCGCCAACCAGCCGGCCAACAAGGCGCTGCCGGTGGAGGAGTTCCGCACCGAGCGCTGGCGGGCCATGGACGCCGACGTGCGTTTCACCGGCAAGCGCATCGTCCATTCCGAGAAGCTGCCGATCAGCGACCTGGACACCCATGTGGTGCTCAACGACGGCATGCTCAGCCTCGAACCCCTGCGCTTCGGCATGGCCGGCGGCACCCTGGACGCGCAGATCCGCCTGAACGGCGCAGTGACCCCGCTGCAGGGCCAGGTGCGCCTGAGCGCGCGGGAGCTGAAGCTCAAGCAGTTGTTCCCCACTTTCGCACCGATGCAGACCAGCTTCGGCGCGCTCAATGGCGATGCCACCCTTAGCGGCACCGGCAACTCGGTGGCGGCGCTGCTGGGTGGCGCCAACGGCGAGCTGAAGATGCTGATCAACGACGGCGCGGTAAGCCGCGACCTGCTGGAGATCGCTGGGCTCAATGTCGGCAACTACCTGGTGGGCAAGCTGTTCGGCGACGAGGAGGTGACCATCCACTGCGCCGCCGCCGACCTGGGCATCAAGCAGGGGCTGATGAGCACCCGGCTGTTCGTGGTCGACACGGAGAACGCAGTGATCCGCGTCGACGGCAGCGCCAACTTCGCCAGTGAGCGGCTGAATTTCGACATCACCCCGGCGACCAAGGGCCTGCGCATCTTCTCCCTGCGCTCGCCGCTCTACGTGCGTGGCACCTTCAAGGACCCGGACGCCGGCGTGCGGGCCACGCCGCTGGCGCTGCGCGGCGCCGGCCTGGTGGCGCTGGGCGTGGCGGTGGCGCCGGCGGCCGGGCTGCTGGCGCTAGTGGCGCCCAGCGAGGGCGACAAGAGCAGCCAGTGCGCGCCGCTGCTGCGGCAGATGCAGCAGGGCGGCAAGGGGTAGCGTCGTTTCGCGGGGCTCCGTCACTGGCCGCAGGGGCGGTGCGCATGGCGCACCCTACGATCGCGGCGGGTCGGGTTTCGTTTAGCGCGCCACGCTGGCGGAGATGGCTACCGCGGCGGCGGCGGTGCGGGTTTCCACGCCGAGCTTCACGTAGACGTGCTCCAGGTGCTTGTTCACTGTGCGCGGGCTGAGGCCGAGGATGTCGCCGATGTCGCGGTTGGTCTTGCCGCAGGCCACCCAGCGCAGCACCTCCACCTCGCGTTCGGTGAGCTGGAAGCGGCTCGACAGCGCCTCGAAGGTCGGCTCGTTGCTCAGGGTCAGGTCCACCGGCTGGGCGGCGGCGCGGGCCGATTGCAGGGTGCGTGCCGTGCGCAGGTGGGCGGCGACCCGCGCTAGCACCTCGTCGGTGTGGATCGGCTTGGTCACGTAGTCGCTGCCGCCGGCGGCGAAGCCTTCCACCACGTGTTCGCTGTCGGTCAGCGCGGTCATGAACAGCACCGGGATGTCGGCGCTGTTCGGCTCGGCCTTGATCCGCCGGCAGGTCTCGAAGCCGTCCAGGCCGGGCATCATCGCGTCGAGCAGGATCAGGTCGGGGCGCCGCCGTTGGATGCGGTTCAGCGCGCTCTGGCCGTCGAGAGCCACCAGCACCATGTAACCCTGGGCGTCGAGGGCGTCGGAGAGCAGGGCGAGGTTGTCCGGCGTGTCGTCTACGATCAGCACGGTGCCGCGCTCAGCAAGCTGCGTGGCTGCATTCATGTTCGGCCTCCTTGAGTTGGCGGTTGAGTTCGTCCAGGCGGAAGCCCTTGGCCAGGGCCCGCAGCCGGGCGGTGAAGGGCGCGCAGGCGGGCGTCTGCCGCTCGATGGCGTCCAGCTTGTCCTGGATGCCGCGCATGTAGCCGAGCGCCACCAGCTCGCGCAGCTCGGCCAGTTCGCTGGCGCTGGGCAGTATTTCGATCGGTGGCGGCACGGGCTCCGGCTCGGCGACGCGGTGCAGCCACTGCAGGTCGAGCTGCTGCTGGATGCGTTCGAGCAGCGCCGGGGTATGTACCGGCTTGGCCAGGTAGTCGTTGCAGTAGGCGGCGATGCTGCGTTCGCGGTCGTCGGCGAAGGCGTTCGCCGAGATCACGATGATCGGTGCCTGGGACAGGGCGTTGCGGCGGATCAGCCGGCTGGTCTCGAAGCCGTCCATCTGCGGCATCGACAGGTCCATCAGGATCAGGTCGGGGTTCAGCAGCGCCACCTGGCGGATCGCCTCCTGGCCGCTGGCCGCCTGTTCGACGCGAAAGCCCAGCGGTTCGAGCATGCCGGCCAGCACGCGGCGGTGTTCCAGGTGATCGTCCACCACCAGGATCAGCCGGCGCGGGCCCTGGTAGCCGATGATGTCGTGCGCCACGTGCACCACTGCCCGGGGGGCGCGCACCTCGGAGAGGAACAGGCGCACCTGGAAGCGCGTGCCCTTGCCCGGCTCGCTGTGCACCGACAGTTCGCCGCCCATCAGCGCGGTGAGCATGCGGGTGATGGTCAGGCCCAGGCCGACGCCGTTGTCCTGGCGCATCAGGTCGCCGCGCTCGAAGGGCTGGAAGATGCGTTCGATCTGCTCCGGCGCGATGCCGATGCCGGTGTCGACGATCTCGAAGCAGGCGGTCTCGCGCAGGTAGCTGACGCGCAGGCGCACCTCGCCCTGCTCGGTGAAGCGCACGGCGTTGCCGAGCAGGTTGATCAGGATCTGCCGCACGCGCTTCTCGTCGCCGCGCACCACCGCCGGAATCCGCCCGACCGTTTCCAGGTGGAAGGCCAGGCCCTTCTCGGCGGCCTGCGGGGTGAACATGCGTTCGAGCTGGTCGACGAACTCGGGGAGGGGGATTTCCGAAAGCTCCAGGTGCAGCTTGCCGGCCTCGATCTTGGCCACGTCGAGCAGGCCGTCGATCAGCGACAGCAGGTGCGAGCCGCTGCGGAAGATGGTCGCCAGGGCGTCGCGGTGGCGCGCGGGCATGGCCGCGTCGCGCTGCAGGATCTGGGTGTAGCCGAGGATGCTGTTGAGCGGCGTGCGCAGCTCGTGGGACAGGCCGGTGACGTAGCGGCTCTTCGCCGCGTTGGCGCTCTCGGCCAGCACCTTGGCCTTCTGCAGCGCCTCGTCGGTCTTGCCGTGGGCCTCGATCTCCTGCATCAGCAGCAGGGTCTGGCGGTCCGACTCCTGCTGCGCCACCTGGCGGCTCTCGCGGGTCAGGACGATCCACCAGGCGAGCATGCCGGCGAACAGCGAGAGGGTAAGGAAGGCCTTGAGGAAGGCCTGGTACAGGGTCTGCTGGACCTCCGGCGAGTTCGGTACCAGGCCGTGGGAGACCTGGCTGTAGATCAGTGCCAGCGCGCCGAACAGCATCAGCACCAGCAGCGCGAGGAAGCCCAGGTACTGCGCCAGGCGGCTGTGCAGGCGCGGGATGCTAGCCCAGGGGAATAGCCAGTGGAGCAGGCCGTCGACCTGCCGGGACAGCCGTGCGTGGGGCTTGCAGGCGTCGCCACAGCGGGCGTCCAGCGAGCAGCACAGCGAGCAGATCGGCGTGCTGTAGGCCGGGCAGAAGGCCATGTCCTCGCGCTCGAAGGCGTTGTTGCACAGGCCGCAGCGCGGCGCCTCGCGCGCACCCGGCGGGTGGATCAGCGCCGCCGAGCTCTGCCGCGCGATGTAGAAGCGCCCGCCGGTGAGCCAGGCCAGCAGCGGCGCGCAGAGGAAGGCCGAGCCCAGCGCCACCATCGGCGAGGCGGCCTGGGCCAGGGCGCCGAACAGGCCGGCGTGGGCCAGCACCGAGAGCAGCGAGGCGATCAGCATGGCGCCGACGCCCACCGGGTTGATGTCGTACAGGTGGGCGCGCTTGAACTCGATGTGCTTCGGCGACAGGCCCAGCGGCTTGTTGATCACCAGGTCGGCGACCAGCGCGCCGATCCAGGCGATGGCGATGTTGGCGTACAGCCCGAGCACCTCCTCGATCGCCTCGAACACGCCCAGCTCCATCAGCATCAGGGCGATGGCGACGTTGAACACCAGCCACACCACCCGGCCCGGGTGGCTGTGGGTGACCCGGGCGAAGAAGTTGGACCAGGCCAGGGAGCCGGCGTAGGCGTTGGTCAGGTTGATCTTCACCTGGCTGACGATGACGAACAGCACCATGGCGCCGAGCGCCCATTCCGGCGACGAGAACACGTAGTGGAAGGCCACCAGGTACATCTGGGTCGGCTCGGCGGCGCGCTCGATGGGAATCTCGTGCTGCAGCGCGAGGAAGGCGAGGAAGGCGCCGGCCAGCATCTTCAGCGCGCCGGGGATGATCCAGCCCGGCCCGGCCATCAGCAGCGCGGCCCACCAGCGCTTGCGGTTCTGCGCGGTCTTCTCCGGCAGGAAGCGCAGATAGTCGACCTGCTCGCCGATCTGCGTGACCAGGGCCAGGGCCACGGTGCAGGCGGCGCCGAACGACAGCAGGTTGAAGGCGCCGGCCTCACCCTCGCGGCCGGCGAAGCTGGTCCAGTCGGACAGCGCGCCGGGGTTCTTCAGGATCACGAACAGGTAGGGCAGGAACAGCAGCACCAGCCACAGTGGCTGGGTCCAGGTCTGCAGGCGGTTGATCAGGGTGATGCCGTAGGCCACCAGGGGAATGATGATCACTGAGCAGATCACGTAGGCCAGGGCCAGCGGCAGGTCGAAGTACAGCTCCAGGGCCAGGGCCATGATCGCCGCTTCGAGGGCGAAGAACAGGAAGGTGAAGCTGGCGTAGATCAGCGAGGTGATGGTCGAGCCGATGTAGCCGAAGCCGGCGCCGCGGGTCAGCAGGTCCATGTCCACGCCGTAGCGCGCCGCGTAGTAGCTGATCGGCAGGCCGGTGAGGAAGATCACCAGGCTCACCGCGAGGATCGCCCACAGGGTGTTGGTGAAGCCGTAGGACAGCGCCAGGGCGCCGCCGATGGCTTCCAGGGCGAGGAACGACACGGCGCCCAGGGCGGTGTTGGCGATACGCAGCTCCGACCACTTGCGGAACGCCCGCGGGGTGAAGCGCAGGGCATAGTCCTCCATGGTCTCGTCGGCGACCCAGCTGTTGTAGTCGCGGCGGATCTTGACGATGCGCTGGGTTCCGGTGGGTTGCACGGTGCGGTTCCTGGTCGATGACATGGGTACTCGCGCCGTCCTTGCGCTGGGGTTCTTGTTGCCGGTGTCTGGTGTCTGGTGTCTGGTGTCTGGTGTCTGGTGTCTGGTGTCTGGTGTCTGGGGTCTGGGGTCTGGGGCTTTGGGTGGGAGCGGCCTTGGCCGCGATGGGGCTTGCGGGCATGTATTCGCGGCCGAGGCCGCTCCCACAATCCACGCCGACACCGACACCAGCGCGGTTGCAACATCCATGCCCCGGCCTTGCAGCCCTCGCCACGCGCGCACGGGCTTCTGTCCGGCCGCTGGCCTTGCGCGCAGCGTGCACCAATACGGTGCTCCGGGGCTGTACGTCAGATGACGTATGCGCTTACGTCATGCTGCGTATACCCCGGCGGGAGGGGCGCACGCATTCTTGCGGCGAACCCGGAGCAGACCTGCGCAGACAGGCCGGCGACGACCCAACCGCACGAGGAGCACGACGATGGATGCACAACCGACCCGACTTCTACCCCGCCGGCTGGCGCTGGGCGCCGCCGCGCTCTCGCTGCTGGCCGCCAGCGTGTTCAGCCAGGGCGCCATGGCCGACGCCGCCAACACCACCGGCCTGGCGGTGACCGACACCGAGGTGACGGTCGGCCAGCTGCACTCGGCCACCGGCACCATGGCCATTTCCGAGACCGGTTCGATCCAGGCCGAGCGCCTGGCCATCGAGCAGATCAACGCCTCCGGCGGCATCCTCGGCCGGCAGATCAAGGTGATCCAGGAAGACGGCGCCTCCGACTGGCCGACCTTCGCCGAGAAGGCCAAGAAGCTGCTGGTGGGCGACAAGGTCGCCGCCGTGTTCGGCTGCTGGACCTCGGCCTCGCGCAAGGCGGTGCTGCCGGTGTTCGAGAAGGAGAACGGCCTGCTCTACTACCCGACCTTCTATGAGGGCCTGGAGCAGTCGAAGAACGTCATCTACACCGGCCAGGAGGCGACCCAGCAGATCCTCGCCGGCCTCGATTGGATCGCCAAGGAGAAGGGCGCCAAGACCTTCTACCTGATCGGCTCCGACTACATCTGGCCGCGCACCTCGATGAAGATCGCGCGCAAGCACATCGAGAACGTGCTCGGCGGCGAGGTGGTCGGCGAGGAGTACTACCCGCTGGGCAACACCCAGTTCGGCTCGCTGATCAACAAGGTCAAGCTGAAGAAGCCCGACGTGGTCTTCACCGCCGTGGTCGGCGGCTCCAACGTCGCCTTCTACAAGCAGATGAAGGCCGCCGGCGTGACCTCCGCCAAGCAGAACCTGCTGACCCTGTCGGTCACCGAGGATGAGCTGCTCGGCATCGGCGGCGAGAACATGGAAGGCTTCTACGCCTCCATGAAGTACTTCCAGAGCCTGGACAACCCGAACAACGCCGCCTTCGTCGAGGCCTTCAAGGCCAAGTACGGCAAGGACGCGGTGATCGGCGATGTGACCCAGGCCGCCTACCTCGGCCCGTGGCTGTGGAAGGCCGCGGTGGAGAAGGCCGGCAGCTTCGACGTCGACAAGGTGGCCGCCGCCTCGCCGGGCATCGAGCTGAACACCGCCCCGGAGAGCTACGTGAAGGTGCATGACAACCATCACCTGTGGAGCAAGACCCGCATCGGCCAGGTGCAGAAGGACGGCCAGTTCAAGGTGGTCTACGAGTCCGGCCTGATCGAGCCGAACCCGTTCCCGAAAGGCTACCAGTAACAGCAGCGACGAGCTGCAAGCCTCAAGCGGCAAGTGGAGTGCGCTCTGCTTGCGGCTTGAAGCTTGAAGCTTGCAACTTCTTCTGAGGGTGCTCCTATGGAATGGCTATCGGAATTTGGTGCCATCGCGGCCATGCAGGGCTTCAACGGCTTGTCCGTGTTCTGCGTCCTGCTGCTGATGGCTCTGGGGCTGGCGATCATCTTCGGCCAGATGGGCGTGATCAACATGGCCCACGGCGAGTTCCTCACCATCGGCGCCTACACCACCTTCGTGGTGTCCTCGCTGACCGAACAGTACGCCCCGGCCTTCGGGCCTTACTACTTCTTCTTCGCCATCGCCCTGTCCTTCGTCATCGCCGGCGCCATCGGCTGGCTGGTGGAGTGGGCGATGATCAGCAAGCTCTACCACCGGCCGCTGGATACCCTGCTGGCGACCTGGGGCCTGTCCCTGGTGATGCAGCAGGCGTTCCGCTCGATCTTCGGTGCGCGCGAGGTCAGCGCCACCCTGCCGGAGTGGCTGATGGGCTCGTGGAACCCCACCGAAGCCATCGACATCCCGCGCAACGGCCTGTTCGTGATGGGCCTGACCATTCTGCTCACCGCCACCATCTTCCTCATGCTCTACCGCTCGCGCTGGGGCCTGCAGGTGCGCGCCACCATGCAGAACCGGGTGATGAGCCGCGCGGTGGGCATCAACACCAAGCGCGTCGACCGCATGACCTTCGCCCTCGGCTGCGGCGTGGCCGGGGTGGCCGGCGCGGCCTTCACCACCATCGGCTCCACCGGCCCGACCGCGGGCGGGTTGTACATCGTCGACACCTTCCTGGTGGTGGTCTTCGGCGGCGCGGCCAGCCTGCTCGGCACCATCGCCTCGGCGTTCACCATCGCCCAGGCCCAGTCGATCATGGAGTTCTTCATGAGCGGCTCGATGGCCAAGGTGCTGACCCTGTCGGCAGTGATCCTGATCCTGATGATGCGTCCGCAGGGGCTGTTCTCGATCAAGGTGCGCAAATGAGCGGCAACGCTGTCACCCCTCTCCCGCTGGGAGAGGGGCCGGGGGTGAGGGGCGGGCTCCGCGCTGCCGCCATCTCCCTCGCCCTGACCCTCTCCCAGGGGGAGAGGGAACGTTCAAGCATGAGGACCCGCAGATGAACCCGACTCTCGACAAACTCCTGGGCGGCAAGCAGGGCGCCATCGGCCTGGCGGTGCTCGCCGCGCTGATCCTGGTGGTGTTCCCGCTGGCGCTGGACGCCTTCCGCCTGAATATGGTCGGCAAGTACCTGACCTACGCCTTCGTCGCCGTCGGCCTGGTGCTGTGCTGGGGCTACGGCGGCATCCTCAGCCTCGGCCAGGGCATCTTCTTCGGCCTCGGCGGCTACTGCATGGCGATGTTCCTCAAGCTCGAGGCCTCCGACCCGGAGAGCACCAAGATCCAGTCCACCCCCGGCATCCCGGACTTCATGGACTGGAACCAGATCACCGAGCTGCCGATGCTCTGGCAGCCGTTCCACAGCTTCGGCTTCACCGTGCTGGCGGTGATCGCGGTGCCGGTGCTGCTGGCGCTGGTGATCGGCCTGACCATGTTCAAGCGCCGCGTCGGCGACGTGTACTTCTCCATCGTCACCCAGGCCATCGCGCTGATCCTCACCGTGCTGATCATCGGCCAGCAGGGCTTCACCGGCGGGGTCAACGGCATCACTGACCTGCGCACCCTGATGGGCTGGGACATCCGCACCGACGAGGCCAAGCTGATCCTGTACTTCGTCAGCGCCTTCCTGCTGTTCGGCTGCATCCTGCTGGCGCGCTTCATCATCGCCTCCAAGCTCGGCCGCCTGCTGCTGGCCATGCGTGACAAGGAGGAACGCGTGCGCTTCTCCGGCTACGACGTGGCCAGCTTCAAGATCTTCGTGTTCTGCGTCGGCGCCGCCTTCGCCGCCATCGGCGGGGCGATGTTCACCCTGCAGGTCGGCTTCATGTCGCCGAGTTTCGTCGGCATCGTGCCGTCGATCGAGATGGTCATCTTCGCTGCCGTCGGCGGGCGCCTGTCGCTGCTCGGCGCGGTGTACGGCGCGTTGCTGGTCAACTTCGGCAAGACCTACTTCTCCGAGAGCTTCCCCGAGCTGTGGCTGTACCTGATGGGCGGCCTGTTCATCGTCGTGGTGATGTACTTCCCCAACGGCATCGCCGGCCTGTGGGACAGCCACGGCAAGCGCTGGCTGGCACGCCTGATGCCGGCGAAGAAGGTGCCGGCGGTGGTCGAGCCGCCGACCAGGCCCATCGCCAAGGCCGCACCCACTCCCGAACTGGAGACCACCCCATGAGCCCGAATCCAACCGGCTTCCAGATGCCCAAACCGGTGCTGGCCATCGAGGGCCTGACCGTGTCGTTCGACGGCTTCAAGGCGGTCGACGACCTCAACCTGTACATCGACCGCAACGAGGTGCGCGTGGTCATCGGCCCCAACGGCGCCGGCAAGACCACGGTGCTCGACCTGATCTGCGGCAAGACCAAGGCTACTGCCGGCAGCATCCAGTTCGAGAACCGCGAGCTGACCAGGATGCGCGAGTTCGACATCGTCCGCGCCGGGGTCGGGCGCAAGTTCCAGAACCCATCGATCTACGAGAACCTGACGGTGTTCGAGAACCTGGAAATGTCCTACCCGGCCGGGCGCAAGGTGTTCGGCGCGCTGTTCTTCAAGCGCTCGCCGGCGGTGATCGAGCGGGTCGAGCAGGTGGCGGCGGAGATCATGCTCGGCGAGCACCTGCACATGCAGGCGGACCTGCTCTCTCACGGCCAGAAGCAGTGGCTGGAGATCGGCATGCTGCTGATGCAGGACCCGCAGCTGCTGATGCTCGACGAGCCGGTGGCCGGCATGAGCGTCAGCGAGCGGGTGGCCACCGCCGAGCTGCTCAAGCGCATCAGCCAGGGCCGCTCGGTGCTGGTCATCGAGCACGACATGGAGTTCGTCAAGAGCATCGCCCACAAGGTCACCGTGCTGCACCAGGGCAAGGTGCTGGCCGAGGGCAGCATGGACGCGGTGCAGAGCAATCCCAAGGTCATCGAGGTGTACCTGGGGCACTGATCCCGGGTGCCGAGGCTTCCACCGGCCGTAGGGTGCGCCGTGCGCACCGCCGGATGCGCAATGGTGCGCGCAGCGCACCCTACGTAGGAGTGACATTCATGTTCCAGATCAGCAACCTCGTCTCCGGCTACGGCCAGAGCCAGATCCTCCACGAACTCAACCTCGACGTGGCGAAGAAGGACATCGTCGCGGTGATGGGCCGCAACGGCATGGGCAAGACCACCCTGTTCAAGAGCCTGATGGGCGTGCTGCCGCAGTGGGGCGGGCAGATCAGCGTCGACGGCCGGGACATCTCCAGGCTGGAAACCCACCAGCGGGTCGAGGCCGGCATCGCCTACGTGCCCCAGGGGCGGATGATCTTCCCCAGCATGACCGTACTGGAGAACATCCAGACCGGCCTGCCGGCGTCGGCCAAGGGCAAGGTGCCGGACGACCTCTACGCGCTGTTCCCGGTGCTGCAGGAGATGCGCCACCGCAAGGGCGGCAACCTCTCCGGCGGCCAGCAGCAACAGCTGGCCATCGCCCGCGCGCTGGCCACCAACCCCAAGGTGCTGCTGCTCGACGAGCCTACCGAGGGCATCCAGCCGTCGATCATCAAGGACATCGCCCGCACCCTGAAGGAGATCCGCAACCTGCGCGACCTGACCATCGTCGTCTCCGAGCAGGTGCTGTCCTTCACCATGGAAATCGCCGACCGCTTCCTAGTCATCGAGAAGGGCAAGTTCGTGGTCGAGGAGGCGCGCGACAAGGTCGACGAGGCGACCATCAGCCGCTACCTCTCCGTGTGACGACGCACCCCGCGTAGCCCGGATTCCGTCCGGGCCGCAAGACAGACTCCCCCGTTTTACGGCCGGCGTGTTCTCCATGCGCCGGCCGCTTTTTCGCGCCCGCGAAAAAGCGCCGCAAGGCCCGCCGTTGCCGGCGCCGGCCATACGTCATCCGACGTATTTCCCGCCTCGCCGCGCTCCTCGAGACTGGCCACCGTACCCCGGCGCGCAGACGCCAGGCACCCACCACTGGTCCCAGGAGCACTGTCATGACCGATACCCTGATCAAGGTCGACCTCAACCAGGCCGCCACCGAGAACGAACAAGTCCACAACCGCTGGCACCCGGACATCCCGATGGCCTGCTGGGTCAAGCCGGGCGACGACTTCATCCTGGAGACCTACGACTGGACCGGCGGCGCGATCAAGAACGACGACGACGCCAGCGACGTGCGCGACGTCGACCTGTCCACCGTGCACTACCTGTCCGGCCCGGTGGGCGTGCATGGCGCCCAGCCGGGCGACCTGCTGATCGTCGAGCTGCTCGACATCGGCGCCAAGGCCGAGTCGCAGTGGGGCTTCAACGGCTTCTTCTCGAAGAACAACGGCGGCGGCTTCCTCACCGACTACTTCCCGTCCGCGCAGAAGTCGATCTGGGACTTCGAGGGCATGTTCACCAAGAGCCGGCACATCCCCGGCGTGCGCTTCGCCGGCCTGATCCACCCCGGCCTGATCGGCTGCCTGCCGGACCACAAGATGCTCGCCGAGTGGAACCGCCGCGAGCAGGAGCTGATCGACACCAACCCGACCCGCGTGCCGCCACTGGCCAACCCGCCGTTTTCCTCCACCGCGCACATGGGCAAGCTCACCGGCGCCGCCCGCGACATGGCCGCCGCCACCGGCGCGCGCACCGTGCCGCCGCGCGAGCACGGCGGCAACTGCGACATCAAGGACCTGTCGCGCGGCTCGAAGATCTTCTTCCCGGTCTATGTCGACGGCGCCGGCCTGTCGGTGGGCGACCTGCACTTCAGCCAGGGCGACGGCGAAATCACCTTCTGCGGCGCCATCGAGATGGCCGGCTGGGTGCACATGAAGGTCGAGCTGATCAAGGGCGGCATGGCCAAGTACGGCATCAAGAACCCGATCTTCAAGCCCAGCCCGATCGTGCCGACCTACAACAACTTCCTGATCTTCGAAGGCATCTCGGTCGACGACGCCGGCAAGCAGCACTACCTGGACGTCAACCTGGCCTACCAGCAGGCCTGCCTCAACGCCATCAACTACCTGACCAAGTTCGGATACTCGCCGGCCCAGGGCTATTCGCTGCTCGGCTCGGCGCCGGTGCAGGGGCACATCAGCGGCGTGGTCGACATCCCCAACGCCTGCGCCACCCTGTGGCTGCCGACCGACATCTTCGAGTTCGACATCAACCCCAGCGCGAGCGGCCCGACCAAGTACCTGGACGGCAGCATCGACATGCCCATCGCCTACGAGAAGTGAGGCCGGCACGCACGGCGCCGTAGGGTGCGCCGTGCGCACCGAATTTATCGAGGAACGCTGCCATGCCGATCTACGAATACGACTGCCCGCACTGCGGCGACTTCACCATGCTGCGGCCGATGGCCGAGCGCGACACCCCCTGCGCCTGCCCCTACTGCGAGACAGAAAGCGCGCGGGTGATCCTCAGCGCCCCGGGCCTGGCCACCATGCCCGGCAGCCAGCGCCGCGCCATCGAGACCAACGAGCGCTCGCGCCACGCGCCGCAGACCCTCGAAGAATACAAGACCAACCGCAAGCACCCGGCCGGCTGCAGTTGCTGCGGCCCGAGCAAGCCGGTCGAGCGGACCAGGGCCAACCCCCACGGCCTCAAGGCCAGCCCCTCGGCGCGGCCGTGGATGATCAGCCACTGAGGTTGTTTATTGGGTCCCCGCCTGCGCGGGGATGACGTGGGGCACGGACATCACCTTTCCACCGTCATTCCCGCGCAGGCGGGAACCCAGAGGCACAGCGCTGCGGCATTGCCCGGCACGACCTGATCCCCGGTGGGAGACGCTTCGCGCTTTTCCACCCTACGAAGCGAGGAGTCATTTATGCGTCACGGCGATATTTCCAGCAGCCCCGATACCGTCGGCGTCGCCGTCGTCAACTACAAGATGCCGCGCCTGCACAGCAAGGCCGAAGTGCTCGACAACGCGCGCAAGATCGCCGAGATGATCAAAGGCATGAAGCTCGGCCTGCCGGGCATGGACCTGGTGGTGTTCCCCGAGTACAGCACCATGGGCATCATGTACGACAAGGACGAGATGATGGCCACCGCTGCCACGGTGCCGGGCGAGGAGACCGCGATCTTCTCCGCCGCCTGCCGCGAGGCGAAGACCTGGGGCATCTTCTCGCTCACCGGCGAGCGCCACGAGGAACACCCGCACAAGGCGCCGTACAACACCCTCATCCTGATCAACGACCAGGGCGAGATCGTGCAGAAGTACCGCAAATGCATCCCCTGGTGCCCCATCGAGGGCTGGTATCCGGGTGATCGCACCTATGTCTCCGAAGGCCCCAAGGGCATGAAGATCAGCCTGATCATCTGCGACGACGGCAACTACCCGGAAATCTGGCGCGACTGCGCGATGAAGGGCGCCGAACTGATTGTGCGCTGCCAGGGCTACATGTACCCGGCCAAGGACCAGCAGGTACTGATGGCCAAGACCATGGCCTGGGCCAACAACTGCTACGTGGCGGTGGCCAACGCCACCGGTTTCGACGGCGTGTACAGCTACTTCGGCCACTCCGCGCTGATCGGCTTCGACGGCCGCACCCTCGGCGAGTGCGGCGAGGAGGAGATGGGCATCCAGTACGCCCAGCTGTCGGTCTCGCAGATCCGCGACGCACGCGCCAATGACCAGTCGCAGAACCACCTGTTCAAGCTGCTGCACCGTGGCTACACCGGCGTGTACAACTCTGGCGACGGCGACAAGGGCGTGGCCGACTGCCCGTTCGAGTTCTACCGCACCTGGGTGCTGGACGCGCAGAAGGCCCAGGAGGATGTGGAGAAACTGACCCGCTCGACCATCGGCGTGGCCGATTGTCCGGTGGGCGAGCTGCCCCATCCGGGCAAGGAGCGTTTCGCGTAGGGTGCGCTGTGCGCACCATGAGAGCTTGCGGTGCGCACGGCCTAGGCGGCCCCGCGACACCCTACCGGTGACCATCCCATGCCTTTTGCCAACGACCTGATCGAACACAACCGCCAGCAGCTGGACGAAATGCCGGCTGCCCGGTTGCAGTCACGCTTCCTGTTCGAGCCGGCCAGGGTCATGGCCCTATTGCGCGAGCGCATCGTCGGCCAGGATGCGGTGCTGGAGCAGGTCGAGGCGCTGCTCAAGGTGGTCAAGGCCGATATCGGCGAGCGCGAGCGGCCGCTGTCGGTCAACCTGTTTATGGGCCCCACCGGCGTCGGCAAGACCGAAGTGGTGCGCCTGCTGGCGCAGGCCATCCACGGCCGTGCCGACGCCTTCTGCCGCATCGACATGCATACCCTGGCCCAGGAACACTACGCCGCGGCGCTGACCGGCGCGCCGCCGGGCTATGTCGGCAGCAAGGAGGGCACCACCCTGTTCGACGCCGAGGCCATCGCCGGCACATTCGGCCGCCCCGGCATCGTGCTGTTCGACGAGCTGGAGAAGGCCAGCCCCGAGGTGCTGCGCAGCCTGCTCGGCGTGCTGGAGAACGGCCGCCTGACCCTCACCGCCGGCAGCCGTACTCTGGATTTCCGCAACAGCCTGATCTTCATGACCAGCAACGTCGGCGCCCAGCCGGTGCAGCGCTTGCGCGAGCGTTTCGCCCGCGGCTGGCGCCGCTGGCTGGGCCTGCGCGCCGACGAGGCCGGCGAGCGCGAACGGGCGCTCACGCGCAGCTTCGACCCGGAATTCCTCAACCGCATCGACCGTATCCTCGACTTCCAGCCCCTCGACGACGACTGGCTGGAGGCGCTGCTGGAGATCGAGCTGACCAAGCTCAACCAGCGCCTGGGCCGCCAGGGCCGTTCGCTGTGGCTGGAGGAGGGCGCGGTGGAGTGGCTTTGCCGCGCCCACGACGCGCGCTACGGCGCCCGCGCCCTGGCGCGGCGGGTGCGTACCGAGCTGGAGCCGGCCATCGCGGACTGCGTGCTGCTCGATCCAGCAGCGATCCGCCTGCGCGCGCAGGCCAATGAAGACGGGTTGTGTGTGGTGGTCGAGCGCGACCGGTCGAACGGTTAAACTGGCGTCTTTCCGTTTCTGGTTGCTCCGCCATGTCCTTCGAACCTCTCGGCCTGATCGAACCCCTGCTGCGTATCCTGGAGGCGCTCGACTACCGCGAGCCCACGCCGGTGCAGAAGCAGGCCATTCCCGCCGTGCTCAAGGGGCGCGACGTGCTCGCCGCGGCGCAGACCGGCACCGGCAAGACCGCCGGCTTCGCCCTGCCGCTGCTACAGAAGCTGACCATGGAAGGGAGCCAGGTGGCGGCCAACTCGGTGCGCGCGCTGGTGTTGGTGCCGACCCGCGAACTGGCCGAGCAGGTGGCGCAGGCCGTGCAGCAGTACGCGCAGAACCTGCCGCTGCGCACCTACACGGTGTACGGCGGGGTCAGCATCAACCCGCAGATGATGAAGCTGCGCAAGGGCATCGACCTGCTGGTGGCCACCCCCGGCCGCCTGCTCGACCTGTACCGGCAGAACGCGGTGCGCTTCGACCAGTTGCAGGCGCTGGTGCTGGACGAGGCCGACCGCATGCTCGACCTCGGCTTCGCCAAGGAGCTGGACGAGCTGTTCAGCGCGTTGCCGCGCAAGCGTCAAACCCTGCTGTTCTCCGCCACCTTCTCCGACGCCATCCGCCTGATGGCCAAGGAGCTGCTGCGCGACCCGCTGTCCATCGAGGTCAGCCCGCGTAATGCGGCGGCCAAGAGCGTCAAGCAGTGGCTGGTGACGGTGGACAAGAAGCGCAAGAGCGAGCTGCTGCTGCACCTGTATCGCGAACGTGGCTGGGACCAGCTGCTGGTATTCGCCAAGACCCGCAAGGGCGTCGACGAGTTGGAGCAACTGCTGCTGTCCGAAGGCATTGCTGCCGACTCGATCCATGGCGACAAGCCGCAACCGTCGCGCCTGCGCGCGCTGCAGCGGTTCAAGGCCGGCGAGGTGCGCGTGCTGGCAGCCACCGACGTGGCCGCGCGGGGCCTGGATATCAGCGAACTGCCGCGAGTGGTCAACCTCGACCTGCCGATCGTCGCCGAGGACTACGTGCACCGCATCGGCCGTACCGGCCGCGCCGGCGCCACCGGTGAGGCGGTATCGCTGGTCTGCGCCGACGAGGTCGAACTGCTGGCCGCCATCGAGACGCTGATCGGCCAGATCATCCGCCGCGAGGACGAGCCGGGCTTTGTGCCGGATCACCGCGTACCGCAGACCGCCCCCGGCGGTGCGGTACTGAAGAAGCCGAAGAAGCCCAAGGTCAAGGTGATTCCCGGTGCCGGTGCCGGTGCCGGTGCCCGCGCCGGCAAGGGCAAGATCCACATGGGCAACTGGTTCGAGGCCGACGACGACAAGCCGAAGGCCAAGGCCGTGCGCGCGGTGCCGAAGTTCGGCGAGAAGCCGCGGCCGAAGAAGAAGTAGGCCCCGCGCTCAGTCCTGGCGCAGCTGGCCGACCGCCGCGTCGGTCATGTCGTAGATCACCAGGCACAGGTGCTCGATGCGGCCCTGGGCGGCGGCCAGCGGGAGGATGGTCAGGTTCTGGTACATGAAGTCGGCCTGGCCGGTGATCGGCCGGTAGCTCTTGAAACGCATCAGGTAGGGCCGCTGCTGCCACAGGCTGAAGGCGCGGGTGCCCAGGCGCAGCACGGTGCCGACCTTGCGCTCCAGCCAGGGCCGGTCGATCTCCGGGAACAGCTCGAACAGCACCCGCCCCTGGGCCTGGTCGGCGCCCAGGCCCGAGTGGTTCTCCATGAAGCTGTTCCACACCTCGACCCGGTACTCGCGGTCCAGCACCAGCACGCCCACGTCCAGGCACTGGACGATGTCGAGCAGCCAGTGCAGCTCCTGCAGGTCGATCTGTGCGCGTTCGCCCATCGGCTCACTCCATCAGGTGCTGGATCTTGCCGGTCAGCCGCGGCACCGAGTCCTCGGTGAACAGCAACAGCAGATCGAAGTGCACGGCGTGGTTCTCCAGGCCGTAACTGATTTCCACCGCCAGGGTCTGGCGCCAGCGCTCGCGGTTGAGCTGGATCAGCTCGCCGACCCGGGCGTGCTGGCCGAGCAGTTGCGGATGACCCTGGGAGAAACGGATGTCCAACTGCTCGGCGATGCCGGACAGGCAGGCGCCGATCAGGATGCTGGCCAGGTCCAGAAGCATCTCCGAGGTGTCGTTCTCGTTGTCCGGCTGCCAGCCGAGCAGGCGGGCGATGTCGGCCACCTCCGAGTCGTGGAACAGCAGCAGCGCCTCGCCGGCGATGGCCTCGCCGATGAAGCCCTGGCACACGGCGCTGAGGTGCTCGCCACGGCGGGCGTCCTCCAGGGCCATGTGCAGCTCGCTGACCTCGAACAGGTTGACCGCCGGGATCGGCAGGCGCACGAACACCCCCAGTTCCTCGGCCAGCAGCGCGGCGGCGCGGCCCATGGCGACGTTGCTGACCTCGCGCAGGGCGTCGCGAAAGCCGACCTTGAAGGCCAGCTCCTTGCGTGCCGGAGGCGGCTCTTCGGTGGCCGGGGGCTGGAACAGGCCGAGGCTGCGCAGGGTCTCGCGCAGCTCGTCGGCCGGCGCCGGCTTGCGGATGAAGCCCAGGGCGCCAAGCTCGGCGACCCGCCGCTGGGCTTCCTCCTGGATATCGCCGGAGACCACCACGATGCGGCAGGCATGGCCCTCCTCGCGGACCTTGGCCAGCACCTGATAGCCGTCCATCACCGGCATGGTCAGGTCCAGCAGCACCACTTGGCCCAGGCCCTGGCGGATCGCGGCCATGGCTTCCTCGCCCTGGCTGGCCTGGGTGATGGACACCGGCCACTCGGGGGGCAGGGCGCGGATCAGTTGCTTGCGCGCCATGGTGGAGTCGTCGCAGACCAGCAGTGGGAGCACGTGGACACCTGCAAGAAGATCGATAGCGCAAGCATAGACCTCGGCGCCGCGCGTTGGTCGCATCGTTATGCGTGTCTTGAGGTGTTTTCGGCGGCGGTTCGGGCCGCTCGGGGTGCTAGGCGTTCTGCTGCTGCGGGGCGTCCAGCGCCTTCAGCTCCTGGCGCACCTCGGCCAGGCAGGCCTGGTGCAGGTTGCGATAGTGCCTCGGCGCGCGCCGTGCGTACTGCTCGATCTGCTCCAGCTGGCTGCGGGCCTCGGCGTCGCGGCCGGCCCGGCGCAGCAGCAGGGCGTAATGGTAGCGGGCCTCGGGGCCGGCAAAGTGGCCGAGCAGGGCGTGGAATTCCTCTTCGGCCTTGGCCAGCTCACCGAGCGCGGTCAGGGCCCGGGCGTAGAGCAGGTGGCCTTCGCTGGAGCGGTATTGCGGATTGTGCTGGATCAGTTGGTCCAGGGTGTCGCGGCAGCCGGCGGCGTCGTGCTGGGCGAACTGCGCCCGGGCGAGGCCGAGCATGATGTCCGGCGCGTGGCTGTGGACGCCGCGCAGGGCCGCGCGGTAGTGCTCGGCGGCTTCCGCGGCCCGCTCCAGGCGCAGCAGCTCGTCGGCCAGCTGCACCCGCGTCTCGCGGGTGTCGCTCTGCTCCAGCGCATCGAACAGGGCGCGCAGGTGGCGCTCGGGGTCGAGGCGGTCGTGCAGCTGGTTGAGGGTGCGGCGCCCTCGCCGGCTGCGCAGCAGGTCCGGGGCCATGATGCCGAGGAAGTAGATGAGGCAGCCGAGGCCCGGCAGGGCGATGATCAGGTACAGCCAGTAGCGCTCCTGGCCGCTGCGGACCACGTGCAGACCGCAGGCGACCTGGCAGGCGATGAGCAACACAGCGAGCAGGGGCATGGGCGGGACATCCTTGGCGGGTGGGCGCCTTGTGTAGCACGGCGCCGTGCCATTGTCACCGCGCCGCTCCGGCTTATGTGCGGTCCACCCACTTCGGCGCGGCGGTCGGCTGCCAGGCGTCCATCAGGTCGAGCAGTTCGCCGGGCGACTGGCTGATCTGGAGGATCGCGCGGTGCTGTTCGCGGACGAAGCGCTCGGCCACCAGATGGTCGAGGAAGTCGGTCAGGCGCGAGTAGAAGCCGTCCACTTCGAGCAGGCCGAGCGGCTTGGCGTGGTAGCCGAGCTGGCCCCAGGTCCAGACCTCGAACAGTTCTTCCAGGGTGCCCAGGCCGCCGGGCAGGGAGATGAAGGCGTCGGCCAGCTCGGCCATTCGCGCCTTGCGCGCGTGCATGCCGTCGACCACTTCCAGGCGGGTCAGCCCCTTGTGGCCGATCTCGGCGCGTTCCAGGCTCTGCGGGATGATGCCGATCACCTCGCCACCCGCGGCCAGGGCGGCGTCGGCGACCACGCCCATCAGGCCGACCGCGCCGCCGCCGTAGACCAGGGTCAGGCCGCGCTCGGCCAGGCTGCGGCCGAGGTTCTCGGCGGCTTCGCGGTAGATCGGGCGGGCGCCGGGGCTGGCGCCACAGAACACGCAGACGGACTTCAGGTTCATGCAGGGGGCTCCCGTGGTCGTGAAGGGCGCACAGGGTAACCCTGTCCGATCGGTCAGGCGAGTTGTTCCGGGCAGGTGCCGCTGGCGCCGGCGGCATACGCGGCCAGCAGGGCGTGCAGGAAATGCGGGGTGGACATGGCGGGTTCTCCGGGTGGGTCTGGCGGCCAGACTACGCCCGGGGCGGCGGGGCTTCCCGTTGATTGTTTCGATCAGGCCCATAGCCGGGCCGCGCGCCTCAGAGTCTGTTCAAAATCTCGCGAGCTGGCGCTATGCAAGGCAAAACAGACTCTCAGCGCGGCAGCGAGGTCAGGTCCCGCTGCGGGCGCTCGGCGAAGAAGCGCTCCAGCCAGGGCTGATAGTGGGCCAGGGTGCGCGGCGGGATGTAGGTCTGCTGCGCCTCGATGAACAGGGCGATGACCTCGGGGCGGCGGGCGATCTCGTCGATCCGGCGCACCAGCTCGGCGCCCTCGGCGTTGCGGCTGCAGTAGATGCCGCTGAGGTAGGGCGAGCCGACCTCGGCCAGCGGCAGCAGGCTCAGGCCCCGCGCCAGGCCCTGCTGGCGCTGCACGTATTGCACCACCTCGGCGTAGTCCAGCAGGTAGTCGATGCGCCCGCGTTCGAGCATGCCGTAGAGGTTGCTGCCGGCGCTGCTGGTCTGGATGCGCTGCAGCTGGGGCTGCGCCTCGGGGGCCAGCAGCAGCGGGTCGAGCACCGGCCCGTAGCTGCGGTCGCGGACCAGCCCGCCGCGCAGGCGCTTGTCGCGCAGCAACTCGCGTAGCGACACCTCGTCCCGGCCGGCGGCGAAGCGCTGCACGTCCTCGCTGCGCACCACCAGTTGGTGCGGCATGGCGACGAACAGGCCGACGTAGTAGCCGTGGCGGTCGCGCTCGGCGGTGCGGAAGGTCGGCAAGAAGCAGCTCAGCGGCTCGCGCTTGAGCTGTTCCAGGCCGCGGGTGAGGTTGTTCAGGCGGTAGTGGTGGCGGTATTCCGGGAGGCGCTCGACGATCTGCTGCAGCAGCTCGACCATGATGCCGCCGTCCGGCTGGTTGTCGCGCTCGTTGATCAGGCCCGGCCAGGGGCTCATGTTCCAGGTCACGTCCGGCTGGCGAGATGCTTCGCCGCGCACCGGCAGGGACAGCGTCAGCAGGACGAGCAGCAGGGGGACGAGGCGAGCGGGCATGCGGGACACTTCGGCGAAGGGCGGGGCCAGTCTAGCAAGGCGGGAAGGGGCTGCCCGTGCGCCCCGTCTCGGTGGCGCATCGCGGCGGCGGCCTTCAGTCGCTGCCCTGGCCGATACCGCGCCAGTGCTTGGCGCCGATGAAGATGAAGCGCAGTTGCTGGATCATCTTGGCTTCCGGCGTGAGGTGCGCGGGCAGCGCCTCGGCGGGTGGGTCGATCAGCTCGGGCAGGGTGGCGAACACGGTCTTCACCACCAGGTCGGAGACGATGTCCAGCGCGGGCTCGTCCAGGTGCGGCGTGCGGTTCATCAGTTTGAGGTCGGCGGCCAGGTCGTCGGTGATCCGCTGGCGCAGGTGGCCGATGGCCTGGCGCACCGGCTGCGAGCCGCCGTACTGCTCGCGGGCCAGGAACAGGAACTGGCTGCGGTTGTCGCTCACCGCGTCGAGGAAGATGCGCGCGCTGGCCTCGATGATGCTGCCCATCTCGAACTGGCTGCGGCGCACCTCGCGCAGGGTGCTGCGGAAGGTGGCGTCGACCTCGGCGACCAGCGCCAGGCCCAGTTCGTCCATGTCCTGGAAGTGCCGGTAGAAGCCGGTCGGCACGATGCCGGCGGTGCGGCTGACTTCGCGCAGGCTCAGGCTGCCGAAGCCGCGGCCGCTGTCCATCAGGCTGCGGGCGGCATCCATCAGGGCGTGGCGGGTCTGCTGTTTCTGTTCTGCGCGTGGCGACATGGCGTTCAGGGACGATGACGGCTTAGCGGGGCACTCTAGCATCTTGTCGCCGGCGAATCACAGTGAGTGAACAAGTGTTTACTGAGATATGAGGCTTCTGGTATTTTTGTGAACACTTGTTCACTGGAATTGCCGTATGTCCGTCTTGCCCCTTTCCCTCGTTCGTCGCTCCGCGCCCTGGCTGGAGCCCCTGCGACTGCTGGCCGCGCGCGACTGGCTGCGCGAGGCGGAGGTGGACGCCGTGCTGGGCTGGCTGCACCCGGCCTGGCGCCTGAGCCGTGTGTTCGCCCGGGTGGTCGGGCGCGAGTGGGTCAGCGACGACCTGCTGGCGCTGCGCCTGCGCTGTAACGGCAACGCCCGCGGCTGGCGGCCCGGCCAGCATGTCCAGCTGCACCTGGAACTGGACGGCGTGCGCCATGGGCGCAGCTACAGCCTGACCCGGGTCGACCCGGACGGCTGCGTCGAACTGGGCATCCGCCGCCAGCCGGGCGGGCGCTTCTCCAACCATGTGCTCGATCACCTGCCGGTGGGCGCGGTGGTGGAGCTGGGCCAGGCCGCGGGCGAACTGCATTGGCCGGAGCGCGCGGCCGGAGTCGGCCTGCTGGCGGCGGGCAGCGGCATCACGGCGCTGCTCGGCCTGATGCGCGAGGCGCTGGCGCGGGGCTACGCGGCGCCGGTGACCCTGCTCCACTACGTGCGCGAGGCCGGCCAGCGCGCCTACCAGGGCGAGCTGCAGCAACTGATGCGGCGCCATTCCAATCTGCAGGTGCGCTGGCTGCTGACCGGCCCGGATGCGCCGGCCGATGCCCGGGGCGGGCGCTTCCAGCCTGGCCACCTGCTCGGCATGAGCGGTTTCGAGCTGCTCGCCTGCGGCCCGGCGGGCTTCGTCGAGGCGGTGCGCAACGGCTGGGACGGCGTGCTGCAGAGCGAGGCCTTCAGCCCGCTGCGCCGCGTGCTCGAACCCGGCCAGGCGGTGCGCCTGGACTTCTTCCGCAGCCGCCTGGAGGCGAACGGCGACAGCGCCCGCAGCCTGCTGGAGCAGGCCGAGGAACATGGCCTGCGCCCGGCCCACGGCTGCCGCCAGGGCATCTGCGCCAGCTGTACCTGCCTGCTGCTCGGCGGCGCCGTGCGCGACCTGCGCAGCGGTGAGGTGTTCGCCGAGCCGGGGCAACCGATCCGCCCCTGTGTCAGCGCCCCGCTGGGCGATGTACGAATCGATCTGTAGGAGTGCCGCGATGCGCACCGACCGTGAATTGACCCCCGCCGAACTGGACGCCTTCGCCGCCGAACTGGACCAGCTGCGCCGGACGACCCTGGCCGACCTGGGCGAGGCCGACGCCCGCTACATCCGCCGGGTGCGCGCCGCCGTGCGCTTCTGCTGCTGGAGCGGGCGGGCGCTGCTGATGCTGGGCTGGTTCCCGCCCACCTGGCTGCTCGGCAGCCTGCTGCTGGGGCTGGGCAAGATCCTCGAGAACATGGAGCTGGGCCACAACGTGATGCACGGCCAGTACGACTGGATGAACGATCCCGAACTGGCCGGTCGTGCCTACGAGTGGGACATCGTCGGCCCCGGCGACTTCTGGCGGCACACCCATAATCACGTGCACCACACCTGGACCAACGTGCTGGGCATGGACGACGACGTCGGCTACGGCGTGGTGCGGCTGTTCCCCGAGCAGCGCTGGCGGCCCTTCTATCGCTGGCAGCCGCTGTGGGTGACCCTGCAGGCGATGCTGTTCCAGTACGCGGTCGGCATCCAGCATCTGCGCCTGGACAAGTGGTACAAGGGCAAGATAAGCGGTGACGAGGTGCGCCCGCTGGCCCGTCGCTTCGGCGCCAAGATATTGCGCCAGTGGGTCAAGGACTATGCGTTCTTTCCGCTGCTGGCCCTGGTCTGCGGCGCCAACGCCCTGGCGGTGCTGGCCGGCAACCTGCTGGCCAACCTGTTGCGCAACCTGTGGACCTTCCTGGTGATCTTCTGCGGCCACTTCACCGAGCGCGCCGCGGTGTTCCCCAAGGAGTCGGTGGAAGGCGAGAGCCGCGGCCACTGGTACCTGCGCCAGTTGCGTGGTTCCAGCAACCTGGAGGGCGGCAGGCTGTTCCACATCCTCACCGGCAACCTCAGCCACCAGATCGAGCACCACCTGTTCCCCGACCTGCCGGCGCGGCGCTACGCCGAGCTGGCGCCGCGGGTGCGCGAGATCGCCGCCCGCTACGGCCAGGTCTACAACAGCGGGCGGTTGTCGGCGCAGTTCGGCAGCGTGCTCAGGCGCATCTGGGTCTATCGGCTGCCGTCGCCGATGCAGGCTGATCTGTAGGGTGCGCCATGCGCACCACCTGCACGGAGGATCGGTGCGCGCGGCGCACCCTACGGGGCTGAGTGCGGAGTCGGCCTATTCGGCGACGAACAGGCAGGTCAGGTAGCGATTGCTGAAGCCGTAGCGCAGCATCGCCGCGAGGCGTGAGAACAGGTAGGTGGGGTGGCGCCGGTAGTAACCGAGCACCGCGTTGCCGACCCCTTCCGAGCGGTGGCGCTTGGCGTGGTCCGGTCGGCGCGAGAACAGGCCGCGGAACTGCCACCACTGGATCTGCTCCAGCTCCTGCTCGCCCGGGCGCAGGCGATGGCGGCGGAACAGGGCGAGGAACGAGCGGCGGCTGAAGTCGTGCAGGTGGTGCGGGTTGCCGTCCAGGGTCGGGGTGATCGGCACCGAGGCGATCACCCGGCCGCCCGCCGTCAGCAGCCGCGCGTAGTTGGCCACCAGGCGCACCGGATCGGGCAGGTGCTCGATGGTCTCCAGGCTGACGATGCTGTCGAAGCCCTGGCCTTCGTCGAAGCGCTCGGCGTCGGCGCACACGTAGCGCAGGTTCGGCAGCTGGTAGTGGCGCTGGGCGTAGGCGATGGCTTCCGGGTCGATGTCGACGCCGGTCACCTGCTTGTCCGGGTGCCGCTCGGCCAGCAGGGCGGTGCCGTAGCCGCAGCCGCAGGCCATGTCCAGCACGCGAGCGCCGCCCAGGTGGCGGGCGGCGAACTCGTAGCGTTCGAGGTGGATGTGCAGGGTGGCCTGGTCGCTGGGGCTGGCGGGGTCGAGGTCGGGCGGATAGATTCGCTCGATGCTGTGCATGCCCACCGCCGTGCCGTCGTTCATGTCAGCTACGCCTTTGCCGCCTATCGCTCCACTGGCTCCACTCGAAGCCGAGCACCACCAGCAGGGACAGGGCGAACGGCAGCAGCAGGTAGAACATGCGGAACACGATCAGCGCCGCCAGCACGTCGGCCTTGGGCAGCTCGGGCATGGCGGCCAGGAAGGTCACCTCCAGCACGCCCAGCCCGCCCGGCGCGTGGGACAGCAGCGCCAGGGAGAAGGAGGCGAGGAACACGCCCAGCACCACCAGGTAGCCGGGGTTGGATTCCGCCGGCAGGGCGAAGTAGATGATCGCGGCGGCGCAGGCCAGCTCCAGCGGGCCGGCCAGCAGCTGGCGGCCGACGATGCCCAGGCGCGGGTACTCGACGTGCAGCTTGCCCAGGGTCCACGGCTTGAAGTGGCGCCAGGAACCCAGTACGTAGAGCGCCACCAGCCCCAGCAGGAGCAGGCCGATGCACACCGACAGCCAGGGGCTGACATCGGCCACGCGCTTGATCAGGTCGGGCTGGCAGACCAGCACGGCGCCGCCGGACAGAAGCACGCCGAGGGCGAAGGTGAAGGAGCAGAAGACGATCAGCACGCCGATCTCGGACGGCAGCAGCCCCTTGCTGGTGTAGGCGCGGTAGCGCACCACTGCTCCCGAGAACACCGAGGCGCCTATGTTGTGGGCCAGGGCGTAGGTGGTGAAGGAGCAGAGGGTGATGAACCACCAGGAGATTTTCTTGCCCAGGTGGGCGATGGCGATGCGGTCGTACCAGGCCAGCGCGACGTAGGCGCCAAAGGTGGCGCCGGCGGCCATCAGCCAGTTGTGCAGGGAGATGGCATGGAGGCTGTCCTGCAATTCGTCCAGGGAGATCGTGCGGATCTCCTTGTAGAGCAGATAGCAGGAAAATACGACTGCGGCCAGACCGATGAGGGTCCAGATCCAGTCGCTTCTTTTCATCATCGACGATGGCTCCCCGTCTTTTCGCTGTAAGGCAATCCATTGGCCATTGGGCGCATTCGCCGGATGAATGGTCAGGCGCTGCGTAAATCGGCGTGCAGTATCACGGAGCCGGGCGCTTGGCTCAAGCCGCGCGTTTTCAACGGGCGTAACCGGCTGTTACAGAGCGCGACGGCAGCGGAACCCGTTCACGTTCCGCCGCGTGCCTTTCGAGAGGCGTGGAAACGAAGCGGGGCGCGCCCGTCCCGGAACGCTCATCCATTGCTCCGAGACCTCCTTTCCCCGGCCACCGTGAACGGGGTCTCAGGCGATGCGCGCCTGGGCCGTGCTCGGTTCCAGGCGGATGGCGACGAACTTGGAGGTGGGCGTGTTGCTGCCCTCGCCGACGCTCTCCAGCGGCACCAGCGGGTTGGTCTCCGGGTAGTAGGCGGCGGCCTGGCCGGGTGGGGTGTCATAGGCGATCAGGGTGAAGCCGCGCACCCGCCGCTCGATGCCGTCGTCCCACAGCGACACCATGTCCACCTGCTGCCCCGGGGCGAAGCCGAGGCGGCGGATGTCCTGTTCGTTGGCGAACAGCACTTCGCGCATGCCGTATACGCCGCGGTAGCGGTCGTCCAGGCCGTACAGGGTGGTGTTGTACTGGTCGTGGGAACGCAGGGTCTGCAGCACCAGGTGCGGTGCTTCGGCCTGATTGCGCACCTGGATCGGCAGCAGGTCGTCGGGCAGGGCGTGGGCGACGAAGCGGGCGCGGCCGGTGGCGGTGTTCCAGCGCCGGCTGCCGGCGGCGTTGCCCAGGTAGAAGCCGCCGGGGTGGGCGAGGCGGGCGTTGAAGTCGGCGAAGCCGGGGATGGTGTCGGCGATCAGCTCGCGGATGCGCCCGTAGTCCTCGACCAGGTGCAGCCAGTCCACCGGGCGCGGGCCGAGCAGGGCGTTGGCGATGCCGGCGATGATCGCCGGCTCCGAACGCATCTCCCGCGACAGCGGGGCGAGCTGCCCGTGGGAGGCGTGGACCATGCTGAACGAGTCCTCCACCGTCACCGCCTGCGGGCCGGCGGCGCGCAGGTCGAGGTCGGTGCGCCCCAGGCACGGCAGGATCAGTGCCTGGCGGCCGTGGGTGAGGTGGCTGCGGTTGAGCTTGGTGCTGATCTGCACGGTCAGCTCGCAGCGCCGCAGGGCGGCGTGGGTGCGCGGGCTGTCCGGGGTGGCCTGGGCGAAGTTGCCGCCGAGGCCGATGAACACCTTGCTGCGGCCGTCGAGCATGGCGGCGATGGCTTCCACCGTGTTGTGCCCCTGCTCGCGCGGCACGTCGATGCCGAAGCGGTGCTGCAGGGCGTCGAGCAGCCTGGCCGGCGGCCGTTCGTCGATGCCCATGGTGCGGTCGCCCTGCACGTTGCTGTGGCCGCGCACCGGGCACAGGCCGGCGCCGGGCCTGCCGATGTTGCCGCGCAGCAGCATCAGGTTGGCGATTTCCTGGATGATCGCCACCGAATGACGGTGCTGGGTGATGCCCATCGCCCAGCAGGCGATGACCCGCTCGGCGTTGCGGTACAGGCGCGCGGCGTGCTCGATCTCGCCACGGGCCAGGCCCGACTGCGCCTCGATCTGCGTCCAGTCGGTGGCGTCCACCGCTGCCAGCCAGGCGGCCAGGCCGTCGGTGTGCTGGTCGATGAAGGCTTGGTCGAACACCGTGCCCGGCTGCTCGCGCTCCCACTGCAGCAGGTACTTGGCCATGCCGCGCACGGCGGCCATGTCGCCGCCCAGGCGCGGGCGGAAGTAGGCGCTGCTGGTCGGCCGGGAGCCGTTGCCGAGCATCTCCAGGGGGTGCTGCGGATGCTGGAAGCGCTCCAGGCCGCGCTCCTTCAGCGGGTTGAAGCAGACCACGCTGGCGCCGCGCGCCACCGCCTCGCGCAGCGGTTCGAGCATGCGTGGGTGGTTGGTACCGGGGTTCTGGCCGAACACGAAGATGGCGTCGGCGTGCTCGAAGTCGGCGAAGGTCACCGTGCCCTTGCCGACCCCCACGCTCTCGCCGAGGGCCACGCCGCTGGCCTCGTGGCACATGTTCGAGCAGTCGGGGAAGTTGTTGGTGCCGAAGGTGCGCACCATCAGCTGGTACAGGTAGGCGGCCTCGTTGCTGGCCCGCCCGGAGGTGTAGAACTCCGCCTGGTGCGGACTCTCCAGCCCGCGCAGGGTGTCGGCGATCAGGGCGAAGGCGGCGCCCCAGTCGATCGGCACGTAGCGGTCGCTGGCGGCGTCGTAGCGTAGCGGCTCGATCAGCCGGCCCTGGTGCTCCAGCCAGTAGTCGCTCTGCTCGCGCAGCTGGGCGACGCTGTAGCGGGCGAAGAAGTCGCGGCCCACGCCGCGCCGGGTGGCTTCCCAGTTCACCGCCTTGGCGCCGTTCTCGCAGAACTTCACCAGATGGTTGTCGGGCGAGTCGCCCCAGGCGCAGCCGGGGCAGTCGAAGCCCTTGTCCTGGTTGGTCCGGAGCAAGGCGCGCAGGTTCTTGATCGGTTGCTTGCTGTCCAGCCAGAAGTGGGTGACGGCGCGCAGGGCGCCCCAGCCGGCGGCGGGGCCGGTATAGGGTTGGTAGCGGGGCTCGGCGCTCATGGGCGGTGCTCCTCGAGGCTCGGCGCCGGGCTGTAGACCCGTGGCGCGCTGTGGTGGGGCAGGTGGATCAGGTTCAGCCGGTGGTGTCGCGCCCAGTCCACGGTGAGCGCGGTGGGGGCGGAGAGGCTGACCAGGGTGGCGAAGCCGGCGCGCACCGCCTTGTGCAGCAGCTCCAGACTGCAGCGGCTGGTGACCACGGCGAAGCCGGCGTGCGCCGGCAACCGCTCGGCGGCGAGCGCGCCGATCAGCTTGTCCAGGGCGTTGTGCCGGCCGATGTCCTCGCGGCACAGGAGTAGTTCGCCGCGTTCGTCGACGAACAGGGCGGCGTGCAGCGCGCCGGTGCCGCGGGCGCGCTGCTGGGCCTCGGCGATGCGTGTGCGCAGGTCGTCGAGGTGCGCGGCCGGCGGCAGCACGCGCGCGGGCAGCGGCGCCAGGCCGGGCAGGGCCTGTTCCAGCGCCTCGACCCCGCACAGGCCGCAGCCGCTGGTGCCGGCCAGCTGGCGGCGCTGGCGCTTGAGCGCCCAGAACGCGCGGGCGCTGACCTGCACCTCGGCCCGGCGCGCGTCGCCGGCGCCGTCGAGGGCGATGTCATAGATTTCTTCGATGGACTCCACCAGGCCATTGCTCAGGCTGAAGCCGCGGATGAAATCTTCCAGATCGGTGGGCGAGACCATCATCACGGCGTGGTTCAGGCCGTTGTAGTCGATGGCCAGGGCGCATTCCTCGGCCAGCCGGGTCTCGGCAAGGCGGGAGGCGGGCCCCATTTCGGCATAGGCGTAGCCATGCGGCGCGCATGGCGGGGGAGACACGGCAGGCATGATGCAACCCTTCTCATGAGGGAATGGGCCCAGCCTAGGCCCTTGCGCGGCGGGCGTCTAATCGCCCTTGCCGATGGTCTGATCGATGCTGTCTATCAATCTGTCTCGGGGCGTCCCGCCGCCCGTCGATTTCGTGTCGCAGGCCGCGATCAGCTGCGATCCTGCTGGAGCATCGACCCCGATGGGCCTACCTTTCCCGCTCGCCAGAGGCTCGCACGAGTACGCCATGAACGACGACATCGAGGGGCTGCTGGCCCGCCTGTACCGCGAGGAATCCCGCCGGGTGCTGGCCACCCTGATCCGCCTGCTGGGCGATTTCGACCTGGCCGAGGAGGCCCTGCACGAGGCTTTCCGCGCCGCCCTGGAGCAGTGGCCCGAACAGGGCGTGCCGGACAGCCCGCGCGCCTGGCTGGTGTCCGCCGGGCGTTTCAAGGCCATCGACCAGCTGCGCCGCCAGGCGCGCTTCCAGGCTTTGGACGAGGTGGACGAACCGGCCGGCGGCGAGGCCTGGGATGGCGAGCATCTGCAGGACGACCGCCTGCGCCTGGTCTTCACCTGCTGCCACCCGGCCCTGGCGGCGGACGCCCAGGTGGCGCTGACCCTGCGCGAGGTCTGCGACCTGACCACCGAGGAGATCGCCAGCGCCTTTCTGGCCACGCCGCCGACCATCGCCCAGCGCATCGTGCGCGCCAAGCACAAGATCCGCGACGCGCGCATCCCCTACGAGGTGCCGGGCCGGCGCGAGCTGCCGGAGCGCTTGGAGGCGGTGCTGCGGGTGGTCTACCTGGTGTTCAACGAGGGCTACTTCGCCAGCGGCGGCGAGAGCCTGACCCGCCAGCACCTGTGCGCCGAGGCCATCCGCCTCGGCCGCCTGCTGCTGGAGCTGCTGCCCGAAGCGGAAGTGCGCGGTCTGCTGGCGCTGATGCTGCTGCAGGAGTCGCGCCGCGCCGCGCGCAGCGACGCCGAGGGCCGGCCGGTGCTGCTGGAGGAACAGGATCGAGGCCTGTGGGACCGCCAGCTGATCGCCGAGGGCGAGGCGCAGGTCCAGGCCGCCTTCGCCAGCGGCGAGATCGGCCCTTACTGCCTGCAGGCCGCCATCGCCGCGGTGCATGCCGAGGCGCCGAGCGTCGAGGCCACCGACTGGGTGCAGATCGTCGGCCTCTACGACGTGCTGCTGGGCGCCTCGCCCTCGCCGGTGATCGAACTCAACCGCGCCGTGGCCGTGGCCATGCGCGACGGCGCCGAGGCGGGCCTGCGCCAGGTGGAGGCCATACTCGAACGCGGCGAGCTGGGCGACTACCACCTGGCCCACGCCGCCCGCGCCGACCTCAACCGCCGCCTTGGGCGCTGGGGCGAGGCACGCAGCGCCTACCAGCGGGCTTTGCAGCTGAGCCAGCAGGGCGCCGACCGGCAGTTCCTCGAACGCCGTCTGGCCGAGTTGCCGGGCGCCTGAAATTTTTTGCGCGGCCCTGTCGAATTTCCATGGCGCCGCTCGACCAGTAGGTGACAGCAGCGAAAACCGCTGCCAGGGAGGAACGCGATGAAATACCTGTGCCTGATCTACAGCGACGAGAAAGTCCTGCACGACTCGCCGGACAGCCCGCGCGATGCGGAGTGCCTGGACTACGCGCAGACCGTGCAGCAGAGCGGCCGCATGCTTGCTGCCGAACCGCTGGAGCCGGTCGCCACCGCCACCACCGTGCGTGTGCGCGGCGGCAAGCTGAGCATCACCGACGGTCCCTTCGCCGAGACCAAGGAGCAGCTGGCCGGCTTCTATCTGATCGAAGCGCGCGACCTCAACGAGGCGCTGCAGATCGCCGGCGGCATCCCCGCCGCGCGGGTCGGCAGCGTCGAGGTGCGGCCGGTGCGCGAGTTGCAGGTCTGAGGTTTTTTCCCCTCTCCCAGGGGGGGAGGGGGCTATTCGTGCACGCCTGAGGCCATGGTTTGGCCTGCTGTCTCGCCAAGCATTCATCCATGGTTTGAATCGAGAGGCATCGAGATGAATCCTGATTACCCGAAAGTCGCCAGCCGTGAAGAATGGCTGGCCGCCCGCCTGCAGCTGCTGGAGCAGGAGAAGGCCCTGACCCACCAGCGCGACGCGCTCAACGTCCAGCGCCGCGCCTTGCCGATGGTAGCGATCGACGCCGACTACCGCTTCACCGGGCCGGAAGGCGAAGTAGGCCTGGCCGAGCTGTTCGCCGGGCGCAGCCAACTGATCGTCTACCACTTCATGTTCCATCGCGATAAAGGCGAGGGCTGCCCGGGCTGTTCCTTCCTGGCCGACAACATCGGTCACCTGGCCCACCTGCATGCCCGCGACACCAGCCTGGTGCTGGTCTCCAACGCGCCGCTGGCCGAGTTGGAAGCCTTCAGGAAGCGCATGGGCTGGAACCTGCCCTGGTATTCGTCGTTCGGCAGCCGTTTCAACTACGACTTCCACGTCACCATCGATGCCAGCCAGGCGCCGGTCGAATACAACTACCAAGATGAGGCCGAGCTAAAGCGCATGGGCCAGCTGGACATGATCAAGGGTGAGTTGCCCGGCGCCAGCGTGTTCCTGCGCGACGGCGCCCAGGTGTTCCACACCTATTCCACCTATGCGCGTGGCCTGGACATGCTGATGAACGCCTACCACTACCTCGACCTCACGCCGTTCGGCCGTGGCGAGGGCTGGGGCGGCATGGCCGATGTGGACGGCAAGGGGCTGAACTGGACCCGTCTGCACGACCAATACGACGGCGCGACTGCTGCCAAACACGACTGCTGCGCCTGAGCGCGAGGAGAGAATTTATGAACACTGCAAACAGCGAACTGAAAGCCCTGACCGACAGCTGGGAAGCGGCCAACCAGGCCCGCGACGTCGACGCCATCCTCGGCCACTACGCCGATGACCTGGTCGCCTTCGATGCCATCCTGCAACTGCAGTTCAAGGGCCGCGAGGTCTACAAGGCGCACTGGAAAAACTGCCTGGAGATGTGCCAGGGACCGATGACCTTCGAGGTACACCAGTTGCAGCAGTGGGGCGAGGGCGATGTCGGCTTCGGCCATTTCCTCTGCCACTGCGGCGGCACCGACAACGAGGGCAATACGCACAACTGCTGGATGCGCGTGACCCAGGGCTACCGGCGGATCGGCGGCCAGTGGCGCATCGTGCATGACCACTTCTCCGCGCCCTTCGATCCGGAGAGCGGCCAGGCGTTGTTCGAACTGCAGCCCTAAGTCCGACAAGGGCCGTCCGTGGATGGTCCTTCCGCCCATATCGCAAGGAAGGCAAGCATGAGCATTCTGATCGTCGTTGTCCTGCTGGTCGCCGGGCTGGTCGTGTTTATCGCCACGCGCCCGGCTCAGTTCCGCGTCGAGCGCTCGGCGCTGATCCAGGCGTCGCCCGCTGCGCTGCAGGCGCAGATCGAGGATTTCCATCAGTGGCCGCACTGGTCGCCCTGGGCCAGGCGCGACCCGGCGATGAAGGTGGACTACGAGGGCCCGGAGCAGGGCGTCGGCGCCATCCAGCGCTGGGCGGGCAACAAGGACGTGGGTGTCGGCAGCGCGACCATCGTCGACAGCGTGCCGGGCGAACGGGTGCAGGTGCTGCTGGAGTTCATCGAGCCGTTTCGCGCCACCAGCCTGGCCGAGTTCCGCTTCACCCCGGAGGGCGCCGGCACCCGGGTGAACTGGAGCATGACCGGGAACAACGGCTTCATCGGCAAGGCCATCTCGCTGGTGTGCGATGTGGATGGGCGGGTCGGCGGCGACTTCGAGCAGGGTCTGCAACAGCTACGCATGCGGGTGGAGGAGAGCTGATCGGCGTACAATCGCGCCTTTGCTTTATACCGCCTGGCTAAGGAGTAACCGTGGAATCGGTGATTTCCGTCGAGAACCTGAGCAAGACCTACAAGTCCGGCCATCCGGCGCTGAACAACATCAACCTGGACATCCGCAAGGGCGAGATATTCGCCCTGCTCGGCCCCAACGGGGCCGGCAAGACCACCCTGATCAGCATCATCTGCGGCATCGTCAACCCGGGCGAGGGCAAGGTGCGCGTCGCCGGCCACGACATCAAGGCCGACTACCGTGCGGCGCGCTCCGCCATCGGCCTGGTGCCCCAGGAGCTGGTCAACGACGTGTTCGAGACGGTCTGGGCGACGGTCAAGTTCAGTCGCGGCCTGTTCGGCAAGAAGCCGGACCCGGAGTACCTGGAGCGGCTGCTCAAGGACCTGTCGCTGTGGGACAAGCGCGAAGCCAAGATTTTCGAACTGTCCGGCGGCATGAAACGGCGGGTGATGATCGCCAAGGCGCTCTCTCACGAGCCGTCGATCCTGTTCCTCGACGAGCCCACCGCCGGGGTCGACGTGGAGCTACGCCGCGACATGTGGAACATGGTGCGGCGCCTGCGCGAGCGTGGCGTGACCATCATCCTCACCACCCATTACATCGAGGAGGCCGAGGAGATGGCCGACCGCATCGGGGTGATCCGCAAGGGCGAGATCATCCTGGTGGAGGACAAGGACGCACTGATGCACAAGCTCGGCAAGAAGCAGCTCACCGTGCAGCTCAAGCACCCGCTGGCCGACGTGCCGGCCGAGCTGGCGCACTACGGCCTGGAGCTGGCCGACGAGGGCCACGCGCTGGTCTTCACCTTCGACGCCCAGCGCGAGCACACCGGCATCGCCGAGCTGCTCAAGGACATGGCCCAGCACGGCCTCGACTTCAAGGACCTGCAGTCCAGCGAAAGCTCGCTGGAAGACATCTTCGTCAGCCTGGTCCACGAAAAGGAGCGCGCATGAACCTGCAAGCCATCAAATCCATCTACCTGTTCGAGCTGCACCGCACCTGGCGCACCCTGCTGCAGAGCATCGCCACCCCGGTGATCAGCACCTCGCTGTACTTCGTGGTGTTCGGCTCGGCCATCGGGTCGAGCATGACCGAGGTGCACGGCGTGAGCTACGGCGCCTTCATCGTGCCCGGCCTGATCATGCTGGCGCTGCTCACCGAGAGCATCGGCAACGCCTCGTTCGGCATCTACATGCCGAAGTACTCGGGCACCATCTACGAGCTGCTGTCGGCGCCGGTGTCGTTCTTCGAGATCCTGGTCGGCTACGTCGGCGCGGCGGCCACCAAGTCGGTGGTGCTCGGCCTGATCATCTTCGCCACCTCGCGGCTGTTCGTCGATTTCGAGCTGGCCCACCCGTTCTGGGCGCTGGCGTTCCTGGTGCTGACGGCGATCACCTTCTGCCTGTTCGGCTTCATCATCGGCGTGTGGGCCGACGGCTGGGAGAAGCTGCAGATCGTGCCGGCGTTGATCGTCACGCCGCTGGCCTTCCTCGGCGGCAGCTTCTACTCGATCAGCATGCTGCCGGAGCTGTGGCAGAAGCTGACCCTGTTCAACCCGGTGGTGTACCTGATCAGCGCGTTCCGCTGGGCGTTCTTCGGGGTGGCCGACGTCAACCTGGGCCTGAGCGTGGGGATGATCCTTGGCTTCCTGCTGGCCTGCGTGCTGGTGGTGAGCTGGATATTCAAGACCGGCTACCGGCTGAGGCAGTGAGGCACCGATTCCCGGCTCTGGGGGAGGCTGCCGAGCCGCTCTTGCGAGCGGCTGTTTGCATGCGTTTTTCGCTTGAGAAAAGCCTGCGGGCGCAGTGATTTTCGTTATTGCTAGAATTCCCTACAGCCCAGCAACCATGCGGCTTTGCGCTAATGCGAATCGCTCCGTTGGGCGCGGCATTTTGCTGCTTGACCATTGCCGTTCAAGAGCCGAAGCTGCCGCCCTTGAGTGATCTTTTTTGTGGGAGCCGAGTCATGAAGGGCGCGACCGAAGTCGTCGATTATCTGAGGGATCTGCTGCGTGGCGAGCTGGCCGCGCGCGATCAGTATTTCCTCCATTCGCGGATGTACCAGGACTGGGGCTTCACCAAGCTCTACGAGCGGATCAACCACGAGATGGAGGAGGAGACCCAGCACGCCGACGCATTGCTGCAGCGCATCCTGTTCCTCGAAGCCACCCCCGACATGACGCCCAAGGCCATCCACCCCGGCGCCACCGTGCCGGAGATGCTGCGCTCGGACCTCAAGCTGGAATACGAAGTCCGCGCCGCGCTGGCCAAGGGCATCGAGCTGTGCGAGCAGCATGGCGACTTCATGAGCCGCGACATCCTGGTGCTGCAGCTCAACGATACCGAGGAAGACCACGCCTACTGGCTGGAGCAGCAGCTCGGCCTGATCGACCGCGTCGGCCTGCAGAACTACCTGCAGTCGCAGTGCTGAGAGCGTCGGTCCGAGGGTACGCATGGCGCACCCTGTGAGGGAGCCCTGGCGGCTCCCTTTTTCATGGCTGTGTTCCCGTGACGTGTTGCAGACGCTACAGCGGCCTGCCCCTGGATTCCCGCCTGCGCGGAATTTCGCGGCCAATCGGAATGCCGCCCAGCCGCTCTCACAAGAGCAGAATCGCGCCGCCAACTCGTAACGGGCACATGGCCTTTTTCATGGCTATGTCCCCGTTAAATGTTGCATGTCCTGTAGGAGCGGATTTATCCGCGAAATTCGCGGCTGAAGCCGCTCCCACAAAGCAGGATCGGTGCAACAACAGGTAACGGGGACATAGCCTTTTTCATGGCACCCCCCCCCGTAGGAGCGAGCTTTGCTCGCGAAGCTCCTGTCAGGAGTTATTCGCGAGCAGAGTTCGCTCCTACCGCTGTCAGGCGCTCAGAGCTTCCAGCGCAGGGTTAGCGTGGTGCTGCGCGGTTCGCCGAGGTAGGTCTGGCGGGTCGGGCCGATGCGGTCGTAGTAGTACTTGTCGAACAGGTTGTTGACCGTCAGGGTGCCGTCCAGGTGGCGGTTCAGGCGGTAGCCGAGTTGCAGGCTGGCGAGGGTGTAGCCGGGCTGTTTCCAGCGCAGGCTGCCCACTTCGTAGGAACTCTCGCTGACCCGCTTGAGGCCGCCGCCGAGGCTGGTGCCGTCCAGCCAGCCGTCGCCGAAGCGGTACTTGGTCCAGAGGTTGAAGTTGTGCCGGGGGAAGCCGGTGGAATACGGCTGGCCCTTGAGGGCGTCGTCGGCCTCGATGTACTCGGTGCGGGTGTAGGCGTAGCCGGTGGTCAGCTCCCAGCGCTCGGTCAGGCTGCCGCTGATCTCGGCCTCCAGGCCCTCGCTCTCCACCTCGCCAGCGGCGATGGAGGCGAACGGGTCGTCCGGGGCCTGCATGGCCTGGTTCTTGTCGCGGATGCGGAACAGCGCGAAGTGGCTGTTCAGGCGGCCGTCGAAGTACTCGCCCTTGATGCCGATCTCGTACTGCTGGCCCTCCCTCGGTTCGAGGAAGCGGTCGTCGCGGTCGCGGGCGGTCTGCGGCAGGTAGATGGTGCTGTAGCTGGCGTAGAGCGACAGGTGGTCGTCGAGGTCGTAGATCAGGCCGCCGTAGGGCACCACCTGGCCGCTCTCGGTCTGCTCGCTGTGCGCGTCATGATCCTCGGTGCGCCAGTCGCTGACCCGCGCGCCCAGCACCAGGGTCAGCGGGTCGAGCAGGCGGTAGCGCAGCTGGCCGTAGATCGACGCTTGGCTCTGCTCCACGTCGGGCACCTCGCCCAGCGGCAGGTCCGGCTTGGGAATGTGCACGTCGGGATCGAAGATGTTCTGGTTGGTGGCGAACATGCCGTAGGTCGAGCGGTTGTAGGCGGAGCCGCCGCTGTAGCGCTGCCAGCTGGCGCCGAGCAGCAGGTTGTGCTCGCGGCCCAGCGCCTCGAAGGGCGTGGAGACGAAGCCGTCCAGGTTGATGTCGCGCTCGTCGCTGCGGATGGCGATGGGCACCATGCGCACCTCGCCGCTGGCGGGGTCGATGAAGGAGCTGCTCCAGCCGTTGTTCTCGCCGTCGCTCTCGCGGTCCAGCAGGCTGACCGTCAGCTTGGCCTGGCCGCCGTTGGCCAGGCGGTGGTCCAGCTCGGTGAGGTAGAAGGTCAGGTGCTCGGTCTTGTTGTTCCAGTCCGCGCCGATGAAGGTGTCGCGGTCCAGGCGCGCCAGGGTGCCGTCGACGTAGCTGGACAGGCCGTAGAAGGGGTTGGACTTGCCGTCCTGGCGCACCAGCATGGCGGACAGGGTGGTGCTGTCGTCCAGGTCGAACTCCAGCGTGCCGTAGCTGACGTTCTTGCGCCACCACACGTAGTCGGTGAACGCCTGGCTGTCCTCGTAGGCGTTGACGAAGCGCCCGCGCAGGCGGCCGTCCTCGCTGAGCGGGCCGGTGACGTCGATCTCGCTGCGGTAGCGGTCCCAGGAGCCGGCGGAGAGGCTGCCGCCCAGGGCGAACTCGCCGAGGGCGCGCTTGCGCGCCAGGTTGACCGTGCCGCCCGGCTCGCCGGCGCCCTGCAGCAGGCCGGCCGGGCCGCGCCAGACTTCGATGCGGTCGAAGATCGCCAGGTCGAGGAAGCCGCTGCTCCAGGAGCCCTGGCCGGCGCGCACCGGCACGCCGTCGAGCTGGTAGCTGTCGAGGTCGTAGCCGCGGGCCTCGATGTTGTCGGTGCCGGTGCCGTAGCTGGTGGTCTTCATGCCGGTGGTGTAGCGCATCGCCTCGCCGAGCGTGGTCAGGTTCTGGTCGTCCATGCGCTGGCGGGTGACCACGCTGACCGACTGCGGCGTTTCGCGCAGCGACTGTTCGCCCTTGCCCAGGGTGAGGCGGCCGGTGGTGTAGGAGCCGGTGCCCTCGGTGCTGGTGCCGAGGGCGCGGCCGCTGATGTTGGTGGCGCCCAGTTCGACCGCGTCCGACGGCTGGCTGATCACCAGGGTGTTGCCGCTCTGCTGGTAGCGCAGCCCGCTGCCGGCGAGCAAGTGGCCCAGCGCCGCGAGCGGCTCGAGCTGGCCGCGCAGCGCCGGGGCGGTCCGGCCGCTGGTCAGGCTGCTGTCGACCGCGATGGTCAAGCCGGCGGCCTCGCCGAGCTGGCGCAGGGACAGGGCCAGCGGCTGGGCCGGCAGATCGAGGTCGACCGGCGCGGCGTGGACCTGGGCGGCGATGGACAGCGCCATGGCGGCGACCAGGCGGCGCATTGGGTATGCAGTGGGCATGGATTTCCCTTCTGTGAGGTTTGGCAGATGCACCCCTGACGCGCGGGGTCGGGAAATCCCTGATGTCGCTGTCGCGAATCGTTCGCGGCGCCGACGAGCGGTCGTCCGCTGCCGAGGCGGCAACGGCTCAGCGTGGGTGCAGCAGGGTGGCCCTGGCCTGGTGTTCCAGGCGCACCGGTGCGATCGCCGGCAGGGCCTCGAGGAAGTCCTCCACCTCGCCCAGCTGGACCACCGCGTCGATGCGCGGACCGCCGCCGCCCACCACCCGCACCGGCTGCCGGCGGTAGCGCGACAGGCTGGCGGCGATCTCGGCGAGGTCGGCCTGCTCGAACACCAGCCGTCCCGCCTGGAAGGCGAAGGCATTGCCCGCCGGCAATGGCAGGCGGCGCAGCTCGCCCTCTGCGTCCACTTCCAGCACCTCGCCGGCGTGCAGCTGCAGGCTGTGGCCGGGCGCGGTCAGGCTGTCGACCCGGACCAGGCCGTGGTCCACGCTGACGCGCAGGCGGTCGCGCAAGCGGTCGACGGCGAAGCGGGTGCCGAGTACGGTGACCCGTGCCACCCCGCCGTCGACGACGAAGGGCCGGTCCGGGTTGCGCTCGACCTCGAACACCGCCTCGCCGCGCTGCAGGGCCACGTGCCGTTGGTGCTCGTCGTATTTCACGTGCAGCCGGGTGTCAGCGTTGAGGCTCACGGCGCTGCCGTCGCGCAGGCGTTCCTGGCGCTGTTCGGCGATGCCGGTCTGCAGGGCCAGGTCCTGCGGCCCCTGGCGATACAGGTGCAGGCCGGCGAAGCCCGCCAGCACCAGCAGCGCGCCGCACAGGGTGCCGCGCAGCAGATGGCGGCGGCGCCCGGCGCGGCGCCGCTCCATGGCGTCGGCCAGCGCCTCGCTGCCGCGCGGCGAGGACAGCTCGCCCCACAGCTCGGCGAAGGCCTGGTACTCGGCGGCGTGCTCGGGGCTGGCCGCCAGCCAGCGCTCAAAACGCGCGCGCTGGCGCGCGTCACCTTCGCCGTGCAGGCGGACGAACCAGCGGGCGGCCTCCTCGCGCACGCCGCTCACGGCTGCAGCAGCTCGCGGGCCGCGCGCAGGTCGAGCAGGGCGCGCATCATGTGGCGCTCCACCATGTTCAGGCTGATGCCCAGCTGCTCGGCGATCTCGCGCTGGCCACAACCCTCGATGCGGGCCAGCCAGAACACCTCGCGGCAGCGCGGCGGCAGGCAGTCGAGGATGCGCTGCAGGGCCTGCAGGCGCCGCTGCAGGTCGAGCAGGTGCTCGGGCGACGGCATGCAGGCGTCGCCGATGGCTTCGAGGGCGTCGAGGTCATCGTCCGGCAGCGGGCTGTAACGGTTCTCCTTGCGGAAATGGTCGATCAGCACCGAGCGCGCGACGCGCCTCAGGTAGGCGTCGGGCTGGGCGATGGGCTGCTGATGCTGGGCCAGGGCGAAGCGCAGCAGGGCGTCGTGCAGCACATCGTAGGCGCGCTGCACGCAGCGGGTCTGCCGGCTGAGGCTGAGCAGCAGATCGCCGTAGGCCCAGCGCAGGTCGATGCCGAGCCAGTTCATTCGGCCGATCCCGGCGGTGAGAGGGTGTCGAGAGGGAGGCGGCGGATCGGCACGGGACGGGGCTCGGAGGCGGTGACGGCGGAAAGGATAAGGGCGGCATCAATCGAACGTAAATAAGAAATATTTTTATTTGAGATGGGCCCAGGCGCTTCTCGCCGACCCATTTCGGCGATTGCCGGCGTTTACGTTCTTTACGACCCCTCTTTCGCTACATGAGGTTTGGAATTACCATGATAATTATTCTCATAAACAACATGCAGTCATTCGGAGCATCCCATGTCCCTTCCCGTTACCCGGCGTCAGCAGGGCGCTGTAGGTGAGCGCTCGTCCGTGTCCATTCGCCCGCTGGCCCTGGCCGTGCACATGCTGGCGATCGGTCTCGCCATGCCCTCTCTGGTCCAGGCGGCGGAAACCGCCGAGCAGGCCGAGGACGGCGTCACCCTCGCGCCGCTGTCCATCACCGACACCGCCACCCGGGAACGCAACGCCGTCACCGAGGACACCCAGTCCTACACCACCGAGGCGGCGCGCACCGCCACCCCGTTGAGCATGTCCCTGCGCGAGACGCCGCAGTCGGTCACCGTGGTCACCCAGCAGCGCATGCGTGATCAGGACATGCAGACCATCACCGATGTGGTGAACAACACCACCGGTATCTCGATGAACCGCTATGAAACCAGCCGTGGCCAGATCAACGCCCGTGGTTTCCAGCTCAACTCGCTGATGATCGATGGCGTCTCCACTATCTGGGAGCAGCCGTGGAGTTCCGGCGAAATCTTCAGCAGCCTGTCCATGTACGACCGGGTCGAAGTGGTGCGCGGCGCCAATGGCTTGATGACAGGCGCCGGCGATCCTTCCGCGTCGCTCAACATGGTGCGCAAGCGCGCCAGCAGTCGGGAGCTGAAGGGCTCGGTGGCGCTGAGCGCCGGCACCTGGGACACCTACGGCACCCTGGGCGACCTGTCCCTGGCCCTGAACGAGGCCGGCACCGTGCGTGCCCGCCTGGTCGGCGAGTACAACGAAGGCGACAGCTGGATCGACCTGCACTCCAACGAACGCCAGTCCTTCTACGGCACCATGGACATCGACCTGACGCCCGACACCACCCTGTGGTTCGGTGCGAGCAATCAGGAGAACAAATCGGATTCTCCCGCCTGGGGCGGGCTGCCGCTCTGGTACTCCGATGGCCGCGACACCGACTGGAGCCGTTCCAAGACCCTGTCCGCCGACTGGAGCAAGTGGGACACCAGCTACGAGACCTATTTCGCCAACCTCGAGCACACCTTCGCCAACGACTGGCATGCCAAGGCCGGTTACACCCGTGGCAAGCGCGAGGCCGACTCTTATCTGGTCTACCCGTACGGCTTCCCGAACCCGGTGACCGGAGCGCTGGAGCTGCCGGGGCCGATGGCGCCGTTCGCGGGCTTCAACGCCGGCTCGTACAAGACCGAGACCACTCAGGATGACTACTACCTGCAGGTCGGCGGCCCTGTGGAACTGTTCGGCCGCAGCCATGAAGTGGCGCTCGGCTACTCCCACAGCGAGCAGGACTTCGACGCCGATACCCGGGGCTACATCCCGCTCGGCAACTACGACTTCATCCACTACCAGGGCGCTATTCCCGAGCCGGACTGGCAGCCCCTGAGCGATTCCGATGCCAGCGAGACGACCCAAGAAGGACTGTACGTCGCCACTCGCCTGAACCTGACCGACGACCTCAAGGTGATCCTCGGCGCGCGGAACAGCAACTACGAGAAAGAGCAAGGCAACTCCAAGATCGACGTGGACAACGAAGTGACCCCCTATGCGGGCATCGTCTACGACCTCACCGAGAACCTTTCCGCCTACGCCAGCTACACCGAGATATTCCTGCCGCAGTCGGTGCGCGACGCCGACAAGAAGATGCTCGATCCCATCGTCGGCGAAAGCTACGAGACCGGCCTGAAGGCCGAGTTCCTCGATGGCCGTCTGAACGCATCCGCCGCCATCTTCCAGATCAAGCAGGACAACCTGGGCAAGAGCACCGGCTCTCTGATCGATCCTACCGATGCCTCTCAGGGATACGCCTACGAGGCGACCGAGGGGGCGACCAGCAAGGGCTTCGAGCTGGAAGTTTCCGGCGAACTGGCACCGGGCTGGAATCTCTCGGCGGGCTATACCCAGTTCGATGTCGAGGACGCCGACGGCAACGAAGTCAACACGCTGTATCCGACCAAGCTGCTGCGTACCTTCACCACCTATCGCCTGCCGGGCGTGCTCAACAAGCTGACCATCGGTGGCGGTGTGAACTGGCAAGACTCCATCTACACCTACGCCAGCGGTGCGACTGGCGCCACCGAGAAGGTCGAGCAGGACGCCTACGCCCTGGTCAACCTGATGGCGCGCTACGAGATCACCGAGAACCTCACGGCCCAGCTGAACGCCAACAACGTGACCGACGAGAAGTACTTCGATGTCTTCGACGCCTACGGTGCCCTGACCTACGGCGCGCCGCGCAGCTTTACCGCTTCGGCGAAGTACAGCTTCTGAGGCCTCTGAAGCGAGGCGTACAGCGCCTCGGGTGAAAGGAACGCCGGCCCTCTTGGCCGGCGTTCTGCTTTCCGGCAGTCCGTCACCTGGCGCAGTGCTTTCCCGGGCCGCCGCAGTCGTGCCCGCCCGCTGGGCTGCCCGACTCCAGATCCCGCAGGATCGGGCAGTCCGGCCGGTCGTCGCCCTGGCAGTGGCCGACCAGCTCGCCCAGGGTGTCGCGCAGGGCGGTCAGTTCCTCGATCTTGCGGTTCAGCTCGTCCATGTGGGCCAGGGCCAGTGCCTTGACGTCGGCGCTGGCGCGCTCGCGGTCCTGCCAGAGCGCCAGCAGCCTGCCGACTTCTTCCAGGGAGAAACCCAGGTCGCGGGAGCGCTTGATGAAGGCCAGCACGTGCAGGTCCTGCGGGCCGTACAGGCGGTAGCCGCTCTCGCTGCGCCCGGCCGGCCGGAGCAGGCCGATGGATTCGTAGTAGCGGATCATCTTGGCGCTCAGCCCGCTGTGTTTCGCTGCCTGGCCGATGTTCACGGGCGTTTCTCCCCTTCCGGTTTCCAGGTGTTGAGCAGCAGCGCATTGCTGACCACGCTGACGCTGGACAGCGCCATGGCGGCGCCGGCCAGCATCGGGTTGAGCAGGCCGAAGGCGGCCAGCGGGATGCCCACCAGGTTGTAGACAAAGGCCCAGAACAGGTTCTGCCGGATCTTGCTCCAGGTGCGCCGGCTGATAGCCAGCGCCGCCGGCACCAGGCGCGGGTCGCCGCGCATCAGGGTGATGCCGGCGGCGTGCATGGCCACGTCGGTGCCGCCGCCCATGGCGATGCCGACGTCGGCGGCGGCCAGGGCCGGGGCGTCGTTGATGCCGTCGCCGACCATGGCCACGGTGGCGCCGCCTCGTTTCAGGTCGGCGACGTGGGCGGCCTTGTCCGCCGGCAGCACCTGGGCGTGGACCCGGTCGATGCCCAGGGCGCGGCCCACGGCGCCGGCGCTGCCTGCGTTGTCGCCGCTGATCAGGTGGCTCTCGATGCCGCGCTCGCGCAGCGCGGCGATGGCCTCGGCCGCGCCTTCCTTGAGGCTGTCGCCGAAGGCCAGCAGGCCCAGCACCGCGGGCGGCTCACTTTGCTCGATCAGCCAGGACAGGGTGCGGCCCTCGGCCTCCCAGGCGCCGGCCTGCTGTTGCAGTTCGCTGGCCAGCGCCAGTTCGTCGAACAGGCGCTGGTTGCCCAGCGCCAGGGTGCGGCCTTCCACGTCGCCGCGGATGCCGCGTCCCGGCAGCGCCTGGCTGGTGGCCAGCGCCGGCAGGCGGATGTCCCGCTCGCCCGCGGCGTCGAGCACTGCGCGCGCCAGCGGGTGTTCGCTGCCCTGCTGCAGGGCGCCGGCCAGGCGCAGCAGTTCGTTTTCCCCGATGCCGGTGGCGGCCAGGTGGACGACGCGCGGCTGGCCGGAGGTGAGGGTGCCGGTCTTGTCGAACGCCACCACCGAGACCCGGTGCGCCAGTTCCAGCGCCTCGGCGTCCTTGATCAGGATGCCGTGGCGCGCGGCCACGCCGGTGCCGGCCATGATCGCCGCCGGGGTCGCCAGGCCGAGGGCGCAGGGGCAGGCGATCACCAGCACCGCCACGGCGTTGATCAGCGCCTGCTCCACGCCGGCGCCGGCCAGCAGCCAGCCGCCGAGGGTGAGCAGGGCGATCACCAGCACGGCGGGGACGAACACGCCGCTGACCCGGTCCACCAGTTTCTGGATCGGCGCCTTGGCCGCCTGGGCGTCTTCCACCAGGCGGATGATCCGCGCCAGCACAGTCTCGCCGCCGAGTGCCGTGGTACGCACCACCAGCCGGCTTTCGCCGTTGATCGCGCCGCCGGTGACCTTGTCGCCCGGCGCCTTGGCGACCGGCAGGCTCTCGCCGCTGATCAGCGCCTCGTCGGCCTGGCTGCGGCCCTCGCTGACCTCGCCGTCCACCGGGAAGCGTTCGCCGGGGCGCACCACCACCAGGTCGCCGAGGCGCAGCGCGGCCAGGGCCACCTGTTCCTCGCGGCCGTCCACCAGGCGGGTGGCGTGCTCCGGGCGCAGCGCCTCCAGCGCGCGGATGGCGGCGCTGGTCTGGCGCTTGGCGCGACTCTCCAGGTACTTGCCCAGCAGCACCAGGGCGATGACCACGGCCGAGGCCTCGAAATACAGGTGCGGCGCGTGGTGGCCCGCGGTGGCCCAGAGATAGAGGCTGAGGCCGTAGCCGGCGCTGGTGCCCAGCGCCACCAGCAAGTCCATGTTGCCGGTGCCGGCGCGGACCGCCTTCCAGGCCGCCTTGTAGAAGCGCGCGCCGAGGACGAACTGCACCGGCGTGGCCAGCAGGAACTGCACCCAGGGCGGCAGCATCCAGTGCAGCCCGGCCCACTCGGCGAACATCGGCAGCACCAGTGGCGCGGCCAGCAGCAGTGCCAGGACCACCGCCAGGCGCTCGCGGCGTAGCGCGGCCTGTGGATCGGTCCGCGGGGCTGCGTCCAGCAGGCTGGCGGAGTAGCCGGCCTGCTCCACCGCGGCGATCAGCGCGGCCGGGTCGGTGCCTTCCAGCAGCTCGACGCGGGCGCGCTCGCTGGCCAGGTTGACGCTGGCGCCGCGCACGCCGGGCACCTTGCCCAGGGCGCGCTCGACGCGGCCGACGCAACTGGCGCAGGTCATGCCGCCGATGGCCAGCTCCAGGCTGCCGAGCGGCACCTCGTAGCCGGCCTGTTGCACGGCATCCAGCAACGCGCCCAGCTGGCCGGCGCCGGCCTCGACGTGGGCGCGTTCGCTGGCCAGGTTGACGCTGGCGGCGCTCACGCCGGGCACCTTGTTCAGGGCGCGCTCGACGCGGCCGGCGCAGCTGGCGCAGGTCATACCGCGGATGGGAAGGTCGAAGGTCTGGGCTGTGCTCATGGGGCGGCTCCACTGGATTCGCCCCTAGAATCAACCTTGCCACCTGGGCAAGGTCAAGCGCCGGCTTGTCGCATCAGTAGTTGAGCGGCGCCGGGATCAGGCGCAGACCCGCGGGTTCCATGGCGATGCGGTACTTGGTCACTTCGCCAGCGTTGATGCGCAGGGTCTGGCTGTGCAGCTGCTCGAAGCGCGGCTGGCAATGACCGCCGCCGAGCTGGCCGAGGCGGACCAGCACGTTGCCCGGCGGCAGGTTGAGGGTGACCGACTGGCCCTGGTACAGGCGGGCGGCCAGGTTGCCCTGCAGGTACAGGCCGATGTCGCAGGGGGTGGAGACTTCCAGGCGTTCGCGGGAGACGGTGAGCACGCCGTAGTCGATGGGCGCGCCCAGGGTCATGGGCGCCAGCGGCACGGCGGCGGGCATCGCCGGTGGCGGGGCCGGCACGGCCGGCGATTCGGGGGGCGCCTGGTCGGCCAGGGCCGGCAGGGCGAGCAGCGCGAACAGGATGGGGAGCGGACGCATGGCAAACCTCCGGAAGCTGAAGTCCAGCTTGGTCCAGCCGGCCCGTGACGACAAGTCGCAAGCCTTGACCTTGCCACGATGGCAAGCTCGACACTGATCGCGTCAGTCAAACCTAACGAGGAAAACGCCATGCAGATTCTGAAAGTGTCGGGCATGACCTGCGGCCATTGCGTCCGCGCCATCACCCAGGCGATCCACGCCGGCGACCCGGCCGCCGAGGTGCAGGTGGACCTGGGCGCGGGCGAGGTGCGGGTGGCCAGCCGCCTGAGCCTGGAGCAGGTGCTGGCGGCGATCCGCGAGGAAGGCTACGCCGCCGAACCGGCCTAGGGGCTGTTGGCGTTTCGGCGCGCCGGCACCAGTTTTTGCGCGGAGCGAGACGCGAAATTCGGCTGCCCCAATGAGGCGTCGAGCAACAACGGCGTTCCGCGCAAAAAAGCTATGTTTCCGTTGCGTGTTGCAGACGCTACCGCTGCCCTCCTGCGAACGGCCTGCCTGCAATATCAATAGGACCCCGTAGGGTGGGTTAGGCCACAGGCCGTAACCCACCGGCGGAATCGACTGCGGTACCGTTGCTAGGTTATGCCGGCAATCGGCTGGCCCACCCTACGCGCTGTGCAGGCAAGCCCCTCTCTCACAGCGCTGCAGCTGCCTGCCCCTGGATTCCCGCCTGCGCGGGAATGACGGTTTCGGAAGAAATTGGAAATTCCACCCCTACCTCGTCATCCCCGCGCAGGCGGGGATCCAGAGGGGGTCAGGGCACTACAACATCTGACAGGTACATAGCCAAAAAGGCCCGTGCCTTAGGGTTAAGCGTCAAATAGCCCCTCCGCCGTCGCAGGGCTTGGCAAGGAAACACCATTCCCTGCGTCCTACGCCTAGCGGAGCGCCGCCCGGCCTGGCGCGATTGGGCGCTGCGTCGAAGCGTCAACAGACCCTGGGGATAGCCTGAAATAGTCGTAACTCCCGCGCAGGCGGGGCAGCAGCTGTATCGCTGAACAGCGCTTGCGCTGGCCCGAAGGGGAATGATCCGGAGACCTCGCAGCGCCTGGACTCCCGCCTGCTCAGGCGTGACGGCAAGGCGCTTTTTCAGTGTTTCCCTAGCGCTCGGCGGGCGGCGCCCAGTCGCGCAGCAGGCCGCGCAGCTGGGCGTCGATCAGCGGGGCGGTGTCGCGCAGCGGGTCGAACAGCCCGGGGTCGCGGGTCCAGTCGCTGAACAGGCCGACCAGCAGGCCGTGGATCGCCCGCGACGCCAGGTGTGGGGTGACCCCCGGCTGCAGGCGTTCGCGGCACCCGGGGCGGGCGAACAGGCTCTCCACCAGCTCGATGAACAGGCTGACGAAGGCGTTGTGGCGTTGCTCGGCCTCGCGCAACTCGTCGGTGAACTCACAGCGGTGCAGCAGGATGGTGAAGATGCGCCGCTTCTGCTCGTCGGTGGCCATGCTGGCCACCGCCTCGATGCACAGGTCGCGCAGCGACAGCAGCGGATCGACGCCGCCGTCGCCGCTCAGGCGCTCGGCCATCTGCTCCGGCGGCAGGCGCACCTCGCTGAGCATTTCGTGGAACAGATGCGCCTTGTTCTGGAAGTGCCAGTACACCGCCCCGCGCGTCACCCCGGCGGCGCGGGCGATCTGGTCCAGCGTGCTGTGGGCCACCCCTTTCTCCAGGAACAACTGCTCGGCCGCGGCCAGGATGGCGGCGCGTGTCTGTTCGGCTTGCTCTTTGGTTCTGCGCATGGCGGGCTGGAGGAATCGGGCTAGGCTCTGTTCTGGAGAGTGCACAGTGTAACGGCTTCGGGGCTGTCGTCGTTGCTTACAGACGCACATGTATGTAAATGCCATGGCAGCCAACAGGCCATTGCCCAAGACGTCACGGAGATGACCATGCCTGCGAGCCCGTTTCCCTTCGTCCTGAAAATGCTGGTGCTCGGCACGGTATTCAGCCCGCTGCTGCAGGCGGCCGAGCAGGGCGAGCAGCAGATGCCGCCGCCGGAGGTGGTGGTGGAGGTGGCCAGGACCGAATCGGTGCCGCTGGAGCTGGAGTACGCGGCGCGTACCGCCGGCTACCGCGAGGTGCAGGTGCGCGCCCAGGTCAGCGGCATCCTCCAGGAGCGCACCTACCAGGAGGGCAGCCAGGTCAAGCGTGGCCAGGTGCTGTTCCGCATCGACCCGCGCCCCTATCAGGCCGCGCTGTCGCGGGCCAAGGGCGCACTGGCGCAGGAGCAGGCGCGCTACCGGCAGACCGAGCGCGACCTCAAGCGCATCCGCGAACTGCAGAAGAAGGGCTTCGCCAGCGAGAGTGAACTGGACAACGCGGTCTCCAACTTCGAGCAGAGCAAGGCCAACATCGAGGCCGCCAAGGCCGAGGTGCAAGCCCGCCAGATTGATCTCGACTACACCACCGTCGAGGCGCCGATCTCCGGCATCACTAGCAAGGAGACGGTGTCCGAGGGCAGCCTGATGGTGGCGGGTGATCCCAACGCCAGCCTGCTGACCCAGATCACCCAGCTCGACCCGCTCTACGTCAACTTCGCCGCCCCGGACCGCGAGGTGGAGCGGGTGCGCAGCGGCCTGGCCGCCGGCACCCTGAGGATGGAAGGCGAGCACATGCGGGTGGAGCTGAAGTTCGGCGACGGCTCGACCTACCCGACCGAGGGCCGGGTCGACTTCACCGACAGCCTGGTCGACCGCGGCACCGGCACCGTCAGCGTCCGCGCGGTGGTGCCCAACCCGGAGCAGAGCCTGTTGCCCGGCCAGTTCGTGCGGGTGGTGGTCAAGGGGCTCAGCAAGCCCCAGGCGATCACGGTGCCCGAGCGGGCGATCTCCCAGGGGCCCAGCGGCACCTTCGTCTACATCGTGGACGAGCAGGGCATGGCGCGGGCGCGCCCGGTGACCACCTCGCAGACCGCCGGCGGCCGCTGGGCGGTGGACAGCGGGGTGAGCGCCGGCGACCGGGTGATCGTCGAGGGCCTGCCCAAGGTCCGCCCGAACGCGCCGGTGAAGGTGGTCGACAAGCCCGCCACGACTGCCGCGCAGTAGAGGAGCGAGCGCCGTGATCTCGAAGTTCTTCATTGATCGGCCGGTGTTCGCCACCGTCATTTCCGTGGTCATCATCCTGGCCGGCCTGGCGGCGATGAAGGCCCTGCCCATCGCCCAGTACCCGCAGATCCTGCCGCCCCAGGTATCGGTGTCTGCCAGCTACCCGGGCGCCAGCGCCCAGGTCATCGCCGAGACCGTGGCGGCGCCGCTGGAGCAGCAGATCAACGGCGTCGAGGGCATGATCTACCAGCTGTCCAACTCGGCGGCCAGCGGCGCCATGAGCCTGTCGGTGTACTTCGAGGTGGGGCGCGACCCGGACCAGGCCACCATCGACGTCAACAACCGGGTGCAGGCCGCCCTGGCCAAGCTGCCGGAGGAAGTGCGCCGGCAGGGCGTGAAGGTGGAGAAGAAGTCCTCGGACATCCTCCAGGTGGTCGCCCTGTACTCGCCGGACGATTCCAAGGACCCGGTGTTCATCTCCAACTACGCGCTGATCAACGTCATCGACGAACTCAAGCGCCTGCCCGGCGTCGGCGACGTCAGCCAGTTCGGCTCCAAGGACTACTCTATGCGCATCTGGCTGCGGCCGGACAAGCTGGCCCAGTACGACCTGACGCCGACCGACGTGGTCAACGCCATCCGCGAGCAGAACTCCCAGTTCGCCGCCGGCAGCTTCGGCCAGCAGCCGCTGCAGACGCCCCAGGACTTCACCTACACGGTGACCACCCAGGGCCGCTTCAAGGACCCGAAGGAATTCGAGAGCGTGATCCTGCGCTCCGACGCCACCGGCGCCAGCCTGCTGCTGCGCGACGTGGCGCGCATCGAGTTGGGTGCCCAGGACTATTCCCTGGTGACCTCGCTCAACGGCCAGCAGAACGCCGCGTTCGGCGTCTACCTGCAGCCCGGCGCCAACGCCCTGGACACCGCCGAGGCAGTGCGCAGCGCGATGGAGCGGCTGGCCAAGCGCTTCCCCGAGGGCATCGCCTACAAGATTCCCTACGACACCACCAAGTTCGTCGAGGTCTCCATCGAGGAGGTGATCCACACCTTCTTCGAGGCCCTGGTGCTGGTGGTGCTGGTGGTGTTCATCTTCCTGCAGAACTGGCGCGCCACGCTGATCCCGGTGCTGGCGATCCCGGTGTCGCTGGTCGGCACCTTCGCCGGCATGTACCTGCTGGGCTTCTCGATCAACCTGCTGACCCTGTTCGGCATGGTGCTGGCGATCGGCATCGTGGTGGACGACGCCATCGTGGTGATCGAGAACGTCGAGCGGGTGATGCGCACCAAGAAGCTCGGCGCCCGCGAGGCGGCCATCGAGGCGATGGAGGAAGTGACCGGGCCGATCATCGCCATCGTGCTGGTGCTGTGCGCGGTGTTCGTGCCGGTGGGTTTCCTCGGCGGCCTGGCCGGGGAGATGTACAAGCAGTTCGCGATCACCATCGCGGTGTCGGTGGTGATCTCCGGCATCGTCGCGCTGACCCTGTCGCCGGCGCTCTGCGCCCTGCTGCTGAAGGACGAGCACCGCGAGCCGGCCGCGCCGTTCCGCGTCTTCAACCGCTTCTTCGAGCGCATGACCGAGGGCTACGGCGCCGGCGTGGCGTTCTTCCTGCGGCGCTCGCTGATCGGCCTGCTGCTGTTCGGCGGGATGATCGCGCTGATCGTCGTGCTGTTCGGCCGGGTCCCCGGCTCGCTGGTGCCGGACGAGGACCAGGGCTACGTGATCAACGCCTACTTCCTGCCGCCGGCGGCCTCGGTCAACCGCACCGACGCGCTGACCCACGACTTCACCGAGCAGCTGATGAAGCACCCGGCGGTGCAGGACGTGGTCACCTTCGCCGGCTTCGACGTGCTGACCTTCGGCCTGCGCAGCAACGCGGGCGTTTCCTTCGTGCCGCTCAAGGACTGGTCCGAGCGCACCACGGACGAGACCGACGCGCGCAACCTGACCCGCACCTTCATGGGCATGGGGCTGAAGGAGAAGGACGGCGTGGTGATGAGCTTCAACCCGCCACCGATCACCGGCATGAGTACCACCGGCGGTTTCGAGGGCTACATCCAGGATCGCGCCGGCGGCAGCGTCGAGCAGTTGCAGGAGAAGGTCCAGGCTTTCCTCGGTGCCGCTCAGAAGCGCCCGGAGCTGGCCGGCGTGCAGAGCACCTTCAGCGCCAACGTGCCGCAGTACTACATCGACCTTGACCGCACCAAGGCGCGCGCCCTGGGGGTGTCGATCAGCGATGTGTTCACCGCCATGCAGTCCACCTTCGGCAGCTACTACGTCAACGACTTCACCCTGTACGGTCGTACCTGGCAGGTCAGCCTGCAGTCGGAGTCGGAGTTCCGCCGCAAGCCCGAGGACCTGTCCCAGGTCTACGTGCGCGCCAGCGGCGGCGACCTGGTGCCGCTGACCAGCCTGATCAAGGTGCGGCGCATCCTCGGCCCGGACACCTTCGCCCGCTTCAACGTCTACCCCGCGGCCAAGATCCTCGGTGGCCCGGCGCCGGGCTACAGCTCCGGCCAGGCCCTGGCCGCCATGCAGGAGGTGGCCAACGAGGTGCTCGGCAGCGAGTACACCCTGGGCTGGATCGGCTCGGCCTACCAGGAGTTGGCGACCCAGGGCTCGGGCAGCGTCGCCTTCGTGTTCGGCCTCATCATGGTGTTCCTGATCCTGGCCGCCCAGTACGAGCGCTGGACCCTGCCGCTGGCGGTGGTCACCGCCGTTCCCTTCGCAGTGTTCGGCGCGATCCTGGCGGTGTGGCTGCGCGGCATCCAGAACGACGTCTACTTCCAGGTCGGCCTGCTCACCCTGATCGGCCTGGCGGCGAAGAACGCCATCCTCATCGTCGAGTTCGCCGTGCTCCTGCGCGCCGAGGGCAAGGGCATCTTCGATGCCGCCTTCGAGGCGGCCAAGCTGCGCTTCCGCCCGATCGTGATGACCTCGCTGGCCTTCATCCTCGGCGTGCTGCCACTGGCGATCAGCTCCGGCGCCGGCTCGGCCAGCCGCCACTCGATCGGCACCGGCGTCATCGGTGGCATGCTCGCCGCGACCGTGCTGGCGACATTCATGATCCCGATGTTCTATTTACTGGTGGAGTCCCTGGGCGAGAAACTGGGTCGCAGGAAGAAGGTGGCGGCGGAGCCGCACTGACCTGACCAGAGACTGGCCTGTATGATCTCAAGGCGCCCCTCGGGGCGCCTTTCGTTTTCCGGTGGACAATCAATGAGCTTTCGCATCCTGCTGATCCTCGGCACCCTCAGCGCCTTCGGGCCCATGGCAATCGACTTCTACCTGCCTAGCTTCCCGACCCTGGCCCTGGTCTTCGGCACCGATGTCGAGCATGTGCAGTTGTCCCTGGCCTCATATTTCGCCGGCACCGCCCTGGGCCAGCTGGTCTACGGCCCGCTGGCCGACCGTTACGGCCGGCGCTGGCCGCTGCTGGCCGGGCTGGTGCTGTTCACCCTGGCCTCGCTGGCCTGCGCGCTGGCGCAGACCCTGGAGTGGCTGATCGTGGCGCGCTTCGTCCAGGCCCTCGGCGGCTGCGCCGGGATGGTCATCTCGCGGGCGGTGGTGCGCGACCTGTGCGACCCGCTGGCCTCGGCCAAGGTGTTCTCCAAGCTGATGCTGGTGATGGGCGTGGCGCCCATCCTCGCGCCCCTGGGCGGCGGGCTGCTGCTGCAGCTGTTCGGTTGGCAGTCGATCTTCCTCGGCCTGGTGCTGTTCAGCGCGCTGTGCCTGGTGGCTGTGCTGCTGTGGCTGCCGGAGACCCGCCCGCAGAGCCTGCCGCCACAACCGCTGACGGGCGCGCTGGGGCGCTACGTGGTGCTGCTGCGCGACCGCCTGCTGGTGGGCTACGGGCTGACCGGCGGAGTGGCCATGGCGGGCATGTTCGCCTACATCTCCGGCTCGCCCTTCGTCTTCATCGATCTGTACGGCGTGCCCGCCGAGCACTACGGCTGGCTGTTCGGCGCCAACGCCGCCGGCTTCATCCTCACCGCCCAGCTCAACGGCTGGATGCTGCGCCACCACGGCCCCGGCTACTGGCTCAAACGCACGGTCTGGGTCTATTGCGCCGCGACCCTGGCGCTGCTGGCCGTGGCCATGACCAAGCCGGAGCAGCTGTGGCCGCTGCTGGTGCCGCTGTTCATCAGCACCGCCAGCCTGTCCTGCGTGCTGCCCAACGCCACCGCCTGCGCCATGGCGGGGCAGGGCGCCCACGCCGGCAGCGCCTCGGCCCTGATCGGCTCGCTGCAGTTCACCGTGGCGGCGGTGGCCTCGGGGCTGGTGGGCGCGCTGCACGACGGCAGCGCCAGGCCCATGGCTCTGGTCATCGCCGTGTGCGGGGTGATCACGCTGCTCCTGGCGCTGTTCAGCGCGAGCCATGCCAAGCGCCAGTCGCTGGAGTTCTGAAAGAGCGCCTGGTCAGGGTCGTTTAGTCAGGGACGCCTGGTCGAGAGCGGGCAGCTGCCGCTCAACCGGCCGTTCGCACCTCGGGGGCCGTGCGCCAGGGCAGCGGGTGCGGCGCGCGGAGCCGCTTCTGCAGCACGCTGACGAAATCGCGCGCCTCGCTCTCGCTGCGGAAGCTCACGCCCTGCTGGTCCAGACACACCTGCCAGCGGGCACCTTCGGCGGTCATCACCTGACGAATCAGGATGTTCATCGCAGGTCTCCACGAAAAGGGTGAAGCTGCAGTGTAGACCTGCGGTTTCGCTTTTCCCTGACCTGGATCAAGCGCCCGACTGATGGTCGATGCGCGTCCGAGCCGTTCCGGCGCGGGCACAGGCTGCCCTCTTTCCTCTCGGAAAACCGATACCGGCTGGGCATTTTTTCCGCCCGCTGGAGCCTTTCTTCCTCTCCGGCAAAGGAGTTGTCCGTTCAGACAAAATTGCCCGAAGACCGCCCCTGTCAGGATGCGAAGGCTAGGAGTGCCATAAGCACAGCCACGCCCGCACAACTATATAAAGCCAGGGGAAACTGCCAATGATCCGTCCAACCCTAAAACCGCCGTCCCGTTCCTGGGCGGAGTGCTCAAGGGGGAGGGCGCTGCAGCTCTCCCTGGCGGCCTGTCTCGTCGCCGGCCTGCTCGGCGCGGGCCACGCGGGCGCCGTGGGGAGCCGCAGCCTGTATCCGCAGGGCTACCTGTCCGGAGAGTCTGGTTACGATGCGGTGCTCAGTGCCAACGCCGGACGCGCCCTGATGAATTTCTCGGGCAATACGTACGGCGGCGTCATTCGCGCACGCACCTTCATCTACGTCTACGCCCAGGCGGGCGAGCGCATCCTGCTGGGGCGCGACAGTAACGGCACCGCCACCGTCTACACGCCGGATACCGACTTCGGACCCAAGGGCAACGAGGCACCTACCGGCGGCACCGCCACCAACTGCGCGATTTCCTCCGGTACCGGGCGGATCAACACCCGCGCGGCCGAGCTGGCCGGTCCCGGCACGGCGGCGGGCGTGACCACGGGCAGCCAGTACGTACCATGCGTCTATCAGGTCACCCAGAGCGGTATCCACGGTGTACTGATGGAGGCGGGCGGCACCCAGCTCGACCGCTGGGAGGTCACGGTACGCGCCAGCGACACCAGCACGGCCGACCTGCCGGGCCGCGTCTTCACCTATGCCTTCGCGGCCCAGACCCTCGGCAACAACAACGATCCGAGCACCGGCACGCCGCGCCGGCTGTACTCGACCTTCCACTACGTCACCCAGGACGGCTACCGCTACCGGCAGCAGATGAAGGGCCTCGACCCCAACGCCTTCGCCATCTATGCCAATGCCCGCGGCTTCCTCGATGCGGACGAGCCGCTCTACAAGAACGTGCGCGGCAGCAACGACTATCTCGCCAGCATCGATGCCGGTGTGACGCTGGAGGCACCCGCCTACCCGATCTTCTTCGAGGACATTTCCGGCACCCAGGCGGACGACACGCTGACGGAGCTGGGTATCCCGCTGGTGCCGCCGGAGCCGATGATCGACAACGTCGCCTTCAGCTATCCGCCGGGCGGCACCTCGCACAGCTACGTGGGCCGCGGCGGCGTCATCAGCTTCGACGCCACCGACGTGATGAGCTACCAGATCGTGATCAGCGCGGGCGGCGACTACGACGTGGCCAACCCGCTGAACCGCGTGCTCGAAGGCTCGGCCGTGGCGGGGCGCAACGAAGTGCTGTGGGACGGCCTGGCCAACAACGGCTCGCCGGTGCCGGCCAACGCCGGCGGCACCCCGTACAACTTCCAGGTGGTCGGCCGCAACGGCGAGGCGCACTTCCCGCTGCTGGACGCGGAGAAGAACTTCAACGGCGGCCCCGTCATCACCCAGCTCAACGGCCTGGGTAGCGGCAGTACCACCATCTATTACGACGATCGCGCCTACAAGACCCGCGCCGGGGTGGAGGTTGGCACCATCGCCACCGACGGCACGCCCGAGCACCTGTGTGGCGGCACGCTGAGCAGCCGCCATGTCACCACGCCCGTCGAGGCGCTGAACGGTGTCGACAGTGCCTCCACCGCCGGCTTCGGCACCACCTCGAACGGTGCGCCGCGCTATCCCCGCTACTGGGGGGGAAACGGCTCGAACGGCAGCAGCACCTGCAGCCTCACGACCGAATTCGCCGACAAGCTGGGCCTGGACCTCTGGGTATTGCAGAAGTCCGATCCCGAGCAGCCGTCCATGGGCATCCTGATCTACTCCAGCGCCGACGTGACCACTCGCGTGTCCGCGCCGAGCAGCGTCGCGCCGGGGGCGACCGTGGTCGCGCAGATCGAGTTCGGCAACGTCGGCTCCTCCACGGCCACCGGCGTGAGCTACGGCGCCAACCTGCCGACCGGCCTCTCGGGCGTCAGCTGCTCCGGCGCCACCTGCAGCTACAACCCGGCCACCGGCGCAGTGACCATCTCCGGCCTGCCGCCCACCCTGACCTCCGGCCAGTGGGTGCCGCCGGTGACGCTCAGCTACACCGCGCCGGCCTCCGGCAGCACGCTGCTGCAATCCTCCATCGCGACCACCAGCCCGCAGGAGCCCAACCCGGGCCACGCACCCGATAGCGCCAGCGCGCCCACCGCAGCCGGTGGCGGCGCCAGCGTCGCCGACGTGATGGCCAGCGTCTCCGCGCCCGTCCAGGCGGTGGCCGGGCAGACGGTGAGCGTGCCGGTGAGCTTCCGCAACTTCGGTCCGCTGGATGCCGTCGATGTCGCCTACGTGGTGCAGCTGCCCGCCGGGACTGCCGGCGTGAGCTGCGGTGCCCCGGCGACCTGCGGCACGCCCGACGCCTCCGGGCAGATGGTGGTGACCTTCCCGTCCGGCACCACGCTGGTCGCGGGGCAGGAGCAGTCCTTCGTGCTGACCTACACCGCACCTTCCGTGGGCAGCACCGTGCCGGTCTCGGCCCGGGTCACGACCACCACGGACGAGGGCGGCAGCACCGCCAACAACAACGCCAGCGGCATGACCACGGTGATCGATTCCGGCTCCGCCCTGGCGGACGTGACCGTCAGCATCTCGCCGCCGGCCAGCGCCGTCGCCGGGCAGACGGTGAGCGTGCCGGTGGTGTTCGAGAACAAGGGCCCGAACGAGGCCAACGGCGTGAGCTACACGGTGAGCATCCCGCCCGGCCTGACCGACGTCACCTGTGCGCCGGCGGCCTGTTCGGCATCCGGAGGCACCATCACCTGGACCGGCCCGGCGACCCTGGGCAACGGCCAGCGCTTCAACGCCAGCTTCAGCTACACGGCGCCGTCCACCGGCCCGGTGAACCACACCGCGACCATCGGCACCTCCTCCTCGGAGAGCAATGCCGGCAACAACACGGCCGCGGCGTCCACCAGCATCACCGCGCCGGACATGCGCGTCGACCTCGGCGGCCTCACGCCGCCGGCAGAGGGCGTGCCCTACAACGGCAGCTTCACTTGCAGCAACATCGGCTCGTCGCCCGCGGTGGACAACACCCTCTGCTCGGTGACCGGATTGCCGCCCAGCCTCAGCCAGGGTGCCTGCACCCTCGCGCCCGGCGGCGCGCCGTGGAATGCCGGCGACGCGGTACCTGTGGGCGGCGTGGTGACCTGCGCGGTGACCGGCACCCCGGGCGCACCCAGCGGCCCGACCACGGTGACCGGCACCACCGACACCGATGACGATGCCGACACGAGCAACAACCAGGCGACCGTCAGTCTCACCGTGCGCTCGACGGCGGCGGCCCCGACCCTGTCGGGCTGGGCGCTGATCCTGCTGTCGGGCCTGCTCGCCCTCATCGGCCATCGCACCCGTCGTCAGGGTGGCGGCCTGGCCCGCTGAAGCCCTGTGAAAACGCCGCGGGGATTTCCCCGCGGCGCACGATTCGATCCCCGTCCGGTTCGCCGGCGGGGATTTTTTATAGCTACGTGTTGCATGTGGCCACAGGAACCAAGTTCGCGCAGCAGCAGAAAAGAACTATCAGGCAACTCGGAGCTCGAGTCCCCGTCAGGAGGCCGAGTGGAGGTGTTGCGCAGGGGGACGAGCCGCAGGGACGCGGCGAGAGAACTGGGCGTCCCCGCTTGAAGGGCCATGGATGGCCCTTGCAAGCCGGCCCCCGGAGCGGCACCGGAAGGAGGGAACCCCGCCGTAGGCGGGGCCGGATGCCGGGGTGGCCTTCTCTTTGGTTACTTTCTCTTGGCCAAACAAGAGAAAGTGACTCGCCCGGGAGGGCGAAGCCAGAGGTGTCGGAACACTCGGTAAGCGGTTGAACGATAGTCCGCCCCGGATTTCATCCGGGCTACAACCGAATCATCGAAGTTGCCGGTCCAAGGTGCGCACGGCGCACCCTACGAAGCTGCCGACAATCTGCCTCAGAAACCCTCAAGCACGATTTTGCCACGAGCCTTGCCGCTCTCCAGCAGGGCGTGGGCGCGGCGCAGGTTGGCGGCGTTGATGGTGCCGAAATGCTCGCCCAGGGTGGTCTTCAGCACGCCGTCGTCGATCAACTGGCTGACCCGGTTGAGCAGGCGGTGCTGCTCGATCATGTCGGCGGTCTGGAACAGCGAGCGGGTGTACATGAACTCCCAGTGCAGCGACAGGCTCTTGCGCTTGAGCTTGACCACGTCCAGCTGGGCCGGGTCGTCGATCAGCGCCAGGCGGCCCTGGGGCGCCAGGGCCTCGACCAGCTGGTCCAGATGCTGGTCGGTGTGGGTCAGGCTGGCGACCAGGTCGACCTGCTCGATGCCGAGCGCCTTGAGCTGCGGCACCAGCGGCTGGCTGTGGTCGATCACATGGTGGGCGCCGAGCTGCTGCACCCAGTCGCGGGTCTCGTCGCGCGAGGCGGTGCCGATCACGGTAAGGCCGGTCAGTTGGCGGGCCAGCTGCACCAGCACCGAGCCGACGCCGCCGGCGGCGCCCGTCACCAGCAGGGCCTGGCCGTCGTCGCCCTTGCCCTCGCGCACGCCCAGGCGCTCGAACAGCAGCTCCCAGGCGGTGACCGCGGTCAGCGGCAGCGCGGCGGCGCGGGCGAAGTCCAGCGAGCCGGGCATGCGCCCGACTATGCGCTCGTCCACCACGTGCAGCTCGCTGTTGGCGCCGGCGCGGTCGATGGCGCCGGCATAGAACACCTGGTCGCCCGGGCGGAACTGCCTGACTTCGGCGCCCACCTCGACCACCACGCCGGCCACGTCCCAACCCAGCACCTTGGGCTGGCCGGCCTCCGGCGTGACCCGCTGGCGGATCTTGGTATCGACCGGGTTGACCGAGATGGCGCGCACCTCCACTAGCAGGTCGCGCGGGCCGGGCTGCGGCGCCGGCAGGTCGATATCGACCAGAGCCTCGGCGTGGTCGGCGGGCAGGGACTGGTAATAGGCGATGGCTTTCATGCGGCAGTTCCTCGAAAGGGGCGTGGCGAAAGGGAGAAGTTCCAGCTTAGCCGGTGCGGTCGGGCTGGCATTGCCGGCATGTTCGTTTATCGGGCTGGAGAGAAAAACAGGCATGCCATAGAGTCTCTTTCAAATTTTCTTTGAAAATGGAGCCGCCATGCTGCGCTTCGACGACCTCGCTCTGTTCGTCCGCACCGCCGAACTCGGCAGCCTCTCCGCCGCCGCCCGCGAGCGGGACTGCTCGCCGGCGCTGGCCAGCGCCGCCCTCAAGCGCCTGGAAGCGGAGCTGCAGGTGCGCCTGCTGTTGCGCTCCACCCGCAGCCTGCGCCTGACCGCCGAGGGCGAGCAGTACCTGGCCCACGCCCGCGCCGCCCTGGCCAGCCTGGAGAGCGGTCGCCAGCAGCTGGCCGGTGCGCGGGCGGAGATCAGCGGGGTGATGCAGATCACCGCGCCCTCCGACTTCGGCCGCAACGCGCTGCTGCCCTGGCTCGACCGCTTCCAGGCCGAGCGCCCGCACCTGAGCCTGCGGCTGCTGCTCAGCGACCGCAACGCCGACCTGTTCCGCCAGCCGGTGGACATCGCCCTGCGCTACGGCGAGCCGGAGGACTCCAGCCTGGTGGCCCTGCCGGTGGCGGCGGACAACCGCCGGGTGCTGTGCGCCGCGCCGGACTACTTCGCCCGCCACGGCCGGCCGCGCCACCCGGATGAACTGCGACGGCACAACTGCCTGCTGTACATGATCGGCGGCCGGGTCCACGACCGCTGGAGCCTGGGCGACGGCAGGCGCGGCCTGGCCGTGACCGTCTCCGGCGACCGGGTCAGCGACGACGCCGACGTGGTGCGGCGCTGGGCCGTGGCAGGCAGGGGGCTGGTGTACAAGTCCTGGCTGGACGTGGCGAACGACGTGCAGACCGGGCGGCTGGAGGTGGCGCTGGGCGACTGGCCCGGCGAGCCGACGCCGCTCAACCTGATCTGCGCCCACCGCGACCAGCTCAGCGGGCCGGTGCGCCTGCTGCGCGAGTTCCTCCAGGCGCGCTGCGCCGAGCTGCTGGCGCGGGCGCCGTGGCGCTGAACCGGGTCAGGCGCGGGCGGGCGGGGTGAGGCCGCAGCCCTTGAGGATGATCCGTTCCAGGGCGGACGCGGCTTCCTCGAAGTCCGCCTTCTTCAGGCTGTTCTTGCCGGTGAACATGCAGATCTGGCTGGTGAAGTCGGCGTAGTGCTGGGTGCTGGACCAGAGCAGGAAGATCAGGTGCACCGGGTCCACCGGGTCCATCTTGCCCGCATCGATCCAGGCCTGGAACACCGCGGCGCGCTGGCGGAACCACTCGCGGTAGTCCTGGTTGTAGTGGGCCGTCAGGGTCTGCCCGCCGCCGATCACTTCCATCGCGAAGATGCGCGAGGCCAGCGGTTGGGTGCGGGAGAACTCGACCTTGGAGCGGATGTAGCTGCTGAGCGCCTGGGCCGGGTCGTCGTCCACCGTCAGGCCGTTGAAGGCGGCGTCCCACTGGTCGAGGATGTTGTTCAGTACGGCGATGTAGAGCCCCTGCTTGCTGCTGAAGTAATAGTGCAGGTTGGCCTTGGGCAACCCCACCGCCTGGGCGATGCTGTTCATGCTGGTGCCTTTGTAGCCATGGCGGGCGAACTCCACCTCGGCGGCGGCGATGATGGCTTTTTCGTTCTTCTGGCGGATGCGACCGGCGGGTTTGCCGGCGCCGGGAGCAGGAGAGGCTGCTGGCATCGAGAGGGGTCCGTACTGATGATCGGTTTTGTCTGTGAACAGATAACCCACGGCGGGTCACGAAACAACCCTTGCGCGTCAAAAACGTGTGCCATTCAGACGAAGAAGACAGGGTGATCAAAAATGACCCAAGAAAGCGTCAGAAAATCGTCTTGACAAGTCTGTGCCGCTTCGCTGGAAAAATGGCGCAAGCCCTAGTGGCACGGGGCTTTCGCGTCCGGTCGGCCGTATTCGGACCGACTGGTCCGGTGTCGTTCTCAGAGGGTCTTCGCCAGCGCCTCGAGGAAGGTCTCCAGCACCAGTTGCGGGCGGCGCCCCTTGCGCGTCACCGAGGCCAGGGTCAGGTCGTAGAAGCGGCTGGCCGGCTTGAGCACCCGCAGGCGGCCCTGCTGCACCCATTGCTGGGCATAGTGGTCCGGCAGGTAGCCGATGTAACGGCCGGTGAGGATGAGGAAGGCCATGCCCTCGCGATCCGAGGCGCTGGCGGTGCAGCTCAGCACCTGGTACTGGACCTGGATCTCCGGCGGCAGGCGGAAGGTCGGGGCGATGGCGTCCTGGGCGTTGAGGCGGCTGTCGGCGAGCTGGCTGTCGTCCGCGTAGAACAGCGGGTGGCCGACGGCGCAGTAGAGCTGCGAGCGCTCGCCGTACAGCGGCTGGTATTCCAGGCCGGAGAGGGCGTGGCTCTGCGGCACCACGCCGACGTGCAGGCTGCCGTCGAGCACGCCCTGTTCCACCTCGGAAGGCGGCGTCATGCGGATCTGGATGCGCACCTCCGGCCCCAGCTCCTTGAGCCGGGCCAGGGCGTGGGTGATGCGCATGTGCGGCACGGTGACGAGGTTGTCGGTGAGGCCGATGTGCAGCTCGCCGCGCAGCTCGCGGTGCAGGCCGTTGACGTTGTTGCGGAAGCTCTCCAGCGCGCCGAACAGTTGCAGCGACGACTGGTACACCTCGCGTCCTTCCTCGGTCAGGGCAAAGCCGGCGCGGCCGCGTTGGCACAGGCGCAGGCCCAGGCGTTGCTCCAGGTCGCTCATCTGCTGGCTGATCGCCGAACGACCGATGCCCAGCACGCTCTCGGCGGCGGAGAAGCCGCCGCATTCCACCACGCTGCGGAACAGGCGCAACAGGCGGATCTCAAAATCGCTGACCTGGGCCAGGGGATCGGAACGGCGGCTGCTCATTGTTTAGTAGTCGCTTAACTTAAAGTACGAAGATTTGGATTTTCGTGACTTTATGCCCGTGGCACCTTGCCTGGCAACAAAGACCACAGTGCCTCTCTGGAGAGCCACCATGAACATGCCGCAGACCGCCACCCCGTCCCTGGCCAGCCAGCTCAAGCTGGATGCCCACTGGATGCCGTTTTCCGCCAACCGCCAGTTCAAGCGCGACCCGCGCATCATCGTCGGGGCCGAAGGCAACATCCTGATCGACGACCAGGGCCGCCGCGTGTTCGACAGCCTCTCCGGCCTTTGGACCTGCGGTGCCGGCCACTCGCGCCGGGAAATCCAGGAGGCGGTGTCCCGGCAGCTCGGCACCCTCGACTACTCACCGGGCTTCCAGTACGGCCACCCGCTGTCGTTCCAGCTGGCCGAGAAGATCGCCGACCTGATGCCGGGCGAACTGAACCACGTGTTCTTCACCGGTTCCGGCTCCGAATGCGCCGACACCGCGGTGAAGATGGCCAAGGCCTATTGGCGCCTCAAGGGCCAGCCGACCAAGACCCGCTTCATCGGCCGCGCCCGTGGCTATCACGGCGTCAACATCGCCGGCACCGCCCTCGGCGGCATCGGCGGCAACCGCAAGATGTACGGCCAGCTGATGGACGCCGACCACCTGCCGCATACCCTGCAGCCGGGCATGGCGTTCACCCGTGGCATGGCCGAGACCGGCGGCGTCGAGCTGGCCAACGAACTGCTCAAGCTGATCGAGCTGCACGACGCCTCCAACATCGCCGCCGTGATCGTCGAGCCGCTGTCCGGCTCGGCCGGCGCGCTGATCCCGCCGAAGGGCTACCTGGAGCGCCTGCGCGAAATCTGCACCCAGCACAACATCCTGCTGATCTTCGACGAAGTGATCACCGGCTTCGGCCGCCTGGGCAAGTGGAGCGGCGCGGAATACTTCGGCGTCACCCCGGACATCATCAACGCCGCCAAGCAGATCACCAACGGTGCCATCCCGCTGGGCGCGGTGATCGCCTCGAAGGAAATCTACGACACCTTCATGAACCAGCCGGCGGCCGAACACATGATCGAGTTCACCCACGGCTACACCTACTCCGCCCACCCGGTCGCCTGCGCCGCCGGCCTGGCCACCCTGGAACTGCTGGAGAAGGACAACCTGATCCAGCAGGCCGCCGAGCTGGCGCCGCACTTCGAGAACGCGCTGCACGGCCTGAAGGGCACCAAGCATGTGGTCGACATCCGCAACTGCGGCCTGGTCGGCGCCCTGCAGATCGCCCCGCGCGACGGTGACGCGGTGATCCGCCCGTTCGAGGCCGGCCTGGCCCTGTGGAAAGCCGGCTTCTACGTGCGCTTCGGCGGCGACACCCTGCAGTTCGGGCCGACCTTCAACACCCGCCCGGAAGAGCTGGACCGCCTGTTCAACGCCGTGGGCGACACCCTGAACACGATCAGCTGACCGACGCCCCCCTCTCCCTCTGGGAGAGGGCCGGGGGTGAGGGACCGCCAGGCCACACCGAGCCGTGCATGGCACCCTCACCCTAGCCCTCTCCCAGAGGGAGAGGGGACCCGACCGCATTCACATCGAGAGAGCACTTCATGAGCACCATCGCCCACCTGATCAACGGCGACATCGTCCTGAGCGGCCAGCGCACCGTGCCGGTCTACAACCCCTCCATCGGCGAGGCCGTGCGCCAGGTCGAACTGGCCGACCGCGGCACCATCCAGGCCGCCATCGACGCCGCCAAGGCCGCCTTCCCCGCCTGGCGCAACACTCCGCCGGCCAAGCGCGCCCAGGTGATGTTCCGCTTCAAGCAACTGCTGGAAGCCAACAAGGACAGGATCGCCGCGCTGATCAGCGAAGAGCACGGCAAGACCCTGGAAGACGCCGTGGGCGAACTGCAGCGCGGCATCGAGAACGTCGAGTACGCCTGCGGCGCGCCGGAACTGCTCAAGGGCGAGTTCAACCGCAACGCCGGCCCGAACATCGACAGCTGGAGCGACTTCCAGCCGCTGGGCGTGGTCGCCGGCATCACCCCGTTCAACTTCCCGGCCATGGTGCCGCTGTGGATGTACCCGCTGGCCATCGCCTGCGGCAACTGCTTCATCCTCAAGCCCTCCGAGCGTGACCCCAGCTCCACCCTGCTGATCGCCCAGCTGCTGCACGAAGCCGGTCTGCCCAGGGGCGTGCTGAACGTGATCAACGGCGACAAGGAAGCGGTGGATGCCCTGATCGAGGCGCCTGAAGTGAAGGCCATCAGCTTCGTCGGCTCCACCCCGATCGCCGAATACATCTATACCGAGGCCAACAAGCGCGGCAAGCGCGTTCAGGCCCTGGGCGGCGCCAAGAACCACGCTGTGGTGCTGCCGGACGCCGACCTCGACAACACCGTCAACGCCCTGATGGGCGCTGCCTACGGCTCCTGCGGCGAGCGCTGCATGGCCATCTCCGTGGTAGTGGCGGTGGGTGACCAGGTGGCCGACAAGCTGGTCGAGAAACTGGTGCCGAAGATCGCCGCCCTGAAGATCGGCGCCGGCACCTCCTGCGGCCTGGACATGGGCCCGCTGGTCACCGGCGCGGCGCGCGACAAGGTCAAGGGCTACATCGACAGCGGCGTCGAGCAGGGCGCCAGGCTGGTGGTGGACGGCCGTGGCCTGGTGGTGCCGGGCAACGAGGCCGGCTTCTTCGTCGGCGGCACCCTGTTCGACGCCGTCACCCCGGAGATGACCATCTACAAGGAAGAGATCTTCGGCCCGGTGCTGTGCATCGTCCGCGTCGGCAGCCTGGAAGAGGCCATGCAGCTGATCAACGACCACGAATACGGCAACGGCACCTGCATCTTCACCCGCGACGGCGAAGCCGCGCGCCTGTTCTGCGACGAGATCGAAGTCGGCATGGTCGGCGTCAACGTGCCCCTGCCGGTGCCGGTGGCCTACCACAGCTTCGGCGGCTGGAAGCGCTCCCTGTTCGGCGACCTCCACGCCTATGGCCCGGACGGCGTGCGCTTCTACACCAAGCGCAAGACCATCACCCAGCGCTGGCCCCAGCGCGCCAGCCACGAGGCGGCGCAGTTCGCCTTCCCCAGCAACGGCTGATACGCAGCAGAAAGGCCGGTCGAGAGACCGGCCTTTTTGGGCTATGTCCCCGTTAGTTGTTGCATGTCCTGTGGGAGCGGATTTATCCGCGAATTTCGCGGCCAATCGGAATGCCGCCCAGCCGCGCCCACAAGAGCAGCACCAACATGTAACGAGTACATAGCTTTTTGTCTGGCGCGGCGAGTAGGGCGGGTGAAACCCGCGTCGTCGGCTGCGCGGGTTGCACCCGCCCTACCCATATCTCCTCAACCTCACGTCACATCCCCGCCCTCGACGCATTTCGCTCCGTCCTGACTTGCAACGAAAGTACGTCGACCCCCGGCTGAATTTCCCGGAGCGCTTTCCCTATACTCAGGCTTTATGGCCCATGGCCACTGCCAGAGCCTCGCGCGGCTCGCCGGAGGGATGACGAGCAATGTCCTGGATTCGCTGTCTGCTGTGCCTGTCGCTGTGGCTGGTCTGCGGCTCGTCGTCGTTCGCCGCGCCTGTCCTGTTGCAGGAGGACAGCAGCGGGCTCGGCCTGAACGAGCGGGTCGAGCTGCTGGAGGATGTCGGCGGGCAGCTGGGCATCGACGATCTGCAACGGCCCGAGGTGCAGGCGCGTTTCCAGCCGGCCGACGGGCGGGCCAGTGCCGGGCGCAGCCCCAACCCGTGGTGGCTGCGCATCACCCTGCAGCGTGGCGCGGAGGCGCCCGCGCGCTGGTGGCTGGAGCTGGGCGGCATGCTGGTGCTCGATGCGCGTCTGTACCTGCCGGACGGCGAGGGCGGGTGGACAGAGCGCGCCAGCGGCGAGCGGGTGCCGTTCAGCGAGGGGCGCGACTACCCCTACCGGCGCGGCCTGTTCCAGTTGCCGGCGCTGGGCGAGCAGCCGCTGACCCTGTACGTGCGCAGCTACGACCCCGCGGGCAACCTGTTTCCGCTGCGCATCTGGCAGCTCGGCGACCTGCAGCAGGTCAGCAGCGAGGAGAACTTCGCCTACGGCCTGATCTACGGCGTGGTGCTGGCGCTGCTGCTGTACAACCTGTTCATCCTCTTCAGCCTGCGCGACCGCGCCTACCTCTGGTACGTGCTGACCACGGGCTGCTCCCTGCTGATGATGCTGGCCATGTCCGGCCACGCCCAGCAGTACCTCTGGCCGGGCATCGCCACACCGGTGTGGCTGGACCGGATGACGATGCCGTCGCTGTGGAGCGTGCTGCTGATGCGCTTCACCATCGCCCTGTTGTCCCGCCCCGGCGGCTCGCCCTGGCCGGCGCGGGTGCTCAACGGGGTGTGCGTGCTGTACGGCGTCGCCATCCTGATCAACGCCTTGGGCATGCGCCGCGAGGCGTCGCTGATGATCGCCCTGCTGCCGGTGCTGACCATGCCGATCGCGCTGGGTTGGGCGGCCCTGCGCAGCTGGCAGGGTTTCGTGCCGGCGCGCCTCTACCTGATCGGCTACGGCTTCGTGCTGGTCAGTGCAGTGATTCTGCTGCTGCGCGCCGGCGGGGTGATCCCGCCGCTGCCGCTGATCGGCTACTTCTTTCCCCTGTCGGTCTCGCTGGAGGCCATCTTGTTTTCCTTCGCTCTGGCCTACCGCATCCAGATGCTGCGCCAGGAGAAGGCGGCCGCACTGCGCCTGGTCGACCGCGAGAAGAGCGCGCGCCTGGCGCAGATACAGCGCAGCGCCGACGAACTGCAGAGCGCGGTGGCGCTGCGCACCGCCGAACTGGCCGAGGCCAACCAGCAGCTGCAGCACGCGGCTTTCCACGACTCGCTGACCGAGCTGCCGAACCGCCGCTACCTGTTGGAGCGGCTGGACGCGGCGATGGCCGACAGCCTGCGCCGGGGCGAGTCGCTGGCGCTGCTGCTGCTCGACCTCGACCTGTTCAAGCCGATCAACGACCAGTACGGCCACGACGCCGGCGACTTCGTCCTGCGTACCCTGGCCCAGCGCCTGCAGGCGCAGCTGCGGCGGGGCGACTTCGCCGCGCGCCTGGGCGGCGACGAGTTCGCCGTGCTGGTGACCGGGCCCGGCGTGAGGACGGAGCTGGCGCAAGTGGTGGCGCGGCTGCTGCAGGCGCTGAACCAGCCGGTGGAGTACGACGGGGTGGCGTTGAACATCGGCGTGAGCATCGGCTCGGCGCGCTTCCCCGACGACGCCGACCAACTGACCGAGCTGTACAAGGCGGCGGACACGGCGCTGTACCAGGCCAAGCAGCGCGGGCGCGGCACCTTCGTGATGGCGCGGGAGGAAGCCTCCGGCCCGGCATAGCGCCGTAGGGTGCGCCGTGCGCACCGGTGGCCATGCACGGGCTTGCCGGTGCGCACGGCGCACCCTACGAGAGCGGCCATTGCACCGAGCCATCGCTGGTGATGAAAAAGCCCCGCATGAGCGGGGCTTTTTCGTTACCAGCGATGGCCGTGGTGATGGCGACGGGGTTCGCGCCAGTGCCTGTAGCGTGGTGGCGGGGGAGCGGGCACGTAGTACACCGGGCCGGGGCTGTAGTAGACCGGGCGTGGCTCGTAATAGACGGGGCGGGGTTCGTAGTAGACCACCCGGGGCGGTGGCGGCGCCCGGTAGACCGGGGCGGGCGCGTAGCCGCGGTCCGATCTCTGGCTGGCCAGCACGCCGCCGATGATGGCTCCGACCGCGACGCCCGCGGCCACGTCGCCGCGATCCGCCGCATGGGCCTGTTGCTCGCCGGCGAAGGCCAGGCTGGCGATCAGGCCGGTGATGATTGGGATACGCGAAAGCATGGTCGAGACTCCTATGGGGAACCGGTTCTCCGGTCAATGTCTTCGACTGTGCCCCGTGCGGGCCATTGCGCGGGGCAGTGTAAATCCTGTGTAAAACGAGACGGCGACAATGTCGGTCACGATGGATTGGCCCGCCGGAGGCATGGCTCACGGTGTGCCGGTGGGTTTTGCGCTTTACTGCTTGCCGAGAGGCGTGCGAAGGCGCGGGAGCGAGGCCGACGGATGAACGCGATGGTTGTCAGGTGGGGCGGGCTTGCCGTGGTGCTGATGGCGCTGGGGCTGGCCGGCTGTGCCGGGCGCCTGTCCCACGAGAGCATCGTCAGCAAGCGCAGCGAGCCGCGGGCCGGCGAGTTCCTGCAGAGCGACGTGGACCGCATGGCCACGCTGGCGATGCGCGACAACCTCAACAGCCTGTACCAGCTGATGAGCAAGCTGTACCAGCGCAACCCGCAGGAGTGGCGCAAGACCGGCCTGGCCAGCCGCGCCGAGGCGGAGCGGGCGATCCACCAGGCCATCGAGCAAAACCAGCCGCTGCCCCAGCTCGGCGGGCGGCGCGATATCGCGGCGCTGAGTTATTCGCTGGGGGCCGATTTCCAGGGCGACCGGGTCGGCGCCTTCATCTACGCCCTCGGCAGCATGCTGGTGACGGCCCACGGCGGGCGCACCGAGTTCTACCTGACCGACTCGTTCGACGCCCGTTTCATCCACAACGCCGCGCGCAACATCGAGAAGGCGGCGTGGATGCTGGCCCAGCGCCGGGACGCCAGCGGCCGCCCGCTGCTGCTGTCCAACGAGGGCAGCAACCTCAGCTACGCGGTGGAGTTCGGCAAGATGACGGCGCGCCTGGACCTGCTCACCCACGTGCTGGAGGAGCGCTATCGCCGGCTCGGGGTGAATTACGCGCAGAGCCTGCTGTTCCTCAACTTCCTGCCGGTGCAGTGACGCCTCAGCGCTCCCAGCGGCGCAGAACCTTCTCCAGCTCGCCGCTGGCCCGCGCTTTGTCCAGTGCCGCGGCGAAGCGCCGGGCGCGTTCGTCGCCCTTGGTGAAGGCCACGTAGCGCGGCATCTCCACCAGTGGCCTGGGCAGCAGGCGCACGTGTTTCTGGGCGCGCTGTTCCTGGACGAAGTAGAGCAGCTGGGTGCGATCGCCGACGATGATGTCGATGCGCCCGGCCAGCAGCATGGAGACCAGCTGGCGCGGGTTCTGCGCGCTGGTGTCGCGGGCCAGGTCGGCCCTGTCGAAGGCCGACTCGTAGGCGTAGCCGCGCACCTGGCCGATGACGAAGGGGGAGAAGTCGTCCAGGGTCTGCCAGTCTTGGATGCTGGTCTTGGCGGTGGTCATGAACACGGTCGAGCCGGTGCGGATCGGGCCGACCAGTTCGTACTGGGCCATGCGCTCCGGCGTGCCGGCGAACTGGAAGGCCATCTCGGTCTCGCCCCGTTCGAGCATGCGCTTGACCCGTTCCCAGGGGTACAGGCGCAGGCTGTAGGCGATGCCGGCCTGCTGCAGCACCGCCCCGATCAGGTCCACGTCGATGCCACGCGGGGTGTCGTCGTCCTGGGTGACGAAGCTGTAGGGAGCGAACTGTTCGTCGCCGATCACCCGCCAGGTCTCGGCGTGGAGCAGGGGGCTGAGGAGGAGCAGAAGAACGAGCGACAGGCTGCGCATGGTGTCCTCCCGGGCAGGGACGGGCGCCTGGCGCGCCCGTTCATTTCAGCCTAGTGCCTGCGGGAGGATTGCGCGTGGCGATCCGGCGTTGCACCGGATCGGGCATCAGACCTTGCGCACGAACTCCGACTTCAGCTTCATCGCGCCGATGCCGTCGATCTTGCAGTCGATGTCGTGGTCGCCGTCGCACAGGCGGATGTTCTTGACCTTGGTGCCGACCTTCACGACCAGGGACGAGCCCTTGACCTTGAGGTCCTTGATCACGGTGATGGTGTCGCCGTCCTGCAGCAGGTTGCCGACCGAGTCCTTGATCACGCGCTCGTCGCCCGCCTCCGGCGCGGCGTCGGCCGACCACTCGTGGGCGCACTCCGGGCAGACCAGCTGGCTGCCGTCCTCGTAGGTGTATTCGGAGTTGCACTGGGGGCAGGGCGGCAGGGTGCTCATGGCGGTACCTCGGTCGGAGCGGAAAAGCCGCATATTGTATAGGGTTTTGCCCGCCCTGTGGCGATTGGTCGAACCGATGCAGCCGCCGCGCCGTCCCACCTTGCAGGAAGAATGCTCGAACACGGGAGAAAGGGGCATGGCATTCATCGATCTGCGTGGCGTTTCCTGGTGGACCCTGGTGCGCGGCACCGTGACCGACTTCATCGACGACGAACTGCCCGTCTATGCGTCGGCGCTGGCCTTCCAGCTGTTCTTCTCGCTGTTTCCCTTCCTGCTGTTCCTCATCGCCCTGATCGGCGTGCTGGATGCCCAGCCGATCTTCGACTGGCTGCACCAGCAGGCCGAACTGGTGCTGCCGCAGGATGCCCTGGGGCTGGTCGACCCGGTCATCACCCAGTTGCAGACCCAGCAGCCGGGGCTGTTCTCCATTGGTATCCTGCTGGCGCTGTGGACCGCCTCGGCGGCGGTGCGCTCGACCATGGCGGCGATGAACCGCGCCTATGGCGTGGAGGACGGCCGCCCGGCCTGGAAGCTGGTGCCGCTGTCGCTGCTCTACACCGTGGGCGTCGCCATCGCGCTGCTGACGGCGGCGGCGCTGATGGTGGTCGGGCCGCAGGCGATGAACTGGCTGGCCACCCAGATCGGCCTGGAGGAGACCGTGGTGGTGCTCTGGGCCTGGCTGCGCTGGCCGCTGGCGGTGCTCATGCTGATCCTGGTGGTGGCCGCCGTGTACTACCTGGCGCCGGACGTGAAGCAGGAGTTCCGCTTCATCACCCCCGGCTCGATCCTGGCGGTGGTGGTGTGGATCGCCGCCTCGCTGGGCTTCGGCTACTACGCGCAGAACTTCGCCAACTACAACGCCACCTACGGCAGCATCGGCGCGATCATCGTGTTCCTGCTGTACCTGTACATCTCCTCGGCGGTGCTGCTGTTCGGCGCCGAGATGAACGCGGTGATCGAGCACCACGCCAACGAGGGCAAGGACCCGGGCGAGAAGGAGGCCGGCTGAGGCCGGCTACCACAGCGCGCCCAGCTGGCGCTCCAGCCGCTCGCGGTGGTCGGGGTGGGCGATGTCGAGCATGCAGCGCATGCGCTGGCGCAGGCTCTTGCCGCGCAGGTCGGCGACGCCGTACTCGGTGACGATCAGCCCCGCGTCGCCGCGCGGCACGGTGGCCGGCCCGCTCAGGCTGGCGACGATGCGGCTGGCGCCGCCCGCCGTGGACGGCAGGGCGACGATGGGCAGGCCGCCCTTCGAGCGGTGCGCGCCGCGCAGGAAGTCCAGCGCCCCGCCCAGCGCGCCGACGTAGTTGCCGGCCGCCACTTCCGAGTTGATCTGCCCGCCGAGGTCCACTTCGATGGCCGAGTTGATGGCCACCAGGCGTTCCTGGCGGGCGAGCACGTCCGGGTCGTGGGTGTAGGCGGTGGAGCGCAGCATGATCGCCGGGTTGTCGTGGGCGAAGTCGTGCAGCAGGCGGCTGCCGAGCAGCACGCCACCGACGCTCAGGCCACGGTCCAGGCTCTTGCGTGCATTGGTGATGGCGCCGCTGCGCATCAGCTGGGCGACGCCGTCGCCGATGCTGCCGGAGTGCACGCCCAGGTCGCGGTGGTCGGCCAGCGCGCCGAGCACCGCGTCGGGAATTGCGCCGATGCCCACCTGCAGGGTGGCGCCGTCCTCGACCAGCCCGGCGATGTGCCAGGCGATCTGCGCGTCGACCTCGCGGATGCGGCTGGGCGGGTTCTCCAGCGGCGGCCGGTCGGTGTGCAGGATGGCGTCGATATCGTCCGCGCCCAGGGTGCGCTCGCCCTGGACGCGCGGCGCCTGCCGGTTGACCTCGGCGATCACCACCCGCGCGGTGTCCAGCGCCGGCAGCAGGTACTCGTGGGCCAGGCTCAGGCTGTAGCGGCCGTCGGCGTCGGCGGGGGCGAGCTGGAGCAGCAGCACGTCGATGCGCAGGGCGCCGCTGCCGATCAGCGCCGGCAGCTGCGAGTAGTGGCAGGGCAGGATGTCGAGCGCGCCGGCCCTGGCCAGCTCGCGATTGGCGCCGGCACCGCAGTAGGCGAGGAAGTCCACGCAGTCGGCGTGCTCGGGCCGGCAGGTGTCGCTGTTGGCGATGCCCAGCATCACCCGGAAGCGACCGATGCGTTGCCGCTGGGCCATCAGCGCCTGGGTCAGCGGCAGCGGCTCGGCGTTGGCCTGGCCCCACAGCACCGTGTCTCCCGGGCGGATCAGGGTGGACAGGTCGAGGTTGTCGGTCTGCAGCGGCGTGGCCATGGCGAACTCGCGGCGAAGGCGCGGCCGGCGGATAACCGGCCACGGCGGGGGAATGGGGGAGGTGGCGGCGACCGGCTGGCCGCCGCCCGGGGTCAGACGATGGACGACGGGTGCTTGGCCAGCGGCGTGACCTGGATGGTCATGAAGGGGAACAGCGGCAGGCTGGACAGCAGGGCGTGCAGCTCGTCGTTGCTCTCGACATCGAACACGCTGATGTTCGAGTACTGGCCCACCACGCGCCACAGGTGCGGCCACTTGCCGGCCTGTTGCAGCTCGATGGCGCGGGCCTTCTCCGCGGCCTTGATGGCCTCGATCTCGTCCTGCGGAATGTCGCGCGGAATGTTCACATCCATCTTTACGCAATACAGCATGGGGTTCTCCCGTTCAGGTCAGATCTTGCTCTGGCTCAGTTCGCCGGTGAAGGGTTCGTCGCTGTCGCCGAGGACCTTGGCGTCCACGTCTTCCAGGCGCACGCCACGGGTCTCCGGCAGCAGCAGGACGGCGGTGATCGACAGGGCGTAGGCCACCAGGCAGAAGGTGCCGATGGAGTTGGCCAGGCCGATGCGCTCGGACAGCACGCCGACGCCGGCGATGGACAGCGCGCCGAGGGACTTGCCCAGGTTGTAGGAGAAGCCCATGCAGGTGGTGCGCACGTGGGTCGGGAACAGTTCGCTGAGGAACGGGCCGAGCACCGCGAAGATGCCGGTGGCGAAGGCGCCGACCGGGAAGGCCATGAGCAGCAGCAGGGTGGTGCTCATCGGCACCAGCATGTAGATCACGGTGAAGATCCAGGCGCCGACGCTGAACAGCAGCAGCGCCGGGCGGCGGCCGTAGCGGTCGGCCAGCCAGGAGGTGATGACGAAGCCGGCGAAGGCTCCCGCGCACATCACCAGCATGGTGAAGATCACCGGGCCGGGCTTGAGGCCGCGCTCGCTGACCATCAGGGTCGGCAGCCAGGCCATGATGGTGTAGGCGGCGGCCTGCAGGCCGGTCACCAGCATCGCGCCGAGCAGGGTCAGTCGCACCACGCCGGGGCGGAAGGCAGAGAGGATCGAGGCCTTCTCCTGCACCTTGGCGGTGGCCTGCTTGTAGATTTCCGGGTCCTTGACGTGACGGCGGATGAACAGCACGAAGCCGGCCGGGATCACGCCGACCCAGAACGCCACGCGCCAGGCGATTTCCTGCGGCAGCCAGGCCAGCAGGGCGGTCATCACCACGGCCGCCAGGGCCCAGCCGAAGGCGAAGCCGCTCTGCACGAAGCCGAGCGCCTTGCCGCGGTGCTGCGGACGGATCACCTCGGCCATCAGCGCAGCGCCAACCGCCCACTCGCCGCCGAAGCCGAGGCCCTGCAGGGTGCGCACGACCAGCATCTGCTCGTAGGAGGTGGTGAAGCCTGCCAGCGCGCCGAAGAAGGTGAACCAGCAGATGGTGAAGATCAGGATGCGCACGCGGCCGTAGCGGTCGGCGAGGATGCCGGCGATCCAGCCGCCGAGGGAGGCGGAGAGCAGCGCCGCGGTGCCGAGCACGCCGGCCTCGCCCTTGGAGATCTGCCAGATCGCCATCAGCGCCGGCAGCAGGAAGCTGAACATCTGCGCGTCGTAGGTATCCAGCGCCCAGCCGGAGAAGCAGGCCCAGAAAGTCTTGCGCTCCCGGGAGGAGCCGGTTTTGTACCATTCGAACATGTTGACCGTCCTTCTTGTTATTGGATGTCGGCTCATGGCGCAGGGCAACCATGACGTCGGTGTCGGGCCCGGCCGGGGCCGGGCGTTCTGGCTGAAACAGCCGTTGCGGCGAGCGCCTCCTGGCACGGGTCCGCGGTGTTCTTCGCACGTTCCGGAGCATGCGGCAGATCGCGCCGGCCGCCCATTTGCGATTACGAAAGCCTGTCTTTCGGCTGCCCTAAGTGGCGGCGCGGGTCAGGCGTCGCGCGGCGCGACCAGGATGTCCTGGGCCATGCTGGCGACCAGCAGGCCGTCGCGCCGGTAGATGTGGGTCATCGCCAGGCCGCGCCCCGAGAGGCTGCGCACGGCGTCGTTGACGAACAGCAACCAGTCGTTGGCGTTCAGTTCCAGGCTGTGGAACCAGAGCGTGTGGTTGAGGTTGCTGATGTAGTAGTGCTGCCACAGTTCGAGCATGCCCAGCGGCGGCGCCAGGCTGCCGTTGAGCCAGCAGTCGGACATGTAGGCCAGGGCGGCGTGATGCAGGCAGCCCTCGCCGACCAGCGGCTGGCTGAGGCGCACCCAGTAGGCGATCCGGCGCTGCTCGGCCGGGCGCTCGAAGTAGCCCTCCGGGTGGATCGGCCGTACGTCCAGCACCGGCCGCGCGGAGAAGCGCAGCTGCACCGCCTCGCTGTGCTGCGGGTAGCGCGCCGCCAGTTCGCGCAGGGTCGGCAGGCTCTCCGGGTCGGGCGCCGGGTGCTCCAGCCGGTGCGGCTGGCCGGGGTGGGCCTGGGCCAGCTGGAACGAAGCGTTGGCGCTGAACACCAGGCCGGTGCCCTGCACCCCGTACAGGTGGCGGGTGGAGAAGCGCCGGCCCTCCTGCAGGGTTTCCACGCTGTACTCGATGCCGTCCTGCGGGCGGGCGCCCTGCAGGAAGGTCATCTGCAGCATGCTCGGGCTGCGCTGCGGCGCGGTCTGCGCCGCCGCCCACAGGGCCTGGCCGAGCAGCTGGCCGGCGTACACCCGGCCGTTGGCGTTGGTGTCGCAGACTTCGCTGCGGTAGCCGTTCTGGCCGTTGTGTTCGAGCGACAGCAGCTCGGCGAGGTCGCGCTGGTCCCAGGCGCGGGCGTTGGCGCCGCTGGCCATGTCAGCGCCTCATTCCGCGGGGCTCAGCGCCGTCAGCGCGCTGCGGCCGGGTTCCCGCGAGGGCTGCTCCAGGGCGGAGAAGTCCAGCGCCACCGAGGTGACATCCTGCAGCGCGGAGGCGTCGATGTCGCCGACCAGCTCGATGACCTTCACCCCGTCGGCGGTGATCTCCAGCGTCGCCAGGTCGGTGTACACCCGGCTGACGCAGCCGAGCCCGGTCAGAGGGTAGCTGCAGCGCGGCATCACCTTGCTGCGGCCCTGCTTGTCGAGGTGCTCCATCATCACATAGATGCGCTTGGCGCCGATGGCCAGGTCCATCGCCCCGCCGACCGCGGGAATCGCGTCCGGCGCGCCGGTGTGCCAGTTGGCCAGGTCGCCCGCGGCGGAGACCTGGAAGGCGCCGAGCACGCAGATGTCCAGGTGGCCGCCGCGCATCATGCCGAACGAGTCGGCGTGGTGGAAGAAGGCGGCGCCGGGGGCCAGTTTGATCGGCTCCTTGCCGGCGTTGATCATGTCCCAGTCCTCCTCGCCGGCCGGCGCGCCGGTCCAGCGGCCGAGCACGCCGTTCTCGCTGTGCAGGAAGATGTCCTTGTCCGCCGGCAGGTGGTTGGCCACCATGGTCGGCAGGCCGATGCCCAGGTTGACGTAGGCGCCCTCGGGAATGTCGCGGGCCACCCGGGCGGCCATGGCGTTGCGTGTCTGTTTGTCCATCTCGGCCTACCCCGCCTGCTGCTGAAGGAATGCCGGCGCGGCGCGCCGGACGATGCGCTGGACGAAGATGCCCGGCGTGACCACCTGCTCCGGGTCCAGCTCGCCCAGCTCGCAGATGCGCCCGACCGAGGCGATGGTGGTGCGCGCGGCCATGGCCATCACCGGGCTGAAGTTGCGCGCGGTCTTGCGGTACACCAGGTTGCCCCAGCGATCGCCGGCCTCGGCGTTGATCAGCGCGTAGTCGACGTGGATCGGCGATTCGAGCACGTAGTGGCGGCCGTCGATCTCGCGGGTCTCCTTGCCCTCGGCCAGCAGCGTGCCGTAGCCGGTGGGGGTGAAGAAGCCGCCGATGCCGCAGCCGGCGGCGCGCAGGCGCTCGGCCAGGTTGCCCTGGGGGATGATCTCCAGCTCCAGCTTGCCGGCGCGGTACAGCTCCTCGAACACGTACGAGCCGCTCATCCGCGGGTAGGAGCAGAGGATGCGCCGCACCTGGCCGGCCTTGAGCAGCGCGGCCAGGCCGGTGTCGCCCTGGCCGGCGTTGTTGCTGACCAGGGTCAGGTCGCGGGCGCCCTGGGCGATCAGCGCCTCGATCAGGTCTTCGGGCATGCCGGCGCCGCCGAAGCCGCCGACGGCGATGGTGGCGCCGTCGGGGATGTCGGCCAGCGCGTCGGCGGCGCTGGGGGAAAGCTTGTCGATCATGCGGTTGTCCTTTCTCTTCTTGTGGCGTCGGGGACCGCGCCGACGGGCATCGGCCCGCGTCGCAGGGCCGCTGGAAGCGGCTTCCCCCGCATGAAAATCAGCTTGCCAGCGCGCCCCGGGGTCGACAATTTCAGTCTGCGGAAGGGCCGCTTAACCGCCGGTTAAGGTGCCGCGCGCAGGGCGGCGCGGGGGCTCAGACGCCGGCCACGCCGACGGTCATGCCGCCGCAGACGTACAGCGCCTGGCCGGTGACGAAGCCGCTGCGCGCGTCGAGGAAGAACGAGGCGGCCTGGGCGATGTCCTCGGGCACGCCGAGGCGCTTGACCGGCACCGAGTCGATGATCGCCTGCGTGCGCGGGCTGTCCGCCGGGTTGGCGCGCTCGAATAGCTCGGTACGGATCGGCCCCGGGCCGATGGCGTTGGCGGTGATGCCGAAGCGCCCAAGCTCCAGCGCCCACACCCGGGTCATGCCGATCAGCCCGGCCTTGGTCGCGGCGTAGGCGCTGCGCAGCTCCTTGCCCAGGGCGGCGCGCGAGGACATGTTGAGGATGCGCCCGAAGCCGGCCTCCTTCATGCCCGGCAGCAGCGCCTGCATGCACTGCAGCGAGCAGCGCAGGTTGAGCGCCCAGACCCGCTCCAGCTCCTCGAAGCTTTGCTCCTCGGCGCTGGCCGGACAGACCATGCCGACGTTGTTGACCAGGCGGGTGATCGGTCCCTCGGCCAGCGCCGCTTCGAGGGCGGCAGCGGTGGCGGCGGTGTCGCTCAGGTCGGCGATCAGGCCGTCGCCGACGCGGTCGATGATGACCGGCTCGAAGCCGTCCTGGCGGCAGCGTTCGGCGATGGCAGCGCCGATGCCGGAGGCACCGCCGGTGATCAGTACACGTTGTTTGGACACGGGTATTTCCTCGACTTCAGACAGTGGCGACGGGGTTCAGCGGCGCGCCCACGGCGCCCGGCAGGCGCAGCGGCGGCGCGGTGAGCAGGAAGCGGTTGCGGCCGTGGGCGCGCAGCCAGTTGGCCAGTGGCGTGAGGTGCCACAGCTCGCCCAGGTGCACGCCGAGCTTGAACAGGCAGTGGTGGTGCAGCGGCATCACCGAGCAGCAACTGCCCGGCTCGCCGGAGGGGAAGATTTCCACCGAGTAGTTGTCGGCGGCGATGGCCACCAGGTCGCTGTCGGTGATCCAGTTGAGCAGGCGCTGGTCGTTGCCGTCGAGCACCGCGGCGAGGCGTTCCAGCGCCTGCGGGTCGGGGTTCTTGTTCATCCCCAGCAGCGCCTCGGCGTAGCCGGTGTGCAGGCAGACGATGTCGCCCGGCTCGACCTCCACCCGGTCGGCTTCCAGCACGCGCATCAACTGGTCGTAGCCGACGTGGGTGCGGCCCAGGCCGAAGTGGTGGTGCAGGTCGATCATCACCCCGCGCCCCTGCACGCAGGTCTCGGCCATGCGCTCGATGCCCAGGGCGTGGGCGCAGGAGGTGCTGTGCAGCTTGATCGCCCCGGCGATGCCGCAGTCGGCCAGGTCGTCCGGACCCTCGACATCGCCGCCGGCGGTGAAGCCGTTGTAGTACAGCGGCTCGGCGATGCCGTCGCCGTCGGCGTCGAACAGCGCGCCGACGTGGGACAGCGCGTCCCACTGGGTCGAGTACTGCAGGTGGAGGATCGCCAGGTCGTCGCTGAGCACGTCCGGGCGGCCTTGCTCGATGCGCTCGTAGGCGTAGTTCATGTTGACCCCGCCCTTGCGCAGCAGCGGGCGCAGGATCGGCGGCAGGCGGTTGACGTTCATCGCGTTGCCGCCGGGGTAGTCCAGCGGCAGGCTGAGGCAGAAGGCCAGGCCCTCGCGGACCTCGGCGATGCCCTGGCGGACCTTTTCCGGGGTCAGCAGGTTGAGCCGGCCGATCTGGTCGTCGGGGCCGAAGTCGCCCCAGTTGGAGCCGTCGGGACGGCGCTTCCAGCGTTGTGCAGCCATGGGAGATTCCTTGGTTTCGGATGCGGGGACGCGGGGAGCACAAGGCTCCCAGACCTGCCCGGGGCGGACAATTTCGCTCTGCGAAAGTCCCGCTTAAGCGAGGCTTAAGCCTGCAGGGCGGGGGTGTCCGGGGTGCGGTACCAGTCGATCAGGCTGTCGGCGAAGTCGCGGGCGAAGGTCGACAGGCCGTCGAAGTCCTGGGCGCAGAGCTGGAAGGTGCGCACGGCCCAGGGGTCGAGCAGCTTGCAGGAGCCGAGGTTCTGCCGGCCCTTGAGGCGCTCGTAGCCGGCCTGGGGGACGATGGCGATGCCGGCGCCGGCCTCGACCATGCGGAAGATGGCGTCGGAGCTGGCGACCTGCACGCGGATGTTCCACGGGATGTGCAGCGCCGAGGCGGCGCGGTTGAGGAACACGTGCAGGGCGCTGCCTTCCAGCAGGGAGACGAACTCGTAGGCCAGGGCGTCCTTGAAGTACACCTCCTCCTGCCGGAGGATCGGGTGGTCCTGGGGGGCGATGATCATCAGCCGGCTGTAGACGAACGGCACGCTCTGCAGGCCATCGGTGACCACGCTGCCGGAGACGATGCCGAGGTCGGCGCTGCCCTCGCGGATGGCGCGGACGATGTCGTCGCTGAGCCGCTCGCGCATGTCGATGTGCACGTCCGGGTGGCTGCGCAGGTACTCGCCGACCACCGGCGGCAGGTATTCGGTGATGGCCGTGGTGTTGGCCAGCAGGCGCAGCTGGCCCTTGAGGCCCTCGGTGAACTGCTGCAGGTCGCCGGTCAGCAGCTCCAGCTGGGAGAGGATCACCCGCGCGTGCTGCAGGTAGGTCTTGCCGGCGTTGGTCAGCGTCACGCCCTGGGGCGAGCGCTCCAGCAGGCGCATGCCGAGGTTGTCCTCGAGGTTCTTGATGCGGTTGCTGGTGGCGGGCACCGAGAGAAAGGAGCGTTCGGCGCCGCGCGTCAGGCTGCTGGTTTCCGCGATGTTGATGAACAAGCGGAAATCGGTGATATCGAAATGCATCGCCATGGTCGAGTACGTCCTGCCAAGTGATGGTTCACGGTACTGGCTGGTAGCGCCCCTGCCTAGGCGACGTTCGTCGGCGGGGGCGTCGCGCCTGTGCTACCAGGCCGAGGGCTCGAAGCGGAAGCCGTTGCCCTCGCGGCGGATGAAGCCGCAGTGCGGCTCGCCGAAGTGCACCGGCATGATCAGCGCCTCGCTGTCGGCCGCGCGGTTGAGGAACTCCAGGCGCGTCCTGCGGGCGGTGTCTTCCCAGATGCAGTAGCCGGAGTTGATGTCGGGGCGCACGATCTGCACCGGGCTGTGCAGGATGTCGCCGCAGAAGATGCCTTCCTCGCCGTTGGAGCGCACGCGGAAGGTCACCTGGCCCGGGCTGTGCCCCGGCGCGGCCTCCACCACCAGGCAGTCGGCGATCTCCTGGCCGGGCTGCGCCATCCGCGCCAGACCGGCGTCGACGATCGGCATCACGCTGTCGAAGAACGAGTCGCCGAACACGTCGATCACCCCGGCTTCCCTGTTCTTGCCCTGGGCGCAGAAGTCGAAGTCGTCCTTGGGCAGGTAGTAGGTGGCGTTGGGGAAGGTGGGCACCCAGCGGCCGTCCTGCCAGGTGGTGTTCCAGCCGACGTGGTCCGAGTGCAGGTGGGTGATGACCACATGGGTGACCTTCTCCGGCGGCGCGCCGGCGGCGATCATCCACTCGCGCACCAGGGTGTTGAGCATGTTCATCCGCGGGATGCCGGCGCGCGGCTTGAAGTTGCCGACGCCGGTGTCGACCACCACGATGTTGCTGCCGACGTGGACGATCCAGAACTGGATGGTGACGATCAGCTTGTTCATGTGCGGCACCCAGTGGTTGGGCGCCATCAGCCCGCGATGCTCCTCGAGCACGCCGGCGTCCATGGCGGGGAACAGGAAGGCCGGGTCGTGGGTGGGGCCGGCGTATTCGAGGATACGGGTGACCTTGATATCTCCGATCATGCGTGACTGCATCATGGTGGTGTTCCTCATCTTGTTCTTGTGATGGCCGGCGGCCGTGGCTGCCCGGCGTGATTCGTCGTTGCGCGCGGGTCAGGCGGCGTGGCCGCTGGCGGGCACGCGGTGTTCCGAGCGGGCCATGAAGGCCCGGTAGATCTCGGCGCCGCTGCGGTCTTCCAGCACGTAGCCGCACAGCATTGCCAGCACCAGCGCCGGGCTCTGCAGCGGCATGAAGTGACCGGAGGCTACATGCAGCGCCTCGATGTGCGCCGAGAAACCGGCCAGGCGGTCGATCTCCGCCGGCGGGCGCAGGCCGTCGTAGCTGCCGGCGACCAGCAGGGTGCGCGGCGGCAGGCGCGGCAGGTCGCGTTCCAGGTCCAGCCCGGCGAGCATGGCGAAGGTGGCGGCGAAGCCCTCGGGATCGGCCGCCAGCCAGCGCAGGCGGAAGCGCTCGAAGACCGCAGCGTCGCTGCGCAGCGGCTCCGGCCAGGTGCGCTCCAGCAGCGCCGGGACCAGCTCGCGCAGGCCCTCCTGGCGCAGCGCGGCGGCCCGCGCGCGGGTCGCCTCGCGCGCCGCCTCCGCCACGCCGCAGGCCGGCGCCATGCCGATCAGGTGGCTGCTGCGCCCGGGATGGCAGGCGGCGAAGCGGATGGCGATGGCCGCGCCCACCGCGACCCCGGCCAGCGCCACCGGGCCGGCGATGTTTAGCGCGTCGAGCAGGGCGGCAAGGTCGGCGACGTGGGTGTCGATGTGCAGGTCGCCCAGCACCTTCTCCGACAGGCCGGCGCCGCGAGTGTCGTAGCGCAGCGCCTGGACGTCCGCCGGCAGCGCGGCGAACAGGCCGTCCCAGCTTTCCAGGGCGCCGCCCATCTCGTGGATCAGCACCAGGGTGGCGCGCGGCCGCTGCACGCGGCGCAGCTGGTAGCGCAGGACGCAGCCGTTGACCTCGATCCAGTTCATCGTGCCGCCCTCACACCCGCTCGAACAGCGCGGCCATGCCCTGGCCGCCGCCGATGCACATGGTTTCCAGGCCGAAGCGGGCGTCGCGGCGGCGCATCTCGTGGAGCAGGGTGGTCATGATGCGGATGCCGGTGGCGCCGATGGGGTGGCCCAGGGAGATGCCCGAGCCGTTGACGTTGACCCGCTCGATATCGTCCATGTTCCAGGCGCGCAGCACGGCCAAGGCCTGCACGGCGAAGGCCTCGTTGACCTCGATCAGGTCCATCTCGTCCAGGCGCCGGCCGGTGCGTTCGAGCAGGCGGGCCACCGCCGGCACCGGGCCGATGCCCATGCGCGACGGCTCGCAGCCCGCCGCCGCCCAGTCGACCAGGCGCGCCAGCGGCTGCAGGTTGTAGCGCCTGGCGTACTCCGGCGAGACCACCAGGCAGGCGGCCGCGGCGTCGTTCTGCTGGCTGGAATTGCCGGCGGTGCACACGCCCTCGGGCAGCAGCGCGCGCAGGCCTCCCAGGCTCTCCACGCTGGCGTCGGCGCGGATGCCTTCGTCCATCGCCACGCTGGTGCTGGCGCCGCGCTTGCCCGGCACCTCCAGGGCCACCACCTCGTCGGCGAAGCGCCCGTCGCGCCAGGCCGCCGCGGCGTTCTGGTGGCTGCGCACGGCGAAGCGGTCGGCCTCGTCGCGGCCGATGGCGTAGTCGCGGGCCAGGTTCTCGGCGGTTTCCGGCATGCCGGAGATGTGGCCGAAGCGCTCCACCGGCTGCGAGCGCTCGCGGCCGCGCTCCAGGCGGTCGTGGAACCTGACGCTGCCGGCGCGCGCGCCCCAGCGCATGTCGGTGCTGTAGTACTCGATGTTGCTCATGCTCTCCACGCCGACCACCAGCACCGCCTGGGCGTGGCCCGTCTGCACGTGCATGGCGGCGTCGGCCAGGGCCTGCAGGCCGGAGCCGCAGCGGCGGTCCAGGGTGTAGCCCGGCACCTCGATCGGCAGGCCGGCGGCCAGCGCGGCGTAGCGGCCCATGCACGGCGCCTCGCTGGAGGCGTAGGACTGCGCCACGATCACCTCGTCGAGCGAGGCCGGCGGCACGTCCAGGCGCGCCATCAGGGTCTGGATCAGCGTGGCGGCCAGCCGGTCGGCGGTCAGCGGGGCGAGGGCCCCGCCGAACTTGCCGATGGGCGTGCGCAGGGGCGAAACGATCAGCGCGTCTTTCATGCAGCGAAACCTTCTGTGGCGAACGGGGCCCAGCATGGGCAACTCGCCGGGGGCCAGCAATTTCGCATCGCGAAAGCCGGTGTTTCGTGTTGCTTAAGCGCCGCCGCCCGGCGCCGGCCGCCGCGCATGTTTGCCTTCGCCGAACGGCCACTTAAGGAAAACCCAATACCTGCGTCGCGGGTCGCCTGAGCATGCTTGCCCGCACCGGTACTGCCCGGAAGCCAACAAAAACAATCGAGACGGATACCCAACGATGCATAACAGCTCGCTCGCCCAGTTCTGCGCACTGCTCGCGCTGCCGCCGATCCTGGCGCTGCCGACGCAGGCCAGCGCGGACTTCATCGAAGACGCCACGGTCAACCTGGCCATGCGCAACTTCTACTTCAACCGCGACTTCCGCCAGGACGGCGCCGCCCAGTCCAAGCGCGAGGAATGGGCGCAGGGCTTCATGTTCAACGCCAGGTCCGGCTACACCGAGGGCACGGTCGGCTTCGGCCTCGACCTGTACGCCGCGCTGGGCGTGAAGCTGGACTCGTCTGGCGCGCGCGCCGGCACCGGCCTGCTGCCGAACGCCTACGGCGACTCCGGCCCGGACACCTACAGCGACCTCTCCGGCGTGGCCAAGATGAAGATCTCCCGGACCGAGCTGAAGGCCGGCGGCTTCATGCCCAAGTCGCCGGTGCTGCTGTCGAGCGATGCGCGCCTGCTGCCGCCGATCTTCAACGGCGTGACCCTGACCTCCAGCGACATCGACAACCTGGCGCTCGACATGGGGCGCTTCAGCAAGGTCAACTTCCGCAACTCCAGCGGCAACCACGACGACATCCTCGCCGGCAACTACGGCGTGGCCGGCGACCACTTCGACTACTTCGGCGCCATCTACAGCTTCAGCCCCCGGCTCAACGCCTCCTACTGGCGGGCCGAGCTGGAGGACGTCTACCAGCAGAACTACTTCGGCCTGCAGGCCAGCAGCGAGCCCATGGGCGGCTGGGTGCTGGGTGCCAACCTGGGCTACTTCGACTCGTCCGAGCAGGGCGCGGCGCGCGGCGGCGACATCGACAACGGCCTGACCTCGGTGCTGCTCTCGGCCAACCACGGCGCGCACACCTTCCGCCTCGGCTACCAGGACAACCGCGGCGACAGCCCCTTCCCGTACCTGCAGGACGCCGACGCCAACGTCGCCAACGTGGTGCAGATCCTCGACTTCACCCGCGCCGAGGAACGCTCCTGGCAGGTGCGCTACGACATCGACTTCGCCCCGTTCGGCGTGCCCGGCCTGACCTTCTTCGCCCGCTACCTGCGTGGCGACGGCTACGAGATCGCCGGCGAGAGCGGCAAGGAATGGGAGCGCAACCTGGACCTGAGCTACGTGGTGCAGGACGGCCCGCTGAAGAACCTAGGCATCCGCTGGCGCAACGCCATGGTCCGCTCCGACGGAGCCGGCGAACTGGACGAGAACCGTCTGATCCTGTCCTACACCATCCCCCTGAAATGATCGCCCGCCGGCCTCCACGAAAGGCCGGCATGCCTGTGGCCCCATCCGCAGGCCGAACGCCCGACCCTCACGAGGGGCCGGGCGTTTTTTTGCCGTAGGGCGCGCCGTGCGCACCGCGTGCGTTTTTGTAGGAGCGAGCTTGCTTGCGAAGCTCTTTACGGGCCTGGTTCGCGAGCAAGCTCGCTCCTACAGTCGTGGTTCGGATGAAAGCGTTGCTTTCACTCCAACGCCCAAGAAACTTCTAGGCAACTCGGAGCCTGAGTCCCCGTCAGGAGGCCGAGTGGAGGTGTTGCGCAGGGGGGATGAGCCGCAGGGATGCGGCGAAAGGCATAACGGGCCATGGATGGCCCGTGTATGCCGGCCCCCGGAGCGGCACCGGAGGGAGGGAACCCCGCCGCAGGCGGGGCCGGATGCCGGGGTGGCCTTCTCTTTGGTTACTTTCTCTTGGCCACACGAGAGAAAGTGACTCGCCCGGGAGGGCGAAACCTAAAGCGTCAGAACACTCAGCAATCGGCCGGAAACCCAGGCATCGGACCAACACCGCTCCCGGATTTCATCCGGGCTACGAGCTCCCGTCCCCAAGGTGCGCGCGGCGCACCCTACGCAGTCCTGTCAGGGCTCGATCTCGCCCAGGCGAATGGCGATCCGCAGCGCCTCGGCCGTGGTGGACGCCCCTAATTTGCCGCGCACGCGCCGCAGATGATTCTCCACCGTTCGCTCGGAAAGCCCCAGGATCAGCGCGGCATCGGCCTGCCGCTTGCCGGCGGCGATCCAGCGCATCACCTCGCGCTCGCGTGCCGTCAGGCGCAGTGCCGAGGCTTCCTGTGGCATTGCGGCGAACGACAGCGCCCGGTGCAGCGCCGCCTGCCCGACCAGGGTGAGCGCCAGGCGCGCGGCGGTCGTGCTGTCGATGGCGCGGCCGCCGAAACTCATTGCCCCGAGCAGGCCGTGGAGGCCGAAGATGGGCACCTGCAGGCCGTGGATGCCCAGCCCTCGGGGGCTGTTCACCACGCGGTAGGTTTCCTCGCCGGGGGCGCCGCGCTTGGTCCAGAAGAACGGCCGGTCGTTCTCCAGGATGTGATGGTTGACCGGGCAGCGCTGCAGGTAGGACCGGGCGTCCACCGTCGCGCCATCGCCGAACCAGTCCCCTTCGACCCAGTAGAGGCGGTCGATCAGCTCCTCCCCGGAGGTGCTGGCCGAATAGAGCACGAAGCGGTCGTAGCCCAGCGGCGCGGCGAACGCCCGCACCGCGTCGGCCAGCGCGGCTAGGCTGTCGCTGCGCTCGATCGCCGTCACGGCGCGGGCCAGGGCGTCCAGGCTCATCCGCCGCGGGCCGCTTCGTCCAGCAGCGCCCGCGCGGCCAGCTTGCCCAGCGCGTTGGAGGCGAACGGGCTGTCGCCGGTGATCACCTTGCGGTCCTGGTGGGTGGCCCCAGTGACGTCGCTGTTGAGCAGGGTCACGCCCTGGGCCTGCAGCCGCTCGCCGAAGAACCAGGTCAGCCCGCCCGGCATGTAGCCGATCTCCGGCGTCTTGCGGTCCATGGCGTCGGGGAAGGCGCAGATCGAGTAGCCCGCGAACGGCGACGCCTGGCCGAAGGCGCCAGCGGCGAGGAAGGCGGCCGGGCCGTGGCACAGCGAGATGACGTGGCGGTCGTTGGCCATCGCCCAGTTCAGCACCCGGGCCACCGCCTCGCTCTGCGGCAGGCCGATCAGCGCGCCATGCCCGCCCGGGATGAACACGCCGATGTAGTCGGCGCCGGCCTCCAGCGCATCGGCGATCTCGTCCAGCTTCCGGGGCTCGAGGAACTGCGGCAGGTATTTGCGGTGCAGGTCGGTGATCGCCGTCTCCTCGCCGGGCATGGCCCACAGCTCGAACTTGACCGGGTTGCCGGACAGGGTGGCGACGTCGAAGTCGAAGCCGGCCTGGTGCAGGTGGTGCATCGGCACCAGCGTCTCGACCGGGTGGTTGCCGGTGGAGAACAGCTTGCCGGTGTCGGTGGGCAGGTAGCGCTCGTCCGCGGCGATCATCAGGATCTTGCGTGTGCCCTGATAGGCGTCGGGGTAGTGGTCGCCGTCGAGGGGCGTCCTGGGGCTGGTGAATTCGCCGAGGGAATGGGGCGACGGGAAGAAGGCGTTGTGTTCGGCCGGGTCCGGGGTGGGCTGCTTGCTGTTCGCGGTGTCGGTCATGCCATGCACTCCTGTGTGTGGTGCCGTTCATGCTGGCGCATCGGGGTTGGACCTCGAAGAGGGGAAATCCCTCAATCTGGCGCATCGCACCCCTGGGTAGGGTGCGCCGTGCGCACCGAAGGCTTCGCGAGCAAGCTCGCTCCTACGGAAGCTATTCAAGGTAGACCAGGCCGCGCAGCGACAGGAAACAGCCATCGGGCAACTCGGAGTCGAGGTTCCCGCCAGTCGTAGCCCGGATGGAATCCGGGGAAGGTGCCGGCCCATCCCGGATTTCATCCGGGCTACGGAACTGCTCCTGGGTTATTCCCCTTCGGGCCAGCGCAAGCGCTGTTCAGCGATACAGCTGCTGTCCCGCCTGCGCGGGAATGACGGTTCCGGGAGCAACTCTACCCCCACCTCGTCATCCCCGCGCAGGCGGGGACCCAGACGGGGCAAGGCACTACAGTATCTAACGGGGACATAGCCAAAAAAATGCCCGGCCGGGGCCGGGCGGAGCAAAGCGGCAAAGCGTTATCGGTCAGCCGGCGCGTTCCAGCAGCCGGCGGGCTCGGGCGATGACCGGGGCGTCGATCATCTGGCCGTCGAGCTGGTAGGCGCCGCCGGCGCCCGCGCCCGCGAGCACCCGTCGCGCCCAGTCCAGCTCAGCCTCGCTCGGGGCCAAGGCGGCATGCACGACTGCGACCTGGCTCGGATGGATGCAGAGCATGCCGGCGAAGCCCATGTCGCCGGCGTCGCGGGCGAAGCGGGCGAGACCTTCCACATCGTCGATGTCCGGGAACACGGTGTCCAGCGGCGGCGCCAGGTCGGCCAGGCGGGACTGCAGCAGCAGGGCGAAGCGCGCCTGGTCGAGCAGGCGTCCGGCGGCCGGGGTGCCGGCGGCCAGGCCCAAGTCCAGGCCCAGGTCGAGCCCGCCGAAGGTCAGCCGCTCGACTCCCGCGACGGTGGCGATCGCAGGCAGTTCGGCGAGCCCACGCGCGCTTTCCACGATCGGCATCACCGGCTTGCCGAGGGCGGCGACCCGCGCCACCTGCTCGGCGCTCTCGGCCTTGGGCAGCAGCACGCCGAGCACGCCCGGGTGGCGGCAGAGTTCGAGGTCGGCGGCGTGCTGGGCGTGGCCGGCCATGTTCACCCGCACCCACACGCGGGCGCCGGCCTCGGCGTCGAGGTAGGCGCGCAGGTGGTCGCGGGCGTCGGCCTTGAGCGCTTCCTCGACGGCATCCTCGAAGTCGACGATGACCGCGTCGGCGCCGCTGGCCAGGGCCTTGGCGAAGCGCTCGGGGCGGCTGCCGGGGACGAACAGCGCGCTGCGCAGCGGGGCGCCCATCAGAACGACCGCGGCAGGTCGAGCAGGTGCTCGGCCACGTAGGACATGATCAGGTTGGTGGAGATCGGCGCCACCTGGTACAGCCGCGTCTCGCGGAACTTGCGCTCGACGTCGTATTCGCAGGCGAAGCCGAAGCCGCCGTGGGTCTGCATGCAGGCGTTGGCCGCGGCCCAGGAGGCCTCGGCGGCGAGGTACTTGGCCATGTTGGCGGCGGCGCCGGCGTTGAGCCCGGCGTCGTATTCCTCGCAGGCGCGCCAGCGCATCAGATCGGCGGCCTCCACCTCGATGTGAGCCTTGGCGATGGGGAACTGCACGCCCTGGTTCTGGCCGATGGGGCGGCCGAACACGCTGCGGTCGCGGGCGTAGGCGCTGGCCTTCTCGATGAACCAGCGGCCGTCGCCGATGCACTCGGCGGCGATCAGGGTGCGCTCGGCGTTGAGGCCGTCGAGGATGTAGCGGAAGCCCTTGCCTTCCTCGCCGATCAGGCTGTCGGCGGGGATTTCCAGGTTGTCGAAGAACAGTTCGTTGGTCTCGTGGTTGACCATGTTGGCGATGGGCTGCACGGTCAGGCCGTTGCCGATGGCCTCGCGCAGGTCGACCAGGAAGATCGACATGCCGTCGACCTTGCGCTGCACCTCGGCCAGCGGCGTGGTGCGCGCCAGCAGGATCATCAGGTCGGAGTGCTGGACCCGCGAGATCCACACCTTCTGGCCGTTGACCACGTACTTGTCGCCACGGCGCACGGCGGTGGTCTTGATCTTGGTGGTGTCGGTGCCGGTGGTCGGCTCGGTCACGGCCATGGACTGCAGGCGCAGCTCGCCGCTGGCCAGCTTCGGCAGGTAGTAGCGCTTCTGCGCCTCGGTGCCGTTCCGCAGCAGGGTGAACATGTTGTACATCTGCCCGTGCACGGTGCCGGAGTTGCCGCCGCAGCGGTTGACTTCCTCGAGGATCACCGAGGCCTCGGCCAGGCCCAGGCCCGAGCCGCCGTATTCCTCGGGGATCATCGCCGACAGCCAGCCGGCGTCGGTCAGGGCCTTGACGAAGGCCTCGGGGAAGCCGCGTTCCTCGTCGATCCTGCGCCAGTACTCGGCGGGGAACTCGGCGCAGAGGGCGCGCACGCCGTCGCGGATGGCATTCAATTCTTCACTGTTGCGGTCGATCATGGGGCTTCCTCGGAAACGGGCGCCTGCTCCGGGGCAGGCGGTTTTTCATGGGGTCAGTCGAACTGCACGTCGGCCTGTTGGCACAGGCCGCTGGCGTTGCTCGCCCAGAGCCGGGCGTGGCCCGGTTCGGCGTGCTGGCCGCCGACCTGGAAGGCGTCGGGGGCGATCAGCGGGCGCACGCCGCGGAAGGCGAAGCGGCGCAGGCGTGCCAGCGGGTTGGCGCGGACGAACGCGGCCAGGCTCAGGGTGGCGGTCAGCGGGCCGTGCACCACCAGGCCGGGGTAGCCCTCGGTGGCGGTCACGTAGGGCCAGTCGAAGTGGATGCGGTGGGCGTTGAAGGTCACGGCGGAGTAGCGGAACAGCAGCACCGGGTCGGGCACCACGGCTTCCTGCCAGTCCGCCTCGGGCAGCGGTTCGCCGGCGCCCAGCTTGGGCGGGGTCGGCTCGCGGTAGACGATGTCCTGTTCCTCGCGGATGCACGGCACGCCGTCCTGCGCGTATTCGTGGCGCAGGGTGACGAACAGCAGCGAGCCGCTGCGCCCGTGCTTTTCCTCGATGCGCTCGATGGTGGTGGTGCGGCAGGCCTCGCCGCCGACCCGCAGCGGTTCGAGGAACTCCAGCCGGCCGCCGGCCCACATGCGGTTGCGGCCGTGGGCCGGCGGCATGAAGCCGCCCAGCGCGGGGTGGCCGTCCGGGCCCAGGCCGGCGCAGGCGACCGGCTCGTTGAAGAAGCACCAGTGCCACAGCCACGGCAGTTCCTCGCCGTGGGCCGGGGCCTGGGTGTCGAAGGTCGCCGCGATGCGGCTGACCAGGTTGCGGCTCAACTGGTCGTGCACCTGCTGGGTACGTCCCAGCCACTGCGCCGGATCGAAATCTGCCATGCCTTGCATCCCGTTCATGTCGTGGCGGCATGATGCAGGGGTGGCCGGAGGGCGAGGAATTCGCTTTTGCGGAAGCCCGCCTCAAGCCCACGCTAATACGCAGGCGCGCGGGAGCGAGGGGCGTTTCTTAATGATGAACGGTCTTTCATTCTGCAACGCCGCTGGCCGGCGCTGCTCGGGTGCCTGGAAATAGTCCTGCTTTTTCAAGGGGATAGCGGCGCGGAATTTCTGGCACCCATATTGCCTGAGCAGTCGTACCCGAAACGCGCCGTGCCCGTCGAGGCATGGCTGGCAACGAGGAGACAGCATGTCCAGCCGCATAAAAATAATAATCCCCATCCCGATGGACGCCGAGGCAGCGGCCAATCGCTCCAGCCAGCTGCCCGCCCACCTGATCCTGCCGGGCTTCGAGCCGGAGTTCGTGCCGGTGGCCAAGGGCGCGTCCCTGGCCGACAGCGCCTACGACGTGCTGCTGATGGACTTCTCCGTGGTCCAGGCCGGCATCCGCGCCCAGGAGGAGGGCTACAGCGCGGTGTGCATCGACACCGTCAGCGACTCCGGCCTGGCCGCCCTGCGCTCGCGGCTGGACATCCCGGTGGTCGCGCCGGGCATGTCGGCCTTCCACATGGCCTGCATGCTGGGCAAGAAGTTCAGCGTCATCACCATGTGGGACCAGTGGTTCGCCCTGTACGAGAAGACCCTCACCGAATACCGCCTGTGGGACCGGGTCGCCTCGCTGCGCTCGATCAACACCCGGCCGGACCTCAAGGAGCTGCTGGCCGGCAAGGAGGACGTGGTGTTCGCCAAGCTGGAGGCCGAGGCGCGCCGGGCGATGGAGGAGGACGGCGCCGACGTCATCGTGCTCGGCTCGACCACCATGCATCAGTCCCACGCCTACCTGGCCGAGCGCCTGCCGATCCCGGTGATCAACCCGGGGCTGGTGTCCTACAAACTCTGCGAGCTGATGCTCGGCCTGGGCCTCAAGCACAGCCGCAAGGCTTACCCGGCACCGGAAAACCCCAACGACGCCGCCTACCACGGCTTCGCCCTCTGACAACAAGAAAACGGGAGACCACCATGTCGCGACTCAACCGGCAGCAGCTGATCGAGCTGGCCACCCAGAAATACTTCGGCAACGTCGACAGCAAGAACATGGAGCCGGTGCTCGACTGCTGCCACGAAGACGTCGAGTTCACCATCCAGACCGACAACCTCACCCACAGCGGCCATGTCGGCGTGCGCAAGATGTTCGACAACCTGTTCTCCGGCTTCGAGGAAATCTGGCACGGCGACTTCGAGACCGCGGCCGACGAGGAGACGCAGACGGTCTGCGCGCGCTTCAACGTCTACCTCAAGGACCACCAGGGCAACGAGACCCGCCTGCGCAACTGCAACTTCTGGTACGTGGAGGACGGCCGCTTCCGCCGTGTGTTCGTCTTCATGAGCGGCGAGAACGTCCTGCGCTGAGGGCGCCGCCGCAGTGATACGCCTGGCCGCTCCGCACGGAGCGGCCCATCCCACAAGAACAATAAGGATGAGGAACGATGACCCAGCCCAAGCAGCCGGGGGAGCTTCGCTATCCCTCGATTTTCTCCCCGCTCCGGATCGGCAACATCACGGTGCGCAACCGCCTGATGCAGACCGCCCACGCCAAGGGCTTCGCCTCGGCCGACGGCCTGACCAACGACCGTGACATCCACTACCAGGCCGAGCGCGCCAAGGGCGGCATCGGCCTGATCGTCACCGGCGCCCGCCACGTCCACCCGCAGTCCACCGGGCCGAACCGCTCCCTGGCCCGCGGCAACCGCGAGGAGATGATCGAGCGCGACGCCGAGATGGTGAACGCGGTGCACGCCTTCGGCAGCCGCATCGTCGCCCAGCTGATCCACTTCGGCCCCCAGGGCCGCAGCGGCGCGCTGGACGACTACCGCCTGCTGATGGGGCCGTCGACCATGAAGTCGCCGGCCTACAACGAGTGGGCCAGGGAGATGACCAAGGCTGAGATGGACGAGGTCTCCGAGCATTTCGCCCTGGCCGCGCGCAACGCCCAGGCGGCCGGCTTCGACGGCGTCGAGCTGCACTACTCGCACGGCTACCTGCACCAGCAGTTCCTCTCCTTCGTCTACAACAAGCGCACCGACGAGTACGGCGGCAGCCTGGACAACATCGTGCGCTTCCCCATCGAGACCATGCAGCGGGTGCGCGAGGCGGTGGGGCCGGACTTCGTGGTCGGCATCCGCGTCTCGCTGGACGAATGCACGGTCGAGGGCATGCACGCCGACACGGCGATCCTGATGACCCGCAAGATGGTCGAGACCGGCCTGATCGACTACGTCAGCGCCACCGCCGGCACCTACGCCGCCCACGCCGACCAGATCCCGCCGGGCGACTACCCGGAGAACTGGCTGGTGGAGGACGGCGCCCGCCTGCGCGCCGCGCTGCGCGAGGTCAGCGACATCCCGGTGTTCATCGTCGGCCACATCGTCGACCCGGAAAAAGCCGAGTCGCTGGTCGCCAGCGGCGCCACCGACATGGTGGCGATGACCCGCACGCAGATCGCCGACCCCGAGTTCTGCAACAAGCTGCTGCAGGGCCGCGAGGACGAGATCAGCCACTGCATCCGCTGCAACCAGGCGTGCATCGCCCGGCTGATGGCCGGCAACGCCATCTCCTGCGTGGTCAACCCGGCGGCCGGGCGCGAGCAGCGCTTCGGCCTGCACACCCTGCGGGCGGCCGAGCGGCCGGCCGACTGGCTGGTGGTCGGCGGCGGCCCGGCCGGCATGAAGGCCGCGCTGACCCTGCGCCAGCGTGGCCACCGGGTGACCCTGGTGGAGCGCGGCGAGCACCTTGGCGGGCAGACCCTGCTGGCCGCGCAGCTGCCGCGCCGGCACAAGTTCGGCTTCATCGCCCGCGATCTCGAAAGCCAGCTGCGCAAGGCCGGCGTGGACATCCGCCTGAACACCGCGCTGGATGCCGAGGCCATCGTCGCCTGGGGTGCCGACGGGGTGATCCTGGCCACCGGCTCGACGCCGCTGAAGACCGCCTTCACCTCGACCCGCCCGGCCGTGGACCGGGTGCCCGGCACCGAGCAGGACAACGTGCTCAGCGTTGTCGAGGTGCTGCAGGCACCGGAGCGGGTCGGCAAGCGCGTAGTGCTGTTCGACGAGGACGGCGGTCGCTACGCCCTGGGCACCGCGGAATTCCTTCTCGACCGTGGCCACGAGGTGCATCTGGTCAGCCGCTTCACCGCCCTGGCGCCCAACCTGGCGCTGACCCTGGACCTGCCGGTGAACTACCGCCACGTGTTCGCCAAGGGCCTGCGCTACACCATCAACAGCTGGGTGCGGCGCATCGACGGCAGCCGCGCGCAACTGCTCAACCTGTTCACCGACCAGGACAGCGAGGTGCTGGAGGCCGACAGCTTCGTCATCGCCGCCGGCCACCAGCCCAACGACGGGCTGTACCGCCAGCTGGAAGGGCGCATCGCGCGCCTGTACTGCATCGGCGACGCGCGCCTGCAGCGCCCCCTGCAGGACAGCATCTACGAAGGCATGCTGGCTGGTCGCGAGCAGCTCGACGATCCGGCGCGCTTCATCGAGCAGGGCGCGCTGGAAGGCTTCGGCGCCGACTGGCGTACGGCCATGGGCGCGCCTGTGGCTTGAGCGGCGGTGCGCGCGGCGCACCCTACGCACGCCAGCAGAGTTGCAACGGCAGAGCGTCGGCTCTGCGCGACATAACGACATTTCGGGCCGGCACCGCCGGACCCGGGGAGAATCCCGATGACCGTCGAACGCTACCCGCACCTGTTCTCGCCGCTGAAGATCGGCAACGTCACGGTGCGCAACCGCATCATGCAGTCGGCCCACGCCATGGCCTTCAACTCGCCGGAAGGGCTGACCAACAACCGTGACATCCACTACCACGCCGCCCGCGCCAAGGGCGGCATCGGCCTGATGATCACCGGCAACCGGCTGATCCACCCGACCTCCAACACCTTCTGCCGTGGCTACTCCTACGGCTACCGGCCGGAGATGGTCGAGCGCGACAAGGCGCTGACCGACGTGGTACACGGCTTCGGCTCGCACATCTTCGCCCAGCTCAACCACTTCGGCGTGATGGGCGAGACCCACGCGATGGACGACTACCGGGTGCTCTGGTCGTCGTCCAACATCAAGTCGCCGGTGTTCGGCGAAATGGCCAAGGCCATGGAACGCTCGGACATGGACGAGATCGTCGAGGGCTGGGTACGTTCAGCCGAGTACTCCAAGCTGGCCGGCTTCGACGGCGTGGAGGTACACCTGGCGCACAGCTACCTGCTGCACCAGTTCATCTCGCCGCTGTTCAACAAGCGCGACGACGAGTACGGCGGCAGCTTCGAAAACCGCATGCGCTTCCCGCTGGAAGTGATCCGCGCGGTGCGCGAGCGGGTCGGCCGCGACATGGTGGTCGGCATCCGTCTGTCGATGGACGAGATGGTCCCCGGCGGCATGGAGATCGCCGACTGGATCGAGGTCGCGCAGACCATCGAGGCCACCGGCGACATCGACTACATCATGGCCACCGCCGGGGTCTACCAGTCGGCGACCTACATCATGCCGCCCTACGACGTGCCCGACGGCTGGCTGGCCGACCCGGTGGCGCGGCTGAAACAGGCGGTCGGGTTGCCGGTGTTCTGCGTCTCCGGCATCGGCAGCGCCGGCGAGGCCGAGGCCATCCTGGCCCGCGGCGGCGCCGACATGGTGGCGATGACCCGCGCGCAGATCGCCGACCCGGAATTCGCCAACAAGACCGCCGCCGGCCGCGAGGACGAGATCTACCACTGCCTGCGCTGCAACCAGGGCTGCGTCTCGCGGCTGTTCCACGGCACCTCGATGACCTGCCAGATCAACCCGGCCACCGGCCGCGAGGAAGTGTTCGGCCCGCAGACCCTGGAACTGGCGCCGGTCAGCCGGCACTGGGTGGTGGTCGGCGGCGGCCCGGCCGGGATGAAGGCCGCCGAGGGCCTGGCCAAACGCGGACACAAGGTCACCCTGCTGGAGAAGGGCGCGGAGCTGGGCGGCCAGGTCAACCACATCGTACGCCTGCCGCGCCGCGACTCCTTCGCCTGGATCACCGAGGACCTCAAGGTGCACATGACCAAGCACGGCGTGCAGGTGCGGCTGAACTGCGAGGCCAGCGTCGACACGGTGAAGGCGCTGAACCCCGACGGCGTGATCGTCGCCACCGGCTCGCTGCCGGACCGCAGCGGCTATTCCGACATCAACCCGCTGGTCGACCGGGTGCCGGGGCTGGACGCCGACCACGTGTTCACCGCCCTGGACGTGCTGGCCCACCCGGAGAAGGTCGGCCACCGCGTGCTGGTGCTGGACGAGGAGGGCAACCGCTACTCGGCGGGGATCACCGAACTGCTGGTGGAGAACGGCCACGAAGTGCACGTGCTGACCCGCTGGAACGCGCTGTTCCACCGCCTGGGCACCACCCTGGACCAGCCGGTGGTGTACGCCAACCTGTTCAGCCGCGGGCTGACCTACACCCTCAACGCCTGGGTCAGCCAGGTGCGCGGCGGCGAGGTGGACGTGTTCAACCTCTACAGCGGCGACGAAGAGACGCTCAGCGGTTTCGACAGCATCGTCCTGGCGGTCCGCCACCTGCCACAGGACGCGCTGTACCACGCGCTCAAGGCCGATCTGCCGAACGTACACCGGGTCGGCGACGCGGTGGTGCCGCGCAAGACCGACCACGCAATCTTCGAGGGCTTCCTGGCCGGGCGGGAGATCTTCGACAACTGGAAGCGCTACATCGAGCCGGGGTCGATCGAGGGATTCGACGGGCCGATGGCGTTACAACGTTTTCTCTGAATGCTCCGAGGGAAAGACTTGCCGGCACTTTGTGCCGGCTTTTTTTTGAGCGGCTTTTGGGGCCGCTTCGCTACGGCATGGCTTGGTAGGGTGCGCTGTGCGCACCGGGGGGATGTGCGAGCTTGCCGGTGCTCGTAGCCCGGATGAAATCCGGGTTTGGGTTTCCAGCTCATTGTCGAGCGTACTGACGGTTCTGGTTTCGCCTCCCGGCGAGTCACCTTTCCCAATCGCGCCTGCCCGGCCGGGACAACAGTCACCCCAAACGCTGCCCGCCATCCGGCCCTTCGCTGCACGAAGGGTTTCCACTCCATCTCAGGCCGGGGATGCCTATCGGGCCTTTACTTCAAGTGGGCGGAGCGAAAGACTTGAGCCAGTTGTAAGGCGCTTCTAACTGCTCTTGGCTCGTATTTATACCTCAGGGCTGCTGTTTATTTTGCATTTCTTGATGCCCTCCATTCATCAAGCTCTTGTTCAACAGTTTTTAGGGTTTCTACATCATCTACCCACGGGGTTATCCAGTGTCGTTTCAAGTGGTCGACATTGTACGAATAGAGAATATTCTTGCTTTCAAGAATAGAGGTCATTTTCTCTCTATCTCTTTTGTCCTCGAAGTTATATGACCGAGGTGGTCCTTTGCTGGGCTGGCTAATAGCAAGTGAGATTAATGCGGCTGAGGCAAATCCAAGAAGGTAGGCGGTGGCATACTTTTTCATGCATATACCTAGCGTTTGATTGAGGAGCGGGTTTTTGCCCATCTCATTGAGCGTGCGAGCAATTTGGACTAGATGTTAGGCTAGTTCACAGATTCGGAGGTCTTAATTCTTCGTGATCGTGAATGCCTTGAGGGTAAAGCCTGTTGAAAATGAAAGAGCTGCTGTTAGGTGGAGCCACATAAGCTGATTAAAGGAAAGCAAGGGCTCTATTTCAGACAGAACTTTGCCGTTCTCGTCGAATGAAATGCTACCGCTAAAAAACGTGGTTGAAAAAATTGCTAGTGTAGAAGTTACGGACGCTATAAAAATCAAGGCATCTGCTGGGGAGCGCGTTTTAAATACAATTTTTCCCGATGCGATGCTCGATATTAGGAACAGCCCAAAAAGGTAATAGAATGTGTGGTTGAGAAAATCAGACATTTTTATAAGCCTAGCGTTGGAGTTAAGGCGCGCGCTCCATTTGAGCGACTTGTTAGGTGCATGTAGCGGGTAGGCACCAATAAATCAAGAGTGAAAAGAACGGAAGCTTATTTTTCTATGGGTGCCTGTATCAGAACCACCCATTCTGAAAAAGAGGATGCTGGCCAGTTGTTATCTGTTTTTGGGTTTTCAACAGCATAGGGGCGAGACTTACCACCATGCCAATTGAACCACTCGCAGCATCCATCCACAGGCCCGCAAAATAAGGGGGCATCAAAATCCTTAATTATGAACTCTGTATCAAGCGGAAAATCTGTTTCTTTGGGAAGTGCCACCATATCTCTTTGCACCTAACGCCATAGTTAAGCCGTGCCGCGAAGCGGCGTCGGCTTGAATGAATTTTTAGGCTGTGGGCCGATTGGCCTGCCACCCCTTGATTGCGGCCAATGATGCCGACTCCAAGAGCGGATCGCCACAACGCGTGGAATATTTGCTAGGGCTGTGCTGTATGGAGCGAGCCAGGTCATCAGTGGCCTTGTGTCCTTGCACATAAATCCTGGCGATCTCGTCTGGTCTAAGACGGAGTACGGCAGAAAAGCTGGCAAAGGACTGGCTGCAATTTACGTCGAGCACGTATCCAGAGCTGTCTCGCAGCAGGAACCACGCATGAGGCTCATGATCTATGACAACCATTAATGTTGCCCCCTCTGCCTAACGATTAAGCAAAGGGGCCGGCTTTAGCCGGTCCCAGCGAACGAAGTGAGCGGTAGTTGAGCACATTATTATACGATTACTCATTATCGCAGCTAAGCCACATTCCTATTTTGTTTTTATCTATGGCACAAAGAAAGCTATCTTTGCTGTTATTGGTTACGGGGCGCCAGCCTGAATTTGTAAAATTACTGAAGAAGCTAGGCTCGAAAAATTCAGCCAAAAATGAAGCTAACAATTTTTCAATTTCATTTTCAGATAGCCGCCTATTACTACCATAAGCTATAGCTTCCGTCGTCATTCGCATGAACAGATCGCTAAATTCATTTGAATGCAGAGAGTTTAGCCCGCCTTCTGGGTAACGGACTTGCTCCGTAGAGCCAAGCCAAGGATAGAAGTTGAATTCACTGTCTCTGCTGAGACAAGCCTGGATGGCTTCCAGTCCAGCAAGTCCAGAATTATTATAAATTAAGATATATCCCAAGTAACAATCGTTCCAAATGTATTGATGCTTGGCGAAATTTACTTCAATGCTCATTTTGATGCTTCGTATAACGTTTGGTTAAGGGGCGGGCTTTAGTCCGTCCCAGAGCGCGGCGACGGTTTGAACCAGTTGTTAGCCATATGGATCATAGACTGTGTCATCTTCCTTAAGTGCTAATTGTCTATATTTTTCTCTTAGCACGGTGCTTTTTTCAAACCCAAACTCGCCTTCATTATGGAATCGGGCGATTGTCATATAAGCGTCAGCGGAACCAGCTAGTGCTGCATCATGCAAGAGTTTTAAGCCGGCTTCCGTAGATTTTTGAAAAGCCTCGCTTCCCCATATTAATTCGCATGCATGTATCCACATGCAGTGAAAACTTCCTTTCTCGGCGAGCTCTTTAAATATGAGGGATGCACGCTTTTTATCTTGAGAAATTCCATGTTCACCTAAGTCGTAAAATACGCCCACTTGATACCTGGCTTTGAGATCTCCAAGCGCCGCAGCTTTGAACATGCCTTCAACATATCTACGGTCGCACTCTGCCTCGGATATACCAGTCTCGAAAAAGCTAGAGCTAATTCGAATTGCTGCTGGAATGTTTTTCTCTACAAGAGGCGGTAATATTTTTTTCAGAAGATCGAAGTTTCCTTCTTCAAAAGCTCTTTCTGCTAACTCAATTTCACTGTGGCGGTTGCTCATTGAGAATGCCTAGCTGTTATTAGGCGACATTGCTGTCGCATAACATCCGAGAAAATGTCGGATAACGTTCCTTGTCCTAAGCCAAGCTTTTGATTCCCCTGACAATCAGCGAAGCAAGCGCGGCTTGAAGGTGGGTGAAAAGGGACACTCGACAAGACCGTGGCACCAAGCGGTACCGTCAGGACAGAAAGCTACGAGGGCAGAGGGGAGCATGTCTAGCGAGACTGTCGATGACTTGTCGAAATCAATACGCTGGATAGCTACGTACTGGGAGGGGGCAAGGCTGTGAGGCTTCCGATTGAGCGGGTTTGCGACACAATGGAATGGCAGAAATGGGGGCATTCCCTCCACGCCGCTTCGAGGGTCGGTGTACAAGGGCTATCCATGGCCCTTTATCGCGGTGGCGCCCAGCCCTTTCGTCGTATCCCTGCGGCTCGTCACTCTGCGCAACGATTCCACTCACTCTCCTGAAGGGGCGTTTGGTGCTGCCTGACAGATCGCATAAAGCAACTGGTTCGGTGGTTGTAGGGTGCGCTGTGCGCACCGCCCTCGGAGTCATCGGTGCGCACGGCGCACCCTACGCGGGCCGCTTGGTTTTTGTGGGAGCGAGCTTGCTCGCGAAGGAGGCCCGCAAAGAGTTTCGCGAGCAGAGCTCGCTCCTACAGGTAGCCCGGATGCAATCCGGGGAAAGGTGTCGATCCATCCCGGATTTCATCCGGGCTACATGAAAGCGTTGCTTTAATTCATCTGCCAACACTTCCAGGCGGTTCGGAGCCCGAGTTCCCGTCAGGAGGCCGAGTGGAGGTGTCGCGCAGGGGGCGGCGAGCCGCAGGGATGCGGCGAGAGAACCAGGCGTTCCCGCTTGAAGGGCCAGGGGTGGCTCATGTATGCCTTGCCCCGGAGTGGCACCGGAGGGGCGAACTCCGCCGCAGGCTGGGCTGGATGCCGGGGTGTGCTTTCTATTGCTTGCTTTTCTTTGCGCCGTGCGGCGGTCCGCAAACAAAGCAACGAAGCGAAGCGGAGTAACAGCCGCAGGCTGGCCCGAAGGGTGAGCGAAGCGAATCAAAGTGACTCGCCCAGGAGGGCGAAACCAAAAACCTTCAAGCCGCTCGGCAATCAGCCCGGCACCAAAACCATCAACCCCCGCTCGACAATCCCGCCATCACCCCGGATGCAAAGTGAAATCCCCATTTCACTCTGCAATGAAAGCCATCCCCAGGCTTTCCATTTCTGATTTTTCATCAATAAAAAATCATTTATAAACAATGACTTATTTAAATATACAGACCTTGGCAAGGTCGTTGCTATCGAGGAGGTGTGGCTAACCAATAAATACAAGAGAAAGACCATGAGCAAACCGCTAGAGGGGATTTCCATCCTCGATCTGACGCACATGCTGTCCGGCCCCTACGCCGGCATGATCCTGGCCGATCTCGGCGCGCAGACGATCAAGGTCGAGCCGCTGGCCGGGGAAGGTACCCGCGCCCTGCTGGCCCAGGACCCGCGCCATTCCTACAAGGGTATGGGCGCCTACTTCCTCACCCTCAACCGTAACAAGCAGAGCGTCTGCATCGATCTCAAGAGCGAGCACGGCCTGCAGGTCTTCTATGACCTGGTACGCAAGGCCGACGTGGTGCTGGACAACTTCAGCGCCGGCGTGCCGCAGAAGCTGAAGATCGACTTCGAGCACCTGCGCCAGGTCAACCCGCGGATCATCACCTGCTCGGTCTCCGGCTTCGGCCAGGATGGCCCCAGCTACCTGCGCCCGGCCTTCGACCAGGTGGTGCAGGCCATCGGCGGTGGCATGTCGATCACTGGCCTCGATGCCGAGACGCCGATCCGCGCCGGCATCCCGATCGGCGACCTGGGCGGCGGCATGTTCGCCGTGATGGGCGTGCTCGCCGCGCTGCAGGCGCGCAACAGCAAGGGCCACGGCCAGCACGTCGACATCAGCATGCTCGACTGCCAGATCAGCATGCTCAATTACATGGCCACCATGCACTTCCTCAGCGGCGAGAACCCGGCGCCGCTGGGCAACGGCCACTTCGTCCACGTGCCCTACAACACCTACCCCACCGCCGACGGCTTCGTGGTCATCGCGGTGATCTTCGACAGCTTCTGGGACAACCTGGTGGGGCTGCTCGACGTCGAGGCGCTGCGCGATCCCAAGTACAAGACCCAGCCCGGCCGGCTGGCCGACAAGGCGCTGATCGACGGCATCCTCGGCGATGTGCTGCGCAGCAACACCACCGACCACTGGGTCGAGCGGCTGACCGCCGTGCGCGTGCCCTGCGGCCCGGTCAACCGCTTCAGCGAGGCGCTGGCCGACCCGCAGGTGCGCCACCGCAAGATGGTGGTGGATATCCCCCACCCGCTGGGCGGCAGCGTCGAGGCGCCGGGCAACCCGATCAAGCTCAGCGTCGACGACAGCGACAGCTACAGCCCGCCGCCGCTGCTCGGCGAGCACACCGACGAGGTGCTGGCTTGGCTGCTCGGCTACGACAGCGAGCGCATCGCCGAGTTGAAGCGGCTGAAGGTGGTGGGCTGAGCATGAACGACTACGTCAAGGTCAACGAAGTCGGCCCGCGCGATGGGCTGCAGAGCCAGGGCAAGACCCTCGCCATCGACGAACGCCTGAGGATGATCGAGGTGCTGGTCGCCTGCGGCATCCCGGCCATCGAAGCCGGCAGTTTCGTCTCGCCCAAGGCGGTGCCGCAGATGGCCGGCACCGGCGAGCTGTTCGCCCGCCTGCCGCTGCGCGAGCAGGTCGACTACTCGGCGCTGGTGCCCAACCTGCGCGGCTACGAACTGGCCCGCGAGGCTGGCGTCGGTTCGATCGCGGTGGTGCTGTCGGCGACCGAAACCATGAACCAGCGCAACATCAACATGAGCCTGGCGCAGACCGTCGAGGTGTGCGCCGGGCTGATGGCCCGCGCCCGCGCCGACGGCCTGGAGGCGCGCGCCTACGTGGCGGTGGCCTTCGAGTGCCCGTTCGAGGGCCTCACCCCGCCGGCCGTGGTGCAGGAGCTGACGCGGCGCATGCTCGACGCCGGCGCCGGCAAGGTGATCGTCGCCGACACCATCGGCGCGGCCAACCCGGCGGCGGTGCAGCGGGTGCTCGAACCGCTGGACGACCTCTGCGCGGCCGGCGCGCTGTCCTGCCACTTCCACGATACCCGCGGCATGGCCCTGGCCAACGTGCTGGCGGCGCTGCAGTGCGGCGTGCGCGAGTTCGACAGCTCCATCGGCGGCCTCGGCGGCTGCCCGTTCTCCCCCGGCGCCACCGGCAACCTGGCCACCGAGGACTTGGTGCTGATGCTCGACGCCATGGGCTACCGCACCGGCATCGACCCGCTGGCACTGGTGCCGGCGGTGCGCGCGGTGCAGGCGCTGACCGGCGGCAGCCTGGGCGGTCACGCCTTCCGCTGGCTGGAGCGGCAATGGAACAAGCGCGAGGAGGTGGCCCATGCTTGAGTTCTTCGGAGCCTGGCTGGCGCGTCTGGCGCCCTGGATGGTGATCGGCAGCCTGGCCTACGCGGCGGTGTTCATCAAACCGAGCGTGAACCCGGTGCCGCTCGACCAGCCGCTGATCGAGCACCGCGACGCCTTCTTCGACGGCGCGGCCTACGCCGACCACCTGTGGATCGTCGGCCAGAACGGCGCCCTGCTGAGCAGCGGCGACGGCGGCCGCAGCTGGCAGCGCGAGGAGCTGCCGCAGCGCGACAACCTGCAATCGGTGGCGGTATCGCCGGCCGGGCAGAAGGTGGTGGTGGGCAACCGCGGCCAGCTCTGGACGCGCAGCCTGGAGGGCGAATGGCAGCACCGCCAGCTGCCGGTCTCCGAGCTGGCCGGCAAGCTGCAGAGCGTGCGTTTCCTCGACGGTCACTTCTGGGCCGTGGGCGAGATGGGCGCGCTGTTCCGCGGCAGCGCCGACGCCGCCGACTGGCAGGCGTTGGGCGTGGGCGAGGACATCAACTTCAACGGCATCGGCGCCGGCGCGGACGGCGATCTGTGGATCGCCGCCGAGTTCGGCCGCCTGCTGCGCAGCCGCGACCACGGTCGCACCTGGGACAGCCTGGAGCTGGGCGACGAGAGCCTGCGCGCGGTGCATTTCGCCGGGCGCACCGGCGTCGCGGTGGGCAACCGCGGCCAGGCCTTCGTCAGCCGCGACGGCGGCGACAGCTGGCAGCCAATCGAGCGCTTCACCAGCGAGCACCTGTTCGACGTGGTCGAGCGCGACGGCCTGTGGGTGACCACCGGCGCCCGCGGCGCGCTGTTCCGCAGCCGCTCGCCGGCCGGCAGCTGGCAGGCCTGGAGCCCCGAGGGCCTGGACCTGAGCTACCACAACCGCCTGCTGGCGACCGCCGAGGGCGTGGTCCTGATCGGCCAGCAGCTCGGCCTGCTGCGCGACGACGCGCTGCACATCTGGCCCGGAGAACAAGAACAATGACCCTGAATCACCTGATGACCCGAACCGCGCGCCTCAGCGCCTGGGCGATCCGCCACCGCGTGCTGGTGCTGGTGGTGGTCGGCCTGCTCACCCTGGGCTTCGCCGCCACCCTGGCCGGCCTCGACATCCGCACCCGCTTCAGCGACATGGTTCCCCACGACCATCCCTACGTGAAGGTGCACCAGAAGTACCAGGACAGCTTCGCCGCCAGCAACCGGGTGACCATCCTGGTCAAGGCGAAGGAGGGCGACATCTTCCGCCAGGAAATCCTCGGCGAGGTGCGCCGCATCACCTACGACCTGCAGCAGGTCGAGGGCGTCAACCCGATGCAGATCACCTCGCTGGCGTCGAAGAAGCTCAAGCGGGTGAACGCCTCCAGCGAGGGCATCGAGACCCGCCCGCTGATGTGGCCCGACCTGCCCAAGGACGCGCAGCAGATGCGCGAGCTGCGCCAGGCGGTGCTGAACAACCCGCTGGTGTACGGCCTGTTCGTCGACCGCGAGCTGTCCTCGGCGCTGATCCAGGTGGACTTCTACGACCATCTGGTGGACTACGCCAAGATCTTCCCGCAGATCCAGGCCATCCTCGACGCCTCGCCGGTGGCCGACCAGGTCAGCCTGCACATGGTCGGCGAGCCGATCCTGTACGGCTGGGTCGCCCACTACCTGGACGAGACCGTGGGCCTGGCGATCCTCTCGCTGGCGGCCATGCTGGTGCTGCTGTTCGTGTTCAGCCGCACCTGGCGCGGCACCCTGCTGCCGCTGATCGCGGGCGTGGTGTCGGCGATCTGGGCGCTGGGCATCGGCACCCTGCTGGGCTACAACTTCGACCCGCTGGTGATCGTGGTGGCCTTCATCATCACCGCGCGGGCCTTCTCCCACTCGGTGCAGATGATCACCCGCTTCGACGACCTGGTGCAGGGCGAGGTGCTGGACGCGCGCAAGGCCGCCGAGCAGACCATGCGCGAGCTGTTCCGGCCGAGCATGCTGGGCCTCTACGCGGACGCCGGCGCGATCCTCTGCGTGATGCTCACGCCGATCCCGCTGCTGCACAAGGTGGCCATCGTCGGCGCGCTGTGGGTCATGAGCATCGCGGTGTCGGCGGTGTTCGTCACCCCGGCGCTGCTGTCCTACATCCGCCGGCCCCAGGGCCACGTGCACCCGCTCAACCTCGACGGCTTCATGCGCGCGATCCTTTCCGGCGCCAAGTGGATGGTGCGCAGCCGCGCCCGCTACTGGGTGGCGCCGGTGACCCTGGTGGCGCTGGCCGGCTTCATGTTCGAGGCGACCCGGATCAACGTCGGCGACGCCAGCGACGGCTCGCCGATCCTCTGGGCGGACTCGCCGTTCAACCGCGACAGCGCGCTGATCAACCAGCTCTACCCGGGCTCCGAGCAGATGTTCGTGGTGCTCGAAGGCGAGGAGCTGGACGCCATGAAGCGCCCCGAGGTGCTCGACTGGATGCTGCGCTTCTCGCGCTACATGGAGCGCCAGCCGGAGATCGGCGGCACGGTGTCGCTGGCCGACATCGTCATCGACATCCGCCGCAACCTGTACGAGGGCAACCCGCGCTACGGCGAGCTGGGCGCCACGCGCATGGAGAACGGCGAGCTGATCAGCTTCTACATGCAGGGCGCCGACCCGGACGACCTCACCCAGTTCGCCGACGTGCAGTTCCACAACGCCGCCGTGACGCTGTTCTTCCGCGACCACAAGGGCGACACCCTGCGCAAGGCGACCCACTACGCCAACCAGTTCATCGCCGACAACCCCATCGAGGGCGTCGAGGTGAAGCTGTTCGGCGGCGTGCTGGGGATCATCGCGGCGGTCAACGAGATTCTCCTGGCCGACCAGATCGAGGCCACCGCGCTGGCCTTCCTGGTGGTGGTGATCTGCTGCCTGTGCGTCTACCGCTCTTCGGTCAGCGGCATCTTCTTCATCATCCCGGTGCTGATCTCCAACGTCGTCACCTTCGCCTTCATGGCCTGGCAGGGCATCGGCATGAGCATCAGCACCCTGCCGGTGGTGGCCCTGGGCATCGGCCTGGGGGTGGATTACGCCTTCTACATCGTCGACTCGATGAAGGAATACCTGGAGAAGCACCCCGACGCCGACCCGCTCGACGCCGTGCTGCAGTCCCTCGGGTCGGCCGGCCGCGGCGTGCTGCTGACCGCCTTCACCCTTTCCGCCGGAGTGTTGTTCTGGTCCTTCTCCTCCCTGCGCTTCCAGGCGGAGATGGGAATGCTGATCGGCCTGTGGCTGGCCGTCTCGGCGCTGACCTCGCTCTTCGTCATGCCTTCGCTTGCGCTGGTGTTCAAGCCGAAATTCATCTTTGGACACGGCCATCCGAAAGAGGCCCGCGAAAGCGGGCACCCCCACCAACCTGAAGCAATCGGGAACTGAAAATGAGCGCATATAACAAGATGAAATCGAGCGCCATGCGGACTCCTCTGGCTTGCGCCGTTCTGGCGGCGAGCGTCGGAGCGCATGATCTGGCGAGGGCAGAGGGCGGCCTGTTCGAGGACTGGGAGGTCAGCGGCTACGCCCGCCAGCACCTGTCCTGGAACCTGGAGAATCCCTACCTGATGGACACCCGCGATCCGGACGGGCTGGTGGGCGCGGGCCGGCGCGGCGACTACAAGTACGACCTGTCGATGGCCCGCACCATCCTCAAGGTCAACCTGTTCAAGGACTTCGGCGGCTCGCAGTTCAACATCTCCGGGCGGGTGGCCCGCGAGGTGGAGACCAACTACCTCAAGGACCTGCAGCAGGCGATGGACAACAACGCCGCGTCCGACCTGTTCAGCAACCGCCGCAAGTCGCGTGTCGACCTGATGGACGACGTCTACAACTCCGAGGAAATCCGCGAGTTCTGGTGGCAGACCGACGTCACCCCGACCACCACCCTCAAGCTCGGCAAGCAGCAGGTGGTGTGGGGCGAGACCGACTTCTTCCAGTCCCTCGACGTGATCCACGGCTACGACAACCGCATCCGCTCGTTCCTCGAACCGGAGAACGAGGACGTGCGCAAGCCGCTGTGGATGGTCAACCTGGTGCAGCGCTTCGACAGCGTCGACGGCAGCCTGCAGATGCTGCTCATCCCCGGCAAGCTAAACCGCGCCCGCGACCGTGGCAACAGCTTCGACCTGGAAGGCGGGCGCTGGGCCAACAACCCGAACAAGGGCATCACCTTCGAGTCGGCCACCTTCGGCGCGGACGTGCCCTACAACTTCGATCACAAGGAGGCCGACATGGACGACCTGTCCTACGGCCTGCGCTGGAAGGGCATGGCCGGCGAGTGGGAGTACTCGCTGGGCTGGTTCCACGGCCCGTCCACCAACCCGGTGATCAATTCCAATCCGAACAACCCGCTGGGCGTCGGCGACGCCGCCAGCGGCCGCTCCTTCGTCGGCGCCTACAAGGGCGACTACCGCTCCGACCCGGACTCCACCGTGGGCGAGCTGATCTTCCCCTTCGTCGACGTGTTCGGGGTGACCGCCAACCGCTACGTGGAATCCATCGACGCGGTGTTCTCCACCGAGCTGTCGTACATCCCCAACGCGCCCTACAACGTCGGCGTGCAGGCCGGCGAGGCGGGCGGCTGCGCGTTCTTCCCGGGCTTCTGCGGGATCATCGAGAAGGACGTGGTCAAGACCATGCTGCGCCTGGACAAGCAGCTCAATCTGCAGAACTACCTGGGCACCAGCCGGCCGTCGTTCTTCTCGGCGCAGCTGTTCAACACCTGGATCACCAACTTCGACCGCGACGACGAGGTGGTCAACTCCGCCGGCTTCAGCGGCCGCACCAAGGAGCACTCGACCATCGCCACGGCGATCCTCGCGACCAACTACGACAACGACCGCATCAACCCCAGCCTGGCCCTGGGCACCGACCTCAGCTACGGCGGCAGCTTCGTCATCCCCAGCGTCGAGTTCGCCTACGGCAACCACTGGCGGGTCCGCGCCGAGGCCGACATCTTCTTCGATGACAAGCATCAGAAGCGGGCGCTGCAAGGGTTCAACAACACCAACCTGTTCGGCTACTTCACGGGCAACGACCAGCTGTCGCTGCGCGTGACCTACCAGTTCTGATGGAGGAGACAACAACAATGAAAACGACTCTGAACCGGATCGCCGCCGTCCTGGCGCTCGGCCTCGCGGGCAGCCTCGCGGCCCAGGCCGCCGACCTCAAGCCGGGCGACGTGATCGACAAGGGCAACCTCGCCCAGCGCCTGGGCGACAGCTTCGAGGGCAAGTCCATCGACAGCCTGCTGACCGAGCGCATGCGCCTGCTGATCGAGAAGGAGGGCCTGAGCCTCACCCTCAAGGCCTCCGAGCCGGTCAAGCTGGGCCGCGACTACCTGGCCGCCACCGAGGCCAACGCCGGCAAGGCGGTGTACAACCGCGACACCCGCCTGGTGGAAGGCTGGGTCGCCGGGATTCCCTTCCCCAACGTCAGCGAGGACGACCCGGACGCGGCGGCCAAGCTGATCTGGAACCACCACTACGCGCAGCCGACCAAGAACCTGCAGGACTACCCCAACTTCGGCTACCTGTTCCTCAACGACAAGGTCGGCCTGGAGCGGCGCCAGCAATGGGCCTTCAAGCGCTACTACCTGAAGGGCCGCCTCGGCACCGAGCAGGTGGTCGAGGGCGATGGCAGCATCCTCACCAAGACCCTGCTGTACGCGACCTACCCCAACGACATCCGCGGCCTGGGCCTGTTCACCGTGCGCTACGACTCGCCCAAGCTGGAGGATTCCTGGGCCTACGTGAAGTCGGTGCGGCGCACCCGCCGCCTGTCCGGCGGCACCTGGATGGACCCGATCGGCGGCACCGACCAGCTCAGCGACGACATCGAGATCTTCAACGCCCACCCGACCTGGTACCCGGAGTACAAGCTGCTCGGCAAGCGCTGGATCCTGGCGGTGGCCAACTCCACCGGCGAGACCTGGAACCAGAAGGCCTCCGGCAACGCCGAGTTCCCGGTGATCGACCTAGACAACTGGCCGCACTGGAACCCGAAGGACCAGTGGGAGCCGCGCGAGGTCTGGGTGGTCGAGGCGACCACGCCGCCGGAGCATCCCTACAGCAAGAAGGTGATGTACATGGACACCCAGTTCCCCCGCTTCTACCAGGCCGAGGCCTATGATCGGAAGGGCCAGTTCTGGAAGTGGATGAACTACCACCTGAAGACCATCGCCACCGAGGACGGCGACGTCGGCATCGTTTCCGCCGCCGGCTTCACCATCGACTACCAGCGCCGCCACGGCACCGCGTTCGTGCTCGGCGGGCCGCGCCTGAACACCCCGGGCGTGACCGGGGAGGACATCAACCTGCGCGAGCTGGAGAAGGCCGCGCGCTGACCGGGAGCCCGGCCGCGGGGTGCGCACGGCGCACCCCGCGGTGGCGGGTAGCGAACCAGGCCGGGCGTGTCCGGCGCTGGATGCACAACAAGAAGAGTGCTGGAGGCAACATGAGTTTTCGTTTGGGCGCGGACGTGGGCGGTACCTTCACCGACCTGCTCCTGATCAATGATGCAACCGGCGAGAGTTTCACCGCGAAGGTCCCCTCGACCCCGCACAATCCCTCGATCGGAGTGCTCAACGGCATCGACAGGCTGTGCCGCATCTCCGGCATCGCGCCGGGCGAGATCCGCTCGGTGATGCACGGCACCACGGTGGCCACCAACGCCATCCTGACTCGCCGCGGCGCCAGGGTCGGGCTGGTCACGACCAAGGGCTACAAGCAGGTGCTGCACATCGCCCGTTCCTTCGTGCCGGGCGGGCTCGGCGGCTGGGTGACCTTCAACAAGGGCGAGCTGCTGGCGCCGCTGGAGTGGACGGTGGAGGCCGACGAGCGCATCGACGCCCAGGGCCGGGTGGTGCGCCCGCTCGACCGCGAGGCCATGGTCGGCCAGTTGCAGTACCTGAAGGAGGCCGGCATCGAGGCGCTGACCATCAGCCTGGTCAACGCCTACGCCAGCGACCTGCACGAGTGCGAGGTGCTGGAACTGGCGCATCAGGTGCTGCCGGGCATTCCCGTGTCGCTGTCTTCCGAGGTGGTGCCGGAGATGCAGGAGTACGAGCGCACCGAGACCACGGTGGTCAACAGCTACGTGCGGCCCGAGGTGGCCAACTACCTGGAACACCTGCAGGGAGAACTGTCGCGGCGCCTGAGCCCGGAGGTGAAGCTGTCCATCCTGCGTTCCGACGGCGGCCTGGCCACCAGCCAGTCGGCCGCCAGCACGCCGGTCAACCTGCTGCTGTCCGGCCCGGCCGGCGGCGTCGCCGGGGCGATCTGGTTCTGCTCGCGCGGCGGCTTCAGCAAGGTGCTGACCTTCGACGTCGGCGGCACCTCCACCGACGTGGCGCTGATCGACGACAACCAGGCGCGCATCCGCCGCGAGACCCGGGTCGGCGATGTGGCCGTGCGCGCGCCCTCGGTGGACGTGCGCACCGTCGGCGCCGGCGGCGGCTCCATCGCCAGCGTGCCGGAACTGACCCGCGCCCTGCGCGTGGGCCCGGAGAGCGCCGGCGCGGTGCCGGGGCCGGCGGCCTACGACCGTGGCGGCGACCAGGCCACCGTCACCGACGCCAACGTGGTGCTCGGCTACCTGCCGGCCGAGCAGAAGCTCGGCGGCGACTTCCAGGTGCGCAAGGACCTGGCCACCGAGGCCGTGCAGAAGGTCGCCGACGCCATGGGCGTGTCGCTGCACGAGGCCGCCGAGGGCATCGTGCGCATCGCCAACGAACACATGTTCGGCGCCCTGCGCCTGATCAGCGTCGAGCAGGGCTACGACCCGCGCGACTTCGCCCTGTGCGGCTTCGGCGGCGCCGGCCCGCTGCACGCCAACGCCCTGGGCATCCTGATGAACGCCTGGCCGGTGATCGTGCCGCCGGGGCCGGGCGTGCTGTGCGCCTACGGCGACGCCACCACGCGGGTAAAGGACGAGGCCTCGCGCTCGCTGGTGCGGCGCGTCGCCGACCTCGACGCCGAGGAAGTCATGCGCATCCTCCAGCAGCTCGGCGACAGCGTGCGCGCCTCGCTGGCGGCGCAGGACATCCCCGCCGAGGCGCAGCAGCTGACCTGGCAGGCCGACGTGCGCTACCAGGGCCAGGCCCTGCTGCTGACCCTCGACTTCGAGCCCGAGGCGCTGCGCGAGCAGGGCCTGGAGGTGATCACCCGGGCCTTCGACGCGGAGCACGAGCAGCTGTTCACCTTCGCCCTCAGCGAGGACCACGAGCTGGTCAACCTGCGCGCCATCGCCCGCGCGCCGCGCCCGGAGATCGGCGAACGCGCCTTCGACGCCGGCAGCGGCCGCCTGGAGGACGCGGCGGTCGGCACGACGAGCATCCACTACAGCGGCCAGGACCACGCGGCGACCCTCTACGAGCGTGCTCGGCTGGCGCCGGGGCACCTGGTGCCGGGGCCGGCCATCGTCATGGAGATGGACTCCACCACCGTGGTTTTCCCGGGCCATGAAGCCGCCGTCGACCCCGTCGGCAACCTATTGATCCGTCCGCAGGGCCATCAGGAGTAAGCGAAATGGTTGCGCGCATCAAACAGAACAACGACACGCCGTTCCAGCGCGTCGAGGTCGACAGCATCACCATCGACATCGTCGAGAACGCGCTGGGCAATGCCCGTAACGAGATGGACGCGGTGCTGTTCCGCACCGCCATGAGCCCCGGCATCCGCGAGCAGGGCGACGCCTTCCCGATGATCGCCACCAGCGAGGGCAAGATGATCGTCGGCCAGTTCGGCTCCTTCATCACCGGCTTCCTCGACAGCTACCAGGGCGAGATCGAGGAGGGCGACATCTTCCTCACCAACGACCCCTACCTGTGCAACGGCGCGGTCAGCCACCTGCCGGACTGGCTGGTGCTGATGCCGATCTTCAAGGACGGCCGGGTGATCAACTACGCGGCCATGTTCGGCCACATGTCCGACGTCGGCGGCAAGGTGCCGGGCAGCCTGCCGACCAACGCCACCTCGATCTGGGAGGAGGGCATCCGCATCCCGCCGGTCAAGCTGTACCGCCGTGGCGAGATGAACGCCGACATGCTCGACGTGATCCTGCACAACGTGCGCATGCCGCGCTGGAACCGCTCCGACCTCAACGCCATCGTCGCCGCCTGCCGCACCGCCGGGCGCCGCTGCGTGGAGCTGGCCGAGCGCTTCGGCGACGACGCCTTCTACAGCGCCCAGCAGGAAATGCTCGAACGCACCCACCGGGCCATGAAGGAAGTCATCGCCCGGGTGGTGCCGGAGCAGCGCCAGGTGTTCGAGGACTACATCTGCGACGACGGCGCCGGGCTCGGCCCCTACACCCTGCGCTGCGCCCTGTGGCGCGAGGGCGAAAAGGCCATCTTCGACTTCGAGGGCACCGACCCGCAGGCGCCGTCCTCGGTCAACTTCTACGTCAACGAGGAGATGTTCAAGATATTCTTCGGCGCCCTGACCATCAGCCTGTTCGACCCGGCCATCCTGCTCAACGACGGCTTCTACGACCTGGTCGAGGTGCGCATCCCGCAGGGCTCGATCCTCAAGCCGAACTTCCCCGCCGCGCTGTCGTGCCGTACCCACCTGCTCGGGCGCATCTTCGACATGATGGGCGGGCTGCTCGGCCAGGGCACGCCGCAGGCGATGAACGCCGCCGGCTTCTCCGACTCGCCGCACTTCATGTATTCGGGCTACGACGACAAGGGCGAGTGGTTCCAGCTGTTCCAGATCGGCTTCGGTGGCATCCCCGGTCGCCCGGTGGGCGACGGCCCGGACGGCCACTCCCTGTGGCCGGGCTTCACCAACGTGCCCAACGAATTCGTCGAGGCCTACTTCCCGCTGCGCATCGAGACCTACGAGACCCTGGCGGACTCCGGCGGCGCCGGCCTGCACCGGGGCGGCAACGGCCTGCGGGTGGCCTACCGGCTGCTGGCCGACGGCGAGATATCGATCCACGACGACCGCTGGCTGACCTACCCCTGGGGCGTCAACGGCGGCGCTCCGGGCGCGCGCAGCCGCAAGGAACTGGTGCGCGCCGACGGGAGCCGGCAGATGCTGCCGGCCAAGTGCGACAACGTGCGGGTCAAGGCCGGCGACCTGGTGCTGTTCGACACCTGGGGCGGCGGCGGCTGGGGCGACCCGCTGGCGCGCGACCCGGCGCTGGTGCTGCGCGACCTGCGCAAGGGTCTGGTGACGGTGGCGGGCGCGCTGCGCTACGGCGTGGTGATCGCCGCGGGCGCGGTGGATGAACGGGCCACGATCGAACTGCGCGCCAGCCTGGCCGACGAGCGCGGGGAGCTGCAGCTGTTCGACCGCGGCGGCACGCTGGACGAGCTGAAGGCGCGCTGCCTGGCGGAAACCGGCCTGCCGGCGCCGGCCACCCCTTCCTGGACCTGAGGTGCGCCATGGCCCTGGACTCACGCAGCCTGACCCCGGCGCGGCGCTATGCGCTGCTGCTGGTGGACCTCTCGGTCGGCTTCACCGACCCCACCGCCAGCCCGCTGGCGAGCCCCTGCGACGGCGTGGTGGAGGCCAACCGCCGCCTGCTGGAAGCGTTCCGCCGGCGTGGCTGGCCGGTGTTCTTCACCACCGTGGCCTACGACGATCCGGCCCAGGCGCGGGTGTTCCGCGCCAAGCTGCCGGTGCTCGACCTGCTGGCGGCGGGCTCGCCGCTGGTGCAGATCGACCCGCGCCTGGCGCCGCTGGCCGACGAGCCGGTACTGGTCAAGCACTGGGCCAGCGCCTTCTTCGCCACCGACCTGGCCGAGCGCATCCGCCAGGCCGGCGCCGACGGGGTGATGGTCACCGGCCTGACCACCAGCGGCTGCGTGCGGGCCTCGGCCGTGGACGCCCTGCAGCACGACTTCCGCGTGCTGCTGCCGGAGCAGGCCTGCGGTGACCGCGACGCCGAGGCGCACCGCGCCAGCCTGCGCGACCTGGACCTCAAGTACGCCGACGTGCGCCCGCTGGAGGAGTGTCTTGCGCTGCTGGGCTAGTGCGCTGCTGCTGGGCCTGGCGGGTTGCACCGGCGTGCCCGGCGGTGGCTCGGGGCCGGGCGCGGCGCCGTCGCAGCCCGCGGCCTGCGACGCCTACGTCGAGGCCTGGGTCGGCCACTTCCGCGCCAACGTGGCGCGCCTCGACGGCCAGGCCCGCGAGGCGCCGCTGGCCGCGCTGGAGCGGGCGCGGTTGGCGCTGGCGGAGCAGGGCATCGCCGAGGACAGCTGCCGACGGCCGTTCTGCATCATCCAGCCGCGCGCCGGCGGGCGCCTGGACAGCTACTGCGGCTACCGGGTGGCCGGCGGCGCCGACGGGGAACTCTATCGCTGGGTGCCGTGGACGCCCGCCCGCCGCTGAGGCGCGCGCCACGACAGCCGACAACCAATCGCCGAGGTGATCATGGGAGCACAGACGCTCTACGACAAACTCTGGGACCGGCACCGGGTCGAGGAGATGCCCGACGGCTCCACCCTGCTGTACATCGACCGCCACCTGCTGCACGAGGTGACCTCGCCGCAGGCCTTCTCCAACCTGCGCTTGGCCGGCCGCCAGCCCTGGCGGCGCGACACCAGCCTGGCGACGCCGGACCACAACGTGCCGACCCTGGGCCGCGAGCAGGGCATCGGCGGGGTCGCCGACCCCATCGCCCGCCAGCAGATCGCCACCCTGGAGAAGAACAGCCGCGAATTCGAGATACCGCTGTTCGCCCTGGACGACATGCGCCAGGGCATCGTCCACGTGGTCGGCCCGGAGCAGGGCCTGACCCTGCCGGGGCTGACCCTGGTCTGCGGCGACTCGCACACCGCCACCCACGGCGCCTTCGCCGCGCTGGCCCACGGCATCGGTAGCAGCGAGGTCGAGCACGTGCTGGCGACCCAGACCCTGCGCAGCCACAAGCTGAAGAACTTCCGCATCCGCGTCGACGGGCGGCTGGCGCCGGGCATCACCGCCAAGGACCTGGCCCTGTTCGTGATCGGCCGCATCGGCACCGCCGGCGGCAGCGGCCACGCCCTGGAATTCTGCGGCCCGGCGGTCGAGGCGCTGAGCATGGAAGGGCGCATGACCCTGTGCAACATGAGCATCGAGGCCGGCGCCCGGGTCGGCCTGGTGGCCTACGACCAGACCACCGAGGCCTACGTGCTCGGCCGGCCGATGGCGCCGACCGGCGAGGCCTGGCAGGCGGCGGTGCAGTACTGGCGCGCCAGCCTGCATTCCGACGCCGACGCCCGCTTCGAGCGGACCCTGGAACTGGACGCCGGCGAGGTCGGCCCGCAGGTCACCTGGGGCACCTCGCCGGAAATGGTGCTGCCCATCGAGGGCCGGGTGCCGACCCCGGACCAGGCCCGCGACGCCCTGCAGCGCCTGGACTGGGAGCGCGCCCGCGCCTACATGGGCCTGGAGCCCGGGCAGGCGCTGGCCGGCCTGGCGCTGGACCGCATCTTCATCGGCTCCTGCACCAACGCGCGGATCGAGGACCTGCGCGCCGCCGCCGAAGTGCTGCGCGGCCGCCAGGTGCACGACCGCATCCGCCAGGCGCTGGTGGTGCCGGGCTCCGGGCTGGTGCGGCTGCAGGCCGAGCGCGAGGGCCTGGACCGCATCTTCAAGGCCGCCGGCTTCGAGTGGCGAGCGCCGGGCTGCTCCATGTGCCTGGGCATGAACGCCGACCGGCTGAGCCCGGGCGAGCGCTGCGCGGCCACCTCCAACCGCAATTTCGAAGGCCGCCAGGGCAAGGGCGGGCGCACCCACCTGATGTCCCCGGCGATGGCCGCCGCCGCCGCGGTGGCCGGTGAACTGGTCGACTTCAGGAGCCTGTGAGCATGCAACCCTTGATCGAGCACGAGGGGATCGTCATTCCCCTCAACCGGGCCAACATCGACACCGACATGCTGTTGCCCAAGCAGTACCTCAAGAGCCTGGAGTCCCACGGTTTCGGCGGCTTCCTGTTCGACGACGAACGCTACCTGGACCCCGGCGAGATAGACACGCCGCCGGCCTCGCGGCGGGAGAACCCGGCCTTCATCCTCAACCGCGAGCCCTACCGCCACGGCAGCCTGGTGCTGGCCCAGGCCAACTTCGGCTGCGGCTCCAGCCGCGAGCACGCGGTGTGGGCGCTGCGCGACTTCGGCGTGAGGGTGGTCATCGCCCCCAGTTTCGGGGATATTTTCCGCAGCAACTGCTTCAACAACGGAATGCTGCCGCTGATCCTGCCGCAGGAAGACGTCGACCGGCTGTTCGCCATGAGCGAGGCCCGCGGCGAACTGCGGGCCAGGGTCGACGTGGCGCGTCGAACACTCGAAGCCGGTGACCGGCGCTGGGTGTTCGAACTGGAGGAGGGACGCCGCCAGAGGCTGCTCAAGGGGCTGGACGACATCGGGGAAACGCTGCGCCACGCCGAGCGCATTCGCGCCTACGAGGCCGAGAGACTGCGGCTGGAGCCCTGGGTGTTCCGCTCCTGAGAACCTGTTTACGATCTCCTGGCTGTCGGCCATACGGCGTTAAAAGTGGCCTCAAAATGCTCATTTACACGCGTAAACTGCGCTTTTTCGGCCACTTTTGCCTTGTCTGGCTCTAATCCAGAAGATCGTAAACAGGTTCTGAGCGCGAACTTGACAAGAACAATAAAGAGGTCAGGCCGTGGAATTCGCCAATGCGGAACTCAACCGGGTCAGGGTCTGCCTGATCGGCAACTCGAAGCTGAGCCAGCTGGTGCACAGTCTCATTCCCGAGTTCGAGGCGCACGCCAGCATCACCATCATCGACAACATCTTCAACGACGCGGTGCGCGCGGCGCGCGACCTGATCGAGCGGCAGGCGGTGGACGTGTGCATCAGCGCCGGCGCCAACGCCTTCTACCTGCAGGACACCCTGCCGATCCCGGTGCTGGCGCTGAAGGTGGAGCAGACCGACCTGATCCAGGCGGTGCTGACCGCGCGGCGCATCTCGTCGAAGATCCTGCTGCTGACCTACGAGCGCCAGGAGACCAACGTCGAGCTGCTCAGCCTTTTCGAGGGCATCGAGCTGTCGCACCGCACCTACAGCACCGCCGAGCACGCCAAGGAAATCTTCCACAACCTGCGCAACCAGGGTTTCGGCGTGGTGATCGGCTCCAGCTACGCCTGCGACCTGGCCGAGCACTGGGGTCTGGAGTCGGTGCTGCTGTATTCCCGCGAGTCGTGCCGCAACCTGATCCGCAAGGCCATCCGCCACGCCGGCGAGCACAAGCGCGAGCGCCAGCAGCGCGCCCTGGGCCAGTTCCTCCTGGAACAGTCGGCCAACCCCCAGGTGCTGACCAACCGCGACGGCGGCATCGTCGCCTGGAACGCCGGCGCCAGCCTGCTGATCCCCTCCATCGGCCGGCGCCGCCGGCTCGACGGCCTGCTCGACGCCAAGGTGCTGGAGTCCGACAACCTCAGCGCCGAGGGCCTGCTGGTCGGCGAGCGCCTGTGCAGCCTGAGCAAGCAGCCGTTCGAGGTCGACGGCGAGCGGGTCGGCTACCTCTACCACTTCGTGCCCAGCCCGGTGGCGCTCGACCAGGGCGACGAGCGCCGGCTGGTGTTCCAGTCCAGCCGCATGGCCGAGGTGCAGAACCAGTTGCTGGTCTACGGCGCCACCCCGGGCACCGTGCTGCTGCGCGGCGAGACTGGCACCGGCAAGGAGCTGGCGGCGCGCCAGGTGCACCAGGCCAGCGCCAACGCCGACGGCCCGTTCGTCGCCATCAACTGCGCGGCGATTCCCGCCGAGCTGTTCGAGTCCGAGCTGTTCGGCTACGCCGAGGGCGCCTTCACCAGCGCCAAGAGCGGCGGCCGCAGCGGCCTGCTGGAGAGCGCCAACAACGGCACCTTCTTCATGGACGAGATCAACTCGCTGCCCCTGCCGCAGCAGGCCAAGCTGCTGCGCGTGCTGCAGGAGCGCGAAGTCACCCCGGTCGGCTCGAAGCGCTCCATCTCGCTGAACATCAAGTTCGTCGCGGCGTGCAACGTCGACCTGATGGAAGAGGTGCGCGCGGGGCGCTTCCGCGAGGACCTGTACTACCGCCTGAGCACCTTCGCCGTGCACATCCCGCCGCTGCGCGAGCGCCCCGAGGACATTCCCGTGCTGGCCAGCTACCTGATGCGCCGCGAGTCCCAGCGCTACGGCATCGAGGTCGACCCGGAGATGCTGACCAAGGGCGTGGCCCCGCTGTTCCGCGGCTACCACTGGCCGGGCAACGTGCGCCAGCTGGAGAACCTGATCGAACGCCTGATCGTCTCGCGCAAGCTCTACGGCAGTGTCGAGGCGCTGCTGGAGGCGCTGCCGCGGGTGATGCCGGAACTCTTCGCGCCGCTCGGCGAGAGCGAGGAGGGCGGCCACCTGCACCAGATCGAGCAGGAAGAGATCGTCAAGGCGATGCAGCTGTTCGGTGGCAACAAGAGCAGCGCCGCCGAGTACCTGGGCATCAGCCAGACCACCCTGTGGCGGCGGCTCAAGCGCCTCAAGGGCGTCTAGCGCGTCTTCCGAATCACCTCCGCCACCGGCGGACCCGTCACGAGAGAGCCCCGTATGCCCGAGTACAACGCCCCCCTGCGCGACCTGCGCTTCGTCCTCCACGAGGTGTTCGACGCCCCGGCCCTCTGGGCGCGCCTGCCGGCCCTGGCCGCCACGGTGGACGCCGACACCGCCGACGCCATCCTCGAAGAGGCGGCCAAGGTCACCGGCGGCCTGATCGCCCCGCTCAACCGCAGCGGCGACGAGGAGGGCGTGCAGTGGCGCGACGGCGTCGTCAGCACCCCGGCGGGCTTCCGCGAGGCCTACGCCACCTACATCCAGGGCGGCTGGGTCGGCCTCTCCGGCAACCCGCAGTACGGCGGCATGGGCATGCCCAAGATGCTCGCCGTGGCCTTCGAGGAAATGCTCTACGCCGCCGGCTCCAGCTTCGCCCTGTATTCCGCGCTGAGTGCCGGCGCCTGCCTGACCATCGACGCCCACGCCAGCGAAGCACTGAAGACCACCTACCTGCCACCCATGTACGAGGGCCGCTGGGCCGGCTCCATGTGCCTGACCGAGGCCCACGCCGGCACCGACCTGGGCCTCATCCGCACCCGCGCCGAGCCGCAGGCCGACGGCAGCTACCGGATCACCGGCAGCAAGATCTTCATCACCGGCGGCGAGCAGGACCTGACCGAGAACATCGTCCACCTGGTGCTGGCCAAGCTGCCGGACGCCCCGGCCGGGCCGAAGGGCATCTCCCTGTTCCTGGTGCCGAAGGTGCTGGTCGCGGCCGACGGCTCGCTGGGCGCGCGCAACGCGGTGGGCTGCGGCTCCATCGAGCACAAGATGGGGATCAAGGCCTCGGCCACCTGCGTGATGAACTTCGATGGCGCCGAGGGCTACCTGATCGGCGAGGAGAACAGGGGCCTGGCGGCGATGTTCACCATGATGAACTACGAGCGCCTGTCCATCGGCATCCAGGGCATCGGCTGCGCCGAGGCCTCCTACCAGAATGCCGTGGCCTACGCCCGCGAGCGCATCCAGAGCCGCGCGCCGAGCGGCTCGCAGGCCAAGGACAAGGCGGCCGACCCGATCATCGTCCACCCGGACGTGCGGCGCATGCTGCTGACCATCAAGGCCCTGACCGAGGGCGGCCGCGCCTTCGCCTGCCACGTCGGCCGGCAGCTCGACCTGGCCAAGTTCGGCGACGACGCCGACGAGCGCGCCCTGGCCCAGGCCCAGGTGGCGTTGCTCACCCCGGTGGCCAAGGCGTTCTTCACCGACAACGGCCTGGAAGCCTGCGTCCACGGCCAGCAGGTGTTCGGCGGCCACGGCTACATCCGCGAGTGGGGCCAGGAGCAACTGGTGCGTGACGTGCGCATCGCGCAGATCTACGAAGGCACCAACGGCATCCAGGCCCTCGACCTGCTAGGGCGCAAGGTGGTCGCCGACGGTGGCGCCGCGCTGCGCGCCTTCTGCGCCGAGATGGACGCCTGGGCCGCCCGTGGCGGGCTGTACGCCGCCGAGCTGGAGGACGCCGTGCGGCGCCTGCGCGAGGTCAGCCTGTGGCTGCTGGAGCGGGCCAAGGGCGACCCCAACGAGGTCGGCGCGGCCTCGGTGGAGTACCTGCACCTGCTCGGCTACACCGCCTACGCCTGGCTGTGGGCGCGCATGGCCGACAGCGCCGCTGCACGGCGCAACGAGGACGAGACCTTCTACGGCGCCAAGCTGGCCAGCGCGGAGTTCTTCTTCCGCCGCCTGCTGCCGCGCACCCTGGGCCTGGAGGCTTGCATCCGCGCCGGTAGCGCGCCGCTGTTCGGGCACCTCGCCGAGCAGTTCTGAGGGCTCAGGGCGGGTCCTGCCGCAGGGCATCCGCCCAGCGGCCGGCGAAGCGGTACAGCGGGATGAACGCCACCAGCAGCTCGCGGCCGAGCGGCGTCAGCGCGTAGCCCTCGGCCTGCCGCTCGACGATGCCGCCGTCGCGCAGTTCGTTGATCCGGGCCTGCAGCACGGTGGGCGAGAGGTTGCCCGCCGCGCTGCGCAGCGCCCGGGAGTTCAGCGCGCCGTCGCGCAGCTCCCAGAGGATGCGCAGCGCCCACTTGCGCCCCAGCAGTTCGAGCAGCGCCATGATCGGGCGGCGCCCGTCCATCATCGGCGGGGCTTGCCGTTCGTCATCATTCATATCGATTCGCCTTGAGTTGCTACGGATTCAGTAGCAATCATTCATCCGCTACACAATCAATAGCGGAGGATACAGCATGTCCCGGATCACCCCCTTGCAGGAACCCTACCCGGCCGAAATCCGTGCCGCCTTCGACAGGATCATGGGCGCCGGCGTGCCGCCCCTGGTGCTGTTTTCCACCCTCGCCAGCAGCGAGCGCGCCTGGCGCAAGTTCGGTGCCGGCTCGTTGCTGGAGGGCGGCCCGCTGACGTTGCGCCAGCGCGAGCTGGTCGTCGACCGGGTCTGCGCCCGCAGCGGCTGCGAGTACGAATGGGGCGTGCACGTGCGGGTGTTCGCCCAGGCCGCCGGGCTCAGCCGCGACGAGGTGGCCGCCACCCTGGAGCAGCCGCTGCGCGCGGAGCGCTGGAGCGCCGAGGAGGCCGCGCTGCTGGCGGCGGTCGATGCGCTGCACGAGCGGGCGACCCTGAGCGAGGCGGAATTCGCCGACCTGCGCACACACTTCGACGAGGCCCAGGTGCTGGAAGTCCTGATGCTCGCCGGCTTCTACCGCACGGTCGCCTACCTCGCCAACGGCCTCGACCTGCCGCTGGAGGCCAGCGCCGCCCGCTTCAGCGACTATCGGGGCTGAGCTACCGGGCTTCCTGGGGCGTGCGCCCGCTCCACTCCTTGAAGGCGCGGGTGAAGGCGCTGTGCTCCGAGTAGCCCAGCAGCATGGCGATGTCGACGATCTGCAGGCGCGGGTCGCGCAGGTACGACTGGGCGAGTTCGTGGCGGACCAGGTTCAGTTCGCCGCGGAAGCTGGTGCCGGCCTCCTGCAGGCGGCGTTGCAGGGTGCGCGGCGAACAGCCCAGCTGCGCGCCGATGCGCTCGATGCCGGGCTCGCCCTCGCGCAGGGCGCGGGCGATGGCCTTGCGCAGCTGTTCCACCAGCGCGTGCTGCTGCGGCAGCTGGGCCAGCAGGCGGTCCGCGTGCTGTTCCAGCAAGGCGATCAGCGTCGGGTCGGGGCTCTTCATGGGCAGTTCGAGCAGTTGCGACGAGAAGCGCATCACCGCCTCGGGCCGGCCGAAGCGCACCGGGCAGCCGAAGAACGCCTCGTAGGGCGTGCTGTCGGCGGGGCCGACATGGTTGAAGTCGATCAGCAGCGGGTTGGCCGTGCCACGCACCAGGTCGCGGCAGAACTGCACCATCGCCACGGTGCCGGTCTCGCTCACCAGCGGGCCGGGCTGGTACTGGCTGACGTCCCAGGCCAGCTCGAACCAGCCCTCGCCGTCGCGGCGGGTCATGGGAACCACGTCGAACACCAGGCGCTGGTAGCGCTCGAAGCGTTGCAGCACGGCCGCCAGGCTCTCGCAGACCAGCAGCACCGAGCCGAACACGCCGTAGTGCCGGGCGCTGATGGTGCGGCCGAGGTGCAGGCCCAGCAGCGGGTCGTCGAGTGCCTGCGCCGCCGTCACCAGCAGGTGTTCCCAGTGCTCCACATCCATGCCGCCGATACCGCCTGGCGCGGGTTCGGGCCAGGGCTCGCCGAGCACCGACTCCGGCTCGTGGCCGAGCGCTTCCAGGTATTCGTAGAGCAGTTGCACGTAGGTCTCGGGCACCACGCGCCGGTGCAGTGGCTGGCTCATCGCGGCCTCGCTTGTTGTTTGGCGCAAAGTGTCAAGCGGAGCGTCGGGTAGCGTCAAGCCGTCGTGCCGGCGCTTGCCGAGAATGGCGCCACTTCAGCCACCCGACGGACGCCGCCCCATGAACGCCCTCGCCGATCTTCTGACCCCGACCACGCTCCGCTTCCCCTCCGCCGACGCGCATTGCGTGGCCGACTACTACCGCCCGCTGGGCGCCGGCCCCTTCCCGGTGGTGGTGATGGCGCACGGCCTCGGCGGCACGCGCAGGATGCGCCTGCCGGCCTTCGCCGAGCGCTTCGCCGCTGCTGGCTACGCCTGCCTGGTGTTCGACTACCGCCACTTCGGCGACAGCGGGGGCGAGCCACGCCAGCTGCTGGACGTCGGCCGCCAATTGCAGGACTGGAAGGCCGCCATCGCCCACGCTCGCGGCCTGGCCGACGTGGACCCGGCGCGGGTCGCGATCTGGGGCACCTCGTTCGGCGGCGGGCACGTGCTGGCCACCGCCGCCGAGGATGCGCGGGTGGCCGCCGTCATCTCCCAGTGCCCGTTCACCGACGGCCTGGCCTCCAGCCTCGCCACCGAACCCCTGGTGTCGCTCCGGCTCAGCGCGCTGGCCGTGGCCGACCGCATCGGCGCGCTGTTCGGCGCCAGGCCGATCCTGGTGCCGCTGGCCGGGCGCCCCGGGACGGTAGCGTTCATGACCTCGGCGGACAGCTGGGACGGCTACCACCGGCTGATGCCGCCGGGCGCGCCCAGCCGCGACGAGATCGCCGCGCGCTTCGCCCTGGACATCATCCGCTACTACCCTGGGCGCAAGACGCCGCGCATCCAGGCCCCGGTGCTGTTCTGCGTGTGCGACCCGGACAGCGTGGCGCCGGCGAAGCGGACCCTGGCCCACGCCCATCGCGCGCCGCGCCACGAGATCAAGCGCTACCCTCATGGCCACTTCGACATCTACGTGGGCGAGGCCTTCGAGCAGGTGGTGAACGACCAGCTCGACTTCCTCCAGCGCATGGTGCCGAGCATTGCAACCAAGAGAGCAGACGCATGACCTACGACCTCGAAGGCAAAGTGGTGCTGATCACCGGCGCGGCGGGTGGCATCGGTTCCGCCACCGCGCGGGAGCTGTACGTGCAGGGCGCCAGCCTGGTGCTGACCGACACCCGGCAGGAGACGGTGGACGAGCTGGCCCGGGAATTCGACGCCCGGCGCGTGCTGCCGCTGGCGCTCGACGTCACCGACGCCGAGGCGGCGAAGGCGGTGGTGCGCCAGGCGGTCGAGCGCTTCGGCCGCCTCGACGTGGCCTTCGCCAATGCCGGCATCGCCTGGGCCGGCGTGCCGGCGACCCTGCGCGTCTGCGACGAGGGGGAGTTCCGCCGCATCGTCGAGGTGGACCTGTTCGGCGTGTGGCACACCCTGCGCGCGGCACTGCCGGAGATCGTCCGCAACCGCGGCCAGGTGTTGGTCACGTCCTCGATCTACGCTTTCATGAACGGCATGGCCAACGCGCCCTACGCCGCGTCCAAGGCGGCGGTGGAGTCGCTGGCCCGGGCGCTGCGCGCCGAGCTGAGCACGACCGGGGCGAGTGCGAGCGTGCTCTACCCCGGCTGGACGGACACCGCCATCGCCAAGGTCGCCTTCGGCGGCAACCTGCTCGTGACCCGGATAAACGAGAGCGGGCTGCCGGCCTTCCTGCGCCGGCCGATTCCGCCCGCGCAGGTGGCACGCGCGGTGGTGCATGGCCTGCAAAGGCGCCGGCCGCGCATCGTCGTCCCCGCGCGCTGGGCGCCCATCTCTCTGCTGCGTGGCCTGCTGAATGTGCTGGTGGACTGGCGCCTGTCGCGCGATGAGCGCTTGCAGCGGCTGCTCCTGCAACTGGAGGACGAGGCCGCGCGCAGCCAGGCCCAGGATCGAGGCGATCCACCGGAGGTGCGCCCATGACGCGCTATGCGCTGGAAGGCCGCGTCATTGCCATCACCGGCGCCACCGGCGGCCTCGGCATCGCCGCCGCCCAGGCCCTGCGCATGCGGGGCTCGCGGCTGGTCCTGCTCGACCTCGACCGGGCGGTGCTGGACGCCCAGGCGGCCGCCCTGGGCGGGCCCGAGGTCGCCGCCGGCTGGGTGGTCGACGTGCGCTCGCTGGCGAGCCTGGAGTCCGTGCTGGACGAGGCCGCGCGCCACTTCGGCGGGATCGACGTGGTGATCGCCGGCGCCGGCATCGGCGCGCCGGAAACCCTGGAGAGCATGGACCCGGCCGGTTTCGAGCGGGTCATCGACATCAACCTCGGCGGCGTGTGGCGCACCTTCCGCGCGGCGCTACCCCACGTGAAGAAGCGCCGCGGCTACCTGCTGGCGATCTCGTCCATGGCGGCCTTCGTCCATTCGCCGCTGAACGCCCACTACACCGCCAGCAAGGCCGGGGTCTGGGCCCTGTGCAACAGCCTGCGCCTGGAGCTGAGGCATGACGGGGTGGACGTCGGCTCGCTCCACCCGACCTTCTTCCAGACCCCGATGATGGAAGCGGTGGTCGACGGCCCTTGCTCCACCCTGGTGTGGAACCGGCACCGGGGCCTCTGGCGCTTCGTCGCGCTGGACGAGGTGGTGGCGGCCCTGGTCGAGTGCATCGAGCGGCGTCGCGAGTTGGTGACGGTGCCGCGCCGCAACGGGCTGGTCGCCAAGGCGCCGGGCCTGCTGCGCCGGCTTATCGAGCTGATCGGCTTCGACGCCGGGCGGGTTGCGCAGGCGGTGAGGCTCGCCAACGGAGGCAAGGCCTCGTGACGGAGCGGGCTGCGCTTGGGCGCGGTCCGGGCGCAGGTTTGACGTGAGCTTCGACTTCAAGGCCTGTCGAGGTGTGGCATGAAGGTCGGAGAGCTGGCGAAGCTCAGTGGCCTGGCGCCCTCGCGCATCCGCTTCTACGAGGCCAGCGGGCTGCTCAAGTCGGTGACGCGCAGGGCCAACGGCTACCGGGAGTACGCCCCGGAGACGGTGTGGATCCTGGAGATCATCACCGGCGCCCAGAGCGCGGGGTTCTCGCTGGACGAGATCGCCACCTGCTGCCGCTGGGGCCGAACACCTCCTGGCGGCACGACGGGCTGCTGGAAGGGCTCAAACGCAAGGTCGGCGAGATCGAAGCGCTCCAACTGCGCCTGGCGCAGAACAAGGCGCAACTGCTCGTCGACATCGACAGCATCGAGAACAGGCCGGCGGGGCTGCAGTGCGTCGAGAGCACCCAGTGGGTGCTCAACCGCCTGCGCGAGGGGGACAGCGTGGCGCCGCCCGGTGAGCCCCGGCGTCTCCCTCCGCTCCGCGCAGGCACCGCTCCCCGGCCACCCTCACCTTCCTTCGCCAGGCCCTGCGTTCTCGTCTGCAGACCGAGCCGCTGGCGGGTTCAAATCCCGTTACCACCTTTAACCAGCCGGCTGGTGTTTACTAGCGTCTAGGCGTGCAGCCTCGCGCCAAGCAGCGAAATCAGAGAAGGAGTACGCTCGTTCGCTTCCATCAAGGATCAGCATCACTACTTTAGGATTTCCGCTTTTATCGCCACCATCAAAGCAAGCAGCATCACCATCGCCCAATTCTAAGGAAGAAAACGGGATGAGATTTCTGTCATCAGCTGTGGCTATGGAATACAAGAGACGCCCTACTGCGCTATCTGCGTCGATCAGAATCCAGGGATAAAGAGACGTAGCCTCTGCTGAGTCGATCCAACGAAGGAATTCAGATGGGTACTGAAACCCATCGGGTAGCAACGCTGGAGGATAGAGAAGGGATGCGTCCATACAAAACCTCAAATGGCTGTGGCTTGCGGCGAGAGAAAGTAGCTTCGCGAAGAGTGCCGCATAGCGCGGCAGATTAATGCGCCATCCTGCCAGGGACAATGCCAGCAAAGCCGGGCTATGCAGAACATTGCTCGCGTAACCGGACGGGTTCGGCGCGCTCGCGCGGGATGTGTGAGCGGGTGTGTACGGCCGCTTGACCTTAAAGCCGGGTTCAAACCTAGAGTCGCTGCCGGGCACGCCCGCCGCGGGCTGCCCATCGCATCCATCGAGAGGGCAGCGACATGCAGATGCGTTTCACCCAGGCCGAATTCGGGCCGCACGTGGTCGAGGTGCTGGAGGGCGGGTACTACGACCGGTTTCGGATGAACCCGGACCTCGACGAGGTGGCGCGGGACCCCGTCGCCGGTAACATCGATTTCTTCCGCAGGATTCCCAAGCAACTGATGGCGTCGCGGGTCGGGCCGACCTGGGCGCCGAACTTCTACTACCGCACCAGCAACGTCCAGCTGCTGTTCCTGGCGCCCCTGGACCGCTTGCGGGCGATCCTTCCGCTGCCGCTCGAACCCCTGCGGGCCCTGCCCGGCTACGGGCTGGTGGCGCTGACCTTTTTCTCCTACGCGCTGTGCGACAACGATCCCTACGACGAGGTCTCCGTGGCCATCGTCATCCGCCGTCCCGGCGCGCGCGGGGCCCATGCGCTGGAGCTGCTCGACTCCATGCGGCGGCGAAGCTTCTTCGGCCACGTGCTGGCGCTGCCGGTGACCAGCGAGATCGCCCGGGTGCGTGGCGTCGAGGGCTACCAGTTGCCCAAGTGGCGCACCGACATCGAGGTGAAGATCGGGACCGAGGTGAAGGCCAGCGTCGCCGCGCCCGACGGCATGCCGGACCTGAGCCTGAGCGTTGCCATGCCGACGCTGCAGGTCGTCCCGTCCCAATCGCATATGGGCTCGATCAATTCGGTCCACCTGCTGGACGGGCGCTGGCACCAGACCGCAGTGCAGATCAACACCCTCGCGTTCGCCCAGCGCCTGTTCCCGCGGGACGTCAGGCTGGCCCGCAACGGCGGCCCCCTGAGCCAGCTGCTCGACGGCCTGGGGGCGAAGCGGATTCTCCGCCTCGACGTGGTCAAGGACGCGCAGATGGTCCTCAACCTGCCCCGGCCGCTGAAGGCCTTCGATCGGTAGCGAGCCGCATCAACCGGAGATTCCACGATGATCACGAGAAACAGCCATTTCACCAGCGGGGGCGAGCGCTGCGCCGCCTCGCTCCATCTCCCCGAGCGGGGCGGCGGCCAGGGGCTGCCCGCCATCCTGATGCTGTACGGCTGGGGCGGGGCGCAGAATTCCTTCCTGGTGCCGTTCCGCAACCGTTTCGTGGAGCTGGGCTACGCGGTGATGACCTTCGACTTCCGCTCCTGGGGCGACAGCGCGGGAAGCCCGCGCCATGTGATCTCGGTGCCCGGGCGCCTGGCGGACGCCGAGGCCGCCCTGGCGCACCTGCGCGCCCAGCCGGAGATCGACCCCGGCTCGATCGTGCTCTGGGGTTCCTCGCTGGGCGGCGGCATGGCCTTCACCCTCGGCGAGCGCCACCCCGAGCTGAACGGCATCATCGCCCAGTTGCCCATGCTCGACGGCAAGACCGCCTCCAGGCGCACGCCGCTGCCGGCCCGGCTGCGCATCGCGCTCTACGCGCTGGTGGATTCGTTGCGGGGGGCGAAGCCGCTGTACCTGCCGATCGTGGCGCCGGCGGGCGGCTTCGGCACGATGACGCGCGACGACGCGGCGCGGGCCAAGGAGGAGGGCGCGCGGGCCTACGGCCCCGGCGCGCCCAACTACATCGCGGCGAGGTCGGCGCTGACCATGCTCGGCTACCGTCCCATCGAATCGCTGGCGCGGATCGCCACCCGCACGCTGGTGATCGGCGGGACGCGGGACACCATCGCGCCGTTCGACGAGCAGGCGGTGCGCGCCGCCGGCAACCCGCGCGTGGAGATCGAGACCCTCGATGCCAGCCATTTCGAGCCCTATCTGGAGCCCCACCTGAGCCGCAACCTGGCGCTCCAGGTCGCCTTCCTGGCGTCCCTGGGCAGCGGCGCGAAGGCGGCCTGAGCCCGGCCGCGCCTGCCGGCAAATCCCTGCAAGGAACGAGAGAAATGGAGCAATCCGTACTGATAGAGATCGGCCTGCCGATCGCCCTGGCCATCATCATGACCGGCATGGGCATGACCCTGGTGCCCTCGGACTTCCAGCGCGTGGTGGCCCGCCCCAAGGCGCTGATCTGGGGCGCACTGGCGGCGCTCCTGCTGCTGCCGGCGCTGAGCATCGTCCTGGCCATGGCGCTGCGCCTGCCGGCCGAGATGGCGGTCGGCCTGTTGATCATCGCCGCCTGCCCGATCGGCACCACGTCCAACCTGATCGCCTTCCTGGCGCGGGGCCGGCTGGCGCTGTCCATCGCCCTGACCGTGGTCGGCAGCCTGGCCACCATCGTCACCCTGCCGCTGTTCGCCAACTTCGCCCTGGAGCGCTTCGTCCACGCCGACGCCCGCGTCTACCTGCCGGTGCTGCGCACCGTCGCCATGCTGCTGGGTATTGTGCTGGTGCCGGTGCTGATCGGCATGCTGGTGCGGCACAAGGCCCCTGCGCTGGCCGCCCGGGCCGAGCGCGCGGTGAGCCTGTTCGGCGCGCTGGTGCTGCTGGCCCTGATCGTCGGCATCGGCATCTCGGTGGCCGACCAGTGGCTGAGGATTCTCGCCAGCGCCGGGCCGGCGGTGATCGCCCTGAGTGTGTGCGGCATCCTGCTCGGCTTCGTCGGCTCGCGCCTGCTCGGCATCGGCGCCGAGGAAACCATCACCGTGGTGGTGGGCATGAGCGTGCGCAACGCGGCCATCGGCATGCTGATCGCCATCGGCATGATGAACTCCCCGGAGATGGCCGTGCCGGCGGCGCTCTACGGCCTGCTCATGTACGCCTTCGGCTTCGCCCTGATCGGCTACGGCCGGATGACGATCCGCGCCGCCGCCTGATCGGGTGGCGCGCGATTCTGGCGCGAAATATCAAGTGCATGGTCGGGTAGGGTCAAGCCGCCCGGTCGCCGGTGGTCGAGAATGATGCCATCCCGGTGTGCAAAACCGGCCCGCGGGTGGCACGCTCGGCAAGCGGCCCCGCCACAGATCGGAGACAGCCATGAGCCTTCAGCACTACGACGTCCTCATCATCGGAGCGGGCATCTCCGGTATCGGCGCCGCCTACTACCTGCAGGACCAGCGGCCCGGCACCCGCTACGCGATCCTGGAGGCGCGGGGCGACCTGGGCGGGACCTGGGACCTGTTCCGCTATCCGGGCATCCGCTCCGACTCCGACTTCTTCACCTTCGGCTACGACTTCAAGCCCTGGACCAGCGACAACGCCCTGGCCGACGGCCCGGCGATCAAGGCGTACATCGCCGAGACCGCCCGCGAGAACGGCATCGACGCGCACATCCGTTACCACCACCGCGTGCTCCGGGTGGACTGGTCCTCCCGCGAGCGGCTGTGGAACGTGCAGGTGGAGCGCGCGGACACCGGGGAGCGCTCGCTGCTGCGCACCCGCTGGATCTTCTCCGGCACCGGCTACTACCGCTACGACGAGGGCTTCACCCCCCACTTCGAGGGGCGCGAGGACTTCGCCGGGCGCATCGTCCACCCCCAGCACTGGCCCGAGGACCTCGATTGGCGCGGGCAGAAGGTGGTGGTCATCGGCAGCGGCGCCACGGCGGTGACTCTGGTGCCGTCGATGGCGCCGGGCGCGGCGCACGTGACCATGCTGCAGCGCACGCCGACCTACATCCTGCCGATCCCCTCGCGCGACCCCATCGCCCGGCGCCTGCGCCCGCTGCTGGGCGACCGGGTCGCCCACGCCATCGCGCGCCGCTTCAACATCGCCAAGCAGAAGTGGTTCTTCACCTTCGCCCAGCGCTTCCCCAAACTGGCGAGGAAGCTGATCCGCAGCATCAACCGCAAGATGCTGCCCGAGGGCTACCCGGTCGACGTGCACTTCAACCCGCCCTACAACCCCTGGGACCAGCGCCTCTGCGCCGTGCCGGGCGGCGACCTCTACCGCGAGATTTCCGCGGGCCGCGCCTCGGTGGTCACGGACCGCATCGCGCGCTTCACCACGAGCGGCATCCAGCTGGAGTCGGGCGACCATCTGGACGCGGACCTGATCGTCACCGCCACCGGGCTCAACCTGCTGCCGTTCGGCGGCATCGAGCTGGCCATCGACGGGACGCTGATCGACGCCAGCGACACCGTCGCCTTCAAGGGCATGATGCTGAGCGGCATTCCCAACCTGGCGTTCGCCATCGGCTACACCGGTTCCTCGTGGACGCTGAAGGTCGGCCTGGTCTGCGAGCACTTCTGCCGCCTGCTGGCGCACATGGACGCCAACGGCCTGGAGGTCTGCACGCCGGTGGCCGACCCGGGCATGGAGACGCTGCCGCTGCTCAACTTCGGCGCTGGCTACGTGCAGCGCTCGCTCGGCAGCCTGCCGCGCCAGGGCGCGCGCTTCCCCTGGGCCATGTCGTGGAACTACTTCGCCGACGAGAAGATGTTCCGCCACGGCGAGGTGGCCGACCGCCACCTGCGCTTCGAGGGGCGCCCGGCGCCGCAGGCCGAGCCCGCCCCGGCGCGGGAGGTCTCCGCATGAGCGCGTTTCGCCAGCCGCCGGGCGAGGGCGACCCGCAGGACCGCTTCCTCGAAGCCGCCGACGGCCTGCGCCTGTGCTACCGGACCTACGGCAACGCCGGCGACCCGCCGGCCCTGCTGATCGCCGGGCTGGGCCTGCAACTGACCTCCTGGCCCGCCTCGTTCATCGACACCCTGGTGGACGCCGGCTACTACGTGATCGCCCCGGACAACCGCGACGCCGGGCGCTCGTCCACGGTGCGCCAGGCGCCGCCGGGCAAGCTCCGCCAGCTGCTCGGCTGGGCACCCCCCGGCAGCTACGGCCTGGAGGACATGGCCGACGACATGGCCCTACTGCTCGACCACCTGCAGGCCGACGATGCCCACCTCATCGGCATGTCCATGGGGGGCATGATCGCCCAGTGCATGGCCGCCCGTTACCCGGCCCGGGCCCGCTCCCTGACCTCGATCTTCTCGACCACCGGGGCGCGGCGGGTCGGCAGGCCGGCGTTCTCCACCCTGCTGCGGATGGCCCGGGCCGCGCCGCGCGACGAGACGGAGGCGGTGGCCGGCTTCGCCGCGATGATGCGCCACATCGGCGACCCCGGCGTGACCGGCATCGCCGCCGAATGGGAGCGCTACGCGCTGGAGGCCTGGCGGCGCAACGGCAACCGCGCCAACGCCGGCGGCATCGGGCGGCAGATCGGCGCGATCCTCAAGTCGGGCGACCGCAGCCACCAGCTGCGCCGCATCAGCGCCAGCACCCTGGTGCTGCACGGCGAGGTGGACCTGATGGTCGCGCCGAGCGGTGGCCGGGCAACGGCGGCGGCCATCCCCGGCGCCCGTCTGGTGTCGTTGCCGCGCCTGCGTCACCAGATCGACGAGGCCCGGGTGCCCGAACTCATGGGCCACATCGTGCCGCACCTGGCGCGCAGCGCGCGGCCCGCTAGCGCCGTGGTCGCCACGGCGAGGACATAGACGGAAACCACGGCGGCCGTTCCCGGCCGGCGCAATTCCCCCATAATCGACGCCTTGAACTCCCGGCGCGCGCGGCGCCGTGCAGCCAGCAAGAGCCGATCATGAGTCTTTCGTCCGATCTCGAATCACGCATCCACGGAACCCAGAAGATCAGCGCCGTCGTCGATACGCTGGCCGAGGACGGCATCGCCCCGGCCAGCGTGCTGGCCAACAGCGGCATCAGCGAGGACACGCTGCGCACGCTGTCGGCCCGCGTCTCCTTCGCCCAGATCGTGACCGTGTTCCGCAACGCCGTGCGCCTGGCGACCGATCCCGCCACCGCCGTGCGTGCCGGCGCCCGCATGCGCCTGACCGCCTACGGCATGTACGGCTACGGGCTGCTGAGCAGCCCGACGCACGCCGAGCGCATCGACTTCGCGCTCAAGTACAAGCGCGTCATGGGGCCGGTGGCGGCGCCCGTCGCCTACGTGCGCGGCGAGCGGGTGGCGATCTACACCTACGAGGTGTTCGTCACCGCCGACCCCCTCGACCCGCTCTACCGCTTCGCCCTTGAATTCGCCTACGCCGCGCACCTCACCGTGGGCCGCGACCTGTACGGCGACGGCTTCGGCTTCTCCCTGCTGGGCTTCGCCTGCCCGCCCCCCGCGCAGCCGTACGACGAGCTGCTCGGCTGCCCGGTGCGCTTCGACCAGCCCGGCAACGAACTGCACACCGCGCTGCACTGGCCGGACCTGCCCTCGGGCATGCCCGAACCCTCGACCCACGCCATGGTGTGCGAGATGTGCCAGCCGGTGCTGGCGCGCATGCCCTACCTGGACGGCCTCAGCTCCGTGGTGCGCAGCACCCTGGTCGAGCACATGCCCTGGCGCTTCCCCACCGTCGAGGCCATGGCCCGGCACCTCGACATGCACCCGCGCACGCTGCGCCGGCGGCTGGAGAGCGAGGGCACCGGCTACAAGGACATTCTGGTCAACGTGCGCCGGGGCCTGGCCATCGAGTACCTGCGCGAGACGCGCATGACCACCGAGGAGATCGCCACCCGCCTGGGCTACAGCGACGCCTCCAACTTCCGCCACGCCTTCCACCGCTGGACCGGCCAGAACCCGCAGGACTACCGCCGGCGCTGATACAGGTTCAGGCGGTGGTCCCGGCCGCCGTCCTCCGGTGCTGCGCCGCGGAGGCCATGATGATGGCCGCCAGCACGTACAGCGAGACGATGAAGAGCAGGCTGTAGCGGTTCTGCCCGGTGGACGTGAGTATCCAGGTGCTGATGGACGGGGCGACGGCCGGCCCGAGGTTGCCCAGCGAGCTGATCAGGGCGATGCCGCCGGCCGCCGTTTCCTTGGACAGGTATTCGCTGACGAAGGCGAAGAACAGCGGGGTGAGCGAGGCGATGCCGATCGAGCCGATGCAGTAGAGGACCATGGACCACACCAGGTCGTCGTTGGCGAAGGCCATGGACACGAAGCTCACGGCGATCAGCGCCACGCAGCACACGTAGTGCCAGCGCCGGTCGTTGAGCCGGTCCGAGCTGCGCCCGATCAGCACCATGCCGATGACGCCGACGATGCTCGGCAGGGCCTTGAGCAGGCCGACGTGGAACACGTCCTTGACCCCCCAGCTGGCGATCATCGACGGCGCCCAGAACAGCAGCGCATAGACCGCGCCGCTCATCAGGAAATACACGCTGGAGAGGACGTAGATCTTCGGGTCGCTCAGCAGGGTGCGCCACGCGCCGTGGCCGCCGGGCTTCGGCGGGATGCGGTCGCGCTGCAGGCGCTCGGCGAGGATGCGCTTCTCCTGCTCGGTCAGCCAGGAGGCCTTCTCCGGGCCGTCGCTCAGCAGCAGGTAGGCCAGCACGCCGATCAGCAGGCAGGGCGCGCCGTTGGCGATGAACATCCACTGCCAGCCGTGGTAGCCCATGACGCCCTGGCCGAACTTCATCAGCGCGCCGTTGAGCGGCCCGACCAGGATGCCGGCGATGGCGGTGGCGGTCATGAAGGTGGCGATCACCCGGCCGCGTCGCGCCGGCGGGTACCAGAAGGTGAAATAGAGGATCGCGCCGGGGAAGAAGCCGGCCTCGAACGCCCCCAGCAGGAAGCGCAGCACGTAGAACTGCCAGGGCGTGGTGACCCAGGCCATGGCCGTGGCGCAGGCGCCCCAGCACAGCATGATGCGCAGGATGGTCTTGCGCGCGCCGATCTTCTCCAGCATCAGGTTGCTGGGCACCTCGAACAGGAAGTAGCCGACGAAGAACAGCCCGGCGCCGAGGGCGAAGATGTGGTCGCTGAACTGCAGGTCGGTCTTCATCTGCAACTGGGCGAAGCCGACGTTGATGCGGTCGATGTAGGCGAAGCAGTAGGCGATCAGCAGCAGCGGCAGGATGCGCCAGTTGATCTTCGAGAACAGGGCCTTCTCGGCATCGCTCTCGAGGAGCGCCTCGCCCTTGCGCAGGGAAATCGCGGTCATTGGGTTCTCCTTGGATGGCGGGCGGGTATCAGTGGGCGGCGCCGAGGTAGGCGATGCCGGTCAGCGGCCCCTGGCCCTGGAAGATGATCCGGCTCGGGTAGGGCGGGTCCAGGTCGACCACCCGCAGGTGGCCGCCCAGGTCGCTGACGAAGGCGCGGCGGCCGGCGGGGTCGCGGGCCAGGCCGATGCCTTCGGTCAGGCCCGCGAGCAGAATCTGGTGGTCGACGGCCCGGCCGTCGCGGATGCGGGAGCGGTTCAGGGTGTTGCCGTGGGGCGGGGCGCCGCGGTCGGTCCAGTAGAGGGTGGCCTCGTCGCCGTCCCAGTCGAGGTCGATCGGCTCGGGCAGGCCGTCGAGCAGAACCTCGATGTCGTCGCGCGCGGCGGGATCGTCGGGCCGCACGTCCAGCGGCGCGCGCAGGATCATGCCCTCGCCGCCGTCGGGGCGGCCCTTCTGGGTCCAGTAGAGGAAGCCGCCCGCACCATCCACCGCGATGCCGACCGGGTGGCGGCGGCGGTCATGGCGGTCGGAGGCGCGGGTGCCGGTGAGTACGTGGACGGCCAGGTCCGAGCCGTCGGGGTGGCAGCTCATCACCCGCAGGCCTTCGCGGTCGCACCAGTAGAGCCGGTCGCGGCCGGGCTCGAAGGTGATCTGCTTGCCGGTGACGATCTCGCCGGGCGGCACGATCACTCGGCGCTCGCCGCCGTCGAGGCCGGCGCGCTCGATGTGGCCGTCGGCCTCCCAGAAATCCTCGCCGTCGCGCGCCACGCCCATGAAGGTGCAGAACAGGTGCTGGTTCGCCGGGTCGATCGCCACGCCGTCCGGCTTCGACGCCAGGCCGTCCACCAGGACCCGCAGGTCGCCGCCGTCGCTGGCGACGGAGAGGATGCGCGACTCACGGCCCAGGTTGAGCAGGATGATGCGGTCAGAGGGGGCGCTCACGGTCGGGCTCCTGTGCGCTGGCCGAGGAGGGCCGCGGAGCCGCCTTCTCGTTCACGGTATCTCCCGGCCGGCGCGCGCTGGCGCCGCGGAAGACCCGTTGCCTTTGTTGTTATTCGGTGGATGCCGATCTTGCGGGATCGATCCGCCGCAGCACAGGTTATTCGAGGCCAATAGCTGGTGAGTTCTGTCCCGCCCGCACCTGGCTAGACCGGCGCGGTGTCGCGCATGGAGTCCCTGGCGGCGAAGCCCGCCTGGAACGTCGCCAGCGCGGGGCAGGCGCTTCTCCAGTCCAGTTCGGCGAAGCGGAAGTCCAGGTAGCCCAGGGCGCAGGCCACGGCGATCTGCGCCACGTCCAGCGGGCCCTGCAACTGTCCGGCCTGCCGTTCCAGCTCCGCCAGGGCGCGGCGCACCTTGCCCAGCTGGCCTTCGGCCCAGTCGTCCCACTGCCGCTCGGCGGGACGCACGGCGCGCTCGTAACGCACCAGCAGCGCGGCTTCCATCAGGCCGTCGGCCAGCGCTGCCAGACGCAGGGTGCGCCAGCGCGCGGCGGGTTCGGCGGGGAACAGCCGGGAGCGGTCGTGCAGGCTGTCGAGGTATTCGCAGATCACCCGGCTGTCGTACAGTGCCTCACCGTCGTCGGTCAGCAGGACGGGCACCTTGCCGAGCGGGTTGAGCGCGTTGACCCGCTCGTTGAGGGTGATTGGCAGCACGGCGGTGTCGATCGCCTCGATGCGTGGCGCCAGGCCGGTCTCCAGGGCCAGTACCCGTACCTTGCGGGCGAAGGGGGAGGCCGCTGCGTGGATCAGTTGCATGATGAAGGTTTCCTCTGGCGGGTGGTTCGGGTTGTTCCGGGGGCGGTGCAGGCCTTAGGCTTCGCCGCAATTCGGTCGGATGGACGCACCATGGTCATAGACAGAAAGATCAATACCGCCTCCGTGCGCATGCAGTCGCTGGACCCGCTCGATCACTCCCTCGAACTGCTGCACTTCGGCTTCCGCGGGCTGACGGTGGCGGCGGACCGGTTCCTCGAGACCCAGGGGCTGTCCCGCGTGCACCACCGCATCCTCTACGTCATCGCCCGCGCCGACGAGATCAACGTCGGCGACCTGGCGGCCACTCTCGGCATCAGCAAGCAGGCGCTGCACCGCACCCTGACCCAGCTGTTCGAGCGCGAGCTGGTCTGCTACACCCGCCAGCCGGAGCGCCATCGCTTCAAGCTGCTGGCCCTCACCACGCAGGGCGAGGCGGTGGAGCGGGAGGCCTCCGAGCTGGAGCGCCGCACCCTGCGCGAGGCGTTCGCCTGCACTGACGCCCACGGGCGCGAGGCCTGGGAAGCGGTGATGCTGGCGCTGGCCGAGCGCCTCAACTGACGCGCTCACGTGATCCGCTCGCGCACCACGATGCACTTGGCCAGGGGCTGGACCAGCGCCTTGGTCGCCTCCTCGCAGCCCACCACGGTCGGGCTCACCAGCAGCGGGTCGCAATGGCCGCCGCCGACCAGCTCGAACACCTTGGGGATGTGCGGGCGCACGTTGCAGGCTCCCACCGACAGGGTGACGTCGCGCAGGTACATGCCGAACAGCGGAATCTTCGGGTCCTCGAAAATGATGCCGATGCACGAGCAGTGCCCGCCCGGGGCCAGGGCCAGCAGCCCACGGTGCAGCGCCTGCGGGTCGCGCGTGGCGGAGACCACCACGTCGTAGCCTTCGTCGAGTGCGCCGGCCTGCTCGACGTTGGCGCCGCTGCGCAGGGCCAGCTCGCGCCGGTAGTCGCTGTCGTCCAGGTAGTCGACGCTGGCCGCGCCGGCCGCGACCGCCATCTGCACGGCCAGCACGCCCAGGCTCTCGGTGCCGCCGACCACCAGCACGCGGGCCTCCTCGCGCGCGGCGATGGGGCGGCTGGCGGCCACCCAGGCGTCGGTCAGGTTGTCGCTGGCGCTGGCCACCGCCAGCGGATTGAGGCCGGGCGGCAGCGGCACCAGCATGGCGTCGGCGAACGGCACCAGGACCACCTCCGAGAACAGGCCGCCCCAGTGGCCACCGGCCGGCACGCCATAGGCGGCGTGGCGCGGCACCGCGGTGCAGGCGGTGGCCCTGCCCGCGAGACACTGGCGGCAGTTGCCGCAGGCGATCTTCCAGGGCACCGACACCAGGTCGCCGCGCCGTACGCCGGTGACCTCTTCGCCGACCTCCAGCACCTCGGCCACGCATTCGTGGCCGAGGGCGAACGGCGGCTTGAAGGGTGTGGCTCCGGCGATCAGCCGGCGGTCGAGATCGCAGGACGCGGAGGCGATCGGTCGCACCAGCGCGCTGCCGGGGCCGGCGAGCGCCGGCGCGGGTTTCTCCACCCAGGCCAGTTGCCCGGGACCACGTACGATGAGTTCCTGCATCGCGCTATCCCCTGACCGCGAAGGTGGTGGTGGCCCTGGCGTAGAGCTTGCCGGCGGCGTCCACCAGCTGGGCGTCGCAGATCGCCAGGCTGCGGGTGCGCTCCACCAGCCAGCCCTCGACCCGGTAGGTCTCGCCGGCGGTCAGCGGCCGCAGGTACTTCACGTTGAGGTCCACGGTGGAGTGGGCGGTGGTCGCCTCCAGCGTCGAGAACAGGGCCAGTGCCGCCGCGCCGTCCAGGCAGGTGGCGGCGAAGCCGCCGTGCACGGCGCCCGCGGGGTTGAGGTGGCGGCCGTCCGGGCGGGCCTCCAGGGTGATGCGCCCGGGCTCCACCGCCACGGCGGTCAGGCCCATGGTCTGGCCGATGGAAGGGGCGGGCAGGTCGCCCCGGATCAGCGCGCGCAGGGCCTGCAGCCCCGAAGTCTCGGTGTCAGTCATGCAGGCTCTCCTGCTGCGGGTCGAGGTCGGCCAGGGCCGGGTGGATCGCCACCAACTGCGCAGCGGTGTCGGGGTATTCGCGGAAGGCCGTGATCAAGCCGTCGCGCAGGGTGAACAGGTGGGCCCAGTGGTTGACGTACAGCCGGCCGGTGGACTTCACCCGGCAGCGGCCCACGCCCAGCGCCACGACCTGGCCCTGCTCGACATCCACCACCAGCGACCGCGCCTCGAAGGCGAGGAAGTCGAGGTGCTCGTCCAGCTGGCCGAGGAATTCGAGCACGCCCGCATGGCCATGATGCTCTCCGGCCCAGGGCATGAGGGTGGGCAGACCCGGCGCCTGCCAGAGGCAGCCGGCGGCGCAGAGCGGCAGGAGATCCTGCGAACGACGGGCGGCAAAGGCCGCATAGGCGGCCTCGACGATCCCGATCAGGGCTTGGCGATCTGACATATGACCTCGCAAGGTAGCGGTGGACGAAATGCGACTCCGGCTAGCCTATGCGGGGTTGGAATATCAAATCAACATTGTTGATCTGACAATGTGAAGGGCGTTTCCGTCATTCCAGGGATATGCAGGGGCAGGCCTCGTGGGCTCGGCGGCTGGATTGTCGAAGGGGCTGCATTCGATGCCTCGCACAGGATGCGGTGGTCGGTGGTGATCCTCTTCAACCGTGACCACGGCTCGACTCGGCCAGAATCTGATGGAGTCCCTGGCGGTAGGTCGTCACTTCGAACCGAGGGAAACGCCGCTTGAACTTCGCGGAGTCGAACAGGTTGTCGTGCTCGTACCGCGGCAGCAGTTCCCGCAGCTCGCGCACCTGTTTGGATACCAGGCCTGCAGCCGTCAAGGTCCATTTGCCAAGGACCTTGTAGGACGGCTCCCGGCCGAAGAGCTCGGAGGCCAGGGCCACGAACTGCCTGTAGGTCAGGCGGTCATCGTCGCAGGGGAGGTGCCAGGTTTGCCCGAACGTGTCCGGTGCATTCCCCAGATCCGCCAGCGCGCGACTCGCGTCGGGCGTCCAGATCAGCGTACGCCGGGTGTCGTCCCGAACCGGCACGCGCGGGGTTTCGCCAGCCTTGATCTTGTCGATGATCAAGGTGTTGGTGATGCTCTGCGTCTTGTCGGGACCATAGAACTCGGGTGCCCGGCCGATGACCACGGGGATATCGCCTCGGGCCATCTCCTGCAGCACCCTGGACGCCATCGCCGCGCGCACCTTGCCCTTGCGGCCGACCGGTTCGAACGGCGCATCCTCTGTCAGCACGCGGTCATCCTGCGGATACATATAGGTGTTGTCGAAATAGACGAACCTGGCATTGGCCGCGCGAGTCGCGTTGAGAGCGTTTTCCAGCATCAGCGGGAATTGGGTTTCCCATAGTTCCGTGTCCGGCGGCAGGCCGGCGGTGAAATAGACGATGCTGCTGCCCTTGACCGCATTGGCTGCCTGATCGGCGTCCAGCAGGTCTGCTGGCACGAGGGTGTCGGAGTCGTTCACCTTGCGGGGTGTGCGGCTGACGAGCCGCAGGTCCTTCGTGTAAGTGCGGCACAGCTCTCGCGCCAGTTCCACGGCGATCTGGCCGGTGGCTCCCAAGATGGTTTGCATGCTGACTCCTTGAAGTCGTACTTCACCTGTGTGCTGATCTTCAGAGTCTAGAAACCCATCAACAGACTATTTCAGTCTCCACGCCGAACGACACTCGCACCGGGCGCATCTGTGGCGACGGCGTCCCAGGGTGAGCTCGAACGATAGCGGCATAACCCTAACTATGAAGGACGCTTTAAGGTCAAGAGCGTTTCTGGACTCGCCGTCGGCTGCTTCGGTTCGTGAAAGCCGGACCGGTATGTCTCGAAGGGGCGACCGAGCCTCTGCCGCAGCGGACCAAATTGAGACCCATTCGTCGTTTACGGCAAGCCGAATTGTTGCGGCTGGTCCGTTCGGGTGAAATCCGCGCACTTGGATATGGCTCTAGCGGGATGCGACGGCCAGCTTTAGCTTGCAGGGAGGCGAGCGGATGAACAGAGTACTTAACGTCACTACGGTGTTCGGTGACGATGCGCTGCGCTTTTCGACCCTGAACGGCCACGAGGAAATCTCCCGGCTGTTCGACATGACGCTGGTCATGAAGAGCGAGCAGAAGGGCCTGGACCCCCAGGCCATCCTGGGCACCCCGGTGACGGTGGAGATCGAGCTGGCCGGCGGTGCGCGGCGCCACATCAACGGCCAGTGCGAGCAATTCGCCCTGGTCGGCAAGGAAGGCCGCCACTACCTCTACCAGGCCCGGCTCAAGCCCTGGCTGTGGTACGGCACGCGCCGCAGCGACTACCGCATCTTCCAGAACATGACCGCGCCGGACATGGTCAAGCAGGTGCTGGGCAACTACCCGTTCCCGACCCGCTTCATGCTCACCCGCAGCTACCGCGTGTGGGAATACTGCGTGCAGTACCGCGAGAGCGATACCCAGTTCGTGATGCGCATGCTGGAGAACGAGGGCATCTGGTTCTGGTTCGAGCACAGCTCCGGCGAGCACGTGATGGTCATCAGCGACGACATCGGGTTGTGCAAACCCTATCCCGGCTACGCCAGCATTCCCTACTTCGACCCGGACGTGACCTACCCGGACGAGGACCACATCGACACCTGGTCCTCCGGTGGCGCGGTCAAGCCGGGGCAGTACATGTCCCACGACTACAACTTCACCATGCCGCGCTCGGACCTGGCGGTGCGCCGCGACCAGTCGCCCGGGCATGCCCACGGCAGCTACGAGATCTTCGACTACCCCGGCGGCTACACCAACCTGGGCGAGGGCGAGGCCTACGCCCGGGTGCGGGTCGAGGAACTGCAGAGCGCGCACCTGCGCGGCCAGGCGACGGGGAGGGCACGGGGATTGGCGCCGGGCTACCTGTTCACCCTGGAGCGCCACCCCAGCGCGAGCCAGAACCGGGAATACCTGGTGGTGGCGGCGCACTACCAGTTCAGCGACAACGACTACGAGGCGGCCAGCGGATCGAGCAGCCATGTGCTGCGCATCCGGGTCGAGACGCACCCGTCGGACCAGCCGTTCCGCGCCCAGCGGCTGACGCCCCGGCCGCAGACCATGGGCCCGGACACGGCAACGGTGACGGGGCCGAAGGGCCAGGAGATCTACACCGACGAATACGGTCGGGTGAAAGTGTCGTTCCCGTGGAACCGCTACTGCAGCAAGGACGAGAACAGCTCCTGCTGGATACGCGTGTCGCACCCGTGGGCGGGGTCGAGCTTCGGCGGCATCCACCTGCCGCGGATCGGCCAGGAAGTGCTGGTCGACTACCTGAACGGCGACCCGGACCGTCCGGTGATCACCAGCCGGCTGTACAACGCCTTCCAGATGCCGCCGTGGCAACTGCCGGCCAATGCCACCCAGTCGGGCATCCTGACCCGGTCGAGCCTGGGCGGTGGCTACGAGAACGCCAACGCGCTGCGCTTCGAGGACCGCAAGGGCGAGGAACAGCTGTGGATCCATGCCGAGAAGAACCAGGACATCGAAGTCGAGAACGACGAGACGCACTGGGTGGGCAACGACCGCAGCAAGACCATCGACCGCGACGAGACCAGCCACATCAAGCGCGACCGGACGGAGACGGTGGACCGTGACGAGACGATCACGGTGCACGGCAACCGCAAGGAAGAAGTGGACGGCAACGAGACCATCGACATCCACCAGAACCGGACGGAGACGGTGGATGGCAACGAGAAGGTGACGATCCACAAGAATCGCACGAAGAAGGTGGACAAGAACGAGAGCGATCGTATCGGCAAGAACTGGTCGACGAGAGTTGGCAAGAACAAGACCGAGACCATCGGCATGACCTACCTGCAGAACGTCGGGCTGGGGCGGATGGAGAACGTCGGGCTGGGATACAGCCTGAACGTGGGCATGATGATGAACACCCTGGTCGGGATGAGCGAGAGCAGCCGGATCGGCAAGGACAAGAGCACCAGCGTCGGCAAGCAGTACAGCGTGAAAGTGGGGGGCGGCTCGTCCGGGATTGCCGGCATGGCGGCAATGCCCATGAACATCGTCGCCCCCTCATCGCCGGCAGCCGCTCAGGGCGGTTCCAGCCTCACCATGAATGGCGACAGCATCACCTTGCAGGTGGGGCCTTCCAAGGTGGTGATCACCGCCAAGGGCATCTTCGTCGATGGCCCGGAGCTTCACTTCAAGGCGGCCAAGACCTTCAATGCCGATGCGCCGGACGACATCCACCTCAACAGCGGAACGGCCAGCAGTGCGCCGGACATGGTCGAGGCGGAGAGCAGCCCGCTCGACAGCATCATGAAGCCCGGGAGCTGCTTCTGATGGTCGACAACCAGAGCGGTTTTCCGCACTTGTTGTTCGAGAAGAGAGGTTACCGCGGCAAGCCATTCGATGTGCTGGTGGTCCGTGGCACCTTCGATTTCTCCAGCAACGGCAATCCCATGCCCAGGGCGGCCAGGCAGGAACCGATCCAGTACGGCGACAGCTTGATCGGCCCGGCTGCGCACGACCCCATCCGGGCCTTGCTCAAGACCGACGGCGACCTGCTGCTGGGCAAGCCGGCAACCGACATCCACATGACCGGCCAGGCCTGTTGCGAGGAGGGGAAGACCCTGCGGGACTGGGTCATGGGCTTGCGGATCGGGCGGACCGAGAAATTCCTGCACCTGCTCGGGCCCCGGCGCTTCGAAAAAACACCGCTTGGCTGGCGGTCGAGCACCTCCGAACGCACCGACCGTGTTGCCCTCGACTACCGCCAGGCTTTCGGCGGCGTCTTCTCGGTCAAGGATGCGAATGACCGCTGGCAGCATCTCTACAAGCCGGACAATCCGGTCGGCTGTGGCTGGCTGCCCGATGATACGGACCTGGAACGCTTGGAAAAGACCGAGCGCCGAGCGATGGAGAAGCAGATCGGCCACATACGGTCCCTGCCCGCGCCTCAGATCGGGGATGCACAGAAACCCATTGCCAGCCCGTACAGCCGCCATCCGGTAGAGGGCACCGGCCCTATCGCACGCTGGTGGGAGCCCCGCCTGGCCTTGGCGGGCACCTTCGACGCCGACTGGCGGGCGCAGCAGCATCCCGCGATACCCGACGACTTCGACATGCGCTTCTACCAGAGCGCCCATCCCGACCTGATCTATCCCGGCTACCTCGAAGGCGACGAAGAACTCGCGCTTCTGGGCTGCCTGGCCGAAGGACGGACCCACATGCGCCTGCCGGCGCTCGGCATCCTGCTGGCCGTGGCCAAGCGCGAGGGGCCCACCACGCTGACCTGGCCGAGGCTGGACACCCTGGCGCTCGACCTCGATACACGCCGGGCCAGCCTGACCTGGCGCTTGCCGTTCGGACGGGACAACCCAGTCCGGCGCATCGGTATCGCGGCCATCGGCATGGATGCCTGGCGGCGCACGGTAGGGCAGGAGGCCCCACATGTCTGATTCATCCTCAACCGGTGGCTCGGGAGTCGTCGAGCTAGGACCTCTTTACATCACCGACTACGAGCTTCCTGAGGGAGAACCCACACCTTTGGCTCCGGTCGGTCCGGAAAAACACGTCGCCGAGGAAACCACGGAGTGGCTGGCCGTGTGCAGCTACCCCGACAGCTGCATGGTCGGCGACAAGGTGGTGCCGTTCGACAGCTGCGCCTTGCTCGACCAGCAAGTTCTGGCCTCACCGGATGTGAAGGCACGTGGCAACTGCGTATACCGCCAGGGCGATATGTTCAAGGGCGTGCTGGGCGATGCCGGCGCCCATGTGGTCAGCGAGACCTCCCTGGGGGACGGCCACGTGCTGATCCTCGAAGGACACAACAAGGTCAAGGTCAACAACATCCCGGTGGCCTGCCATGACGGCCCGTGCATGATCAACACCAATGCCATGGGCATGGGGGGCACGCCGGGCCGGCTACTCACCGAGATCAGCATTCCCGGCACATCGTCCGTACCGACGGGGCCGAGCAGCAGTGCGCGGCTGGAGCAGCTGAAAGGGCTGCAGGAGAAGTTGGGGCGCGGCCAGTTCGATCTCGACAAGCTGGACGAATACGTCCAGTTCGGTGAGCTGAACGACATCATCGATGGCATCCAGGGTACCGAGGGAACCTGGACGGACTACCTGGCCCAGGGTACGCGGGGCGTGCTCAAGTTCGGCACGGGCATCGGCGAAGGTGCCTACGAGCTGGTCAAGCTGGGCGGGAAACTGATACAGCGCAGTCCTCTGCAGAATTTCGTCGATGGCGCGGTCCTGGCGGAGAACATGCGCCTGGGCAATGTCACGGCAGGCAGCATCGGCAGCCAGGCGCTGGAAACGGGCAAGGCGATCATCGTGCCGCCGGAGGCCCAGGAGGCTTGGCAGAAAGGCGCCACGACCGAAGCCGCGGTGCATACCGTGCTCAATGTCGGCACATTGGTGGGCGGTCTGGCGAAGAGTGCCGGTGGTCTGTTTCGCAGAACGCCGAAGGTGGAGCCCATTCCCCCGAAGGTGCCGGAGCCGCCACCACCGGCTGCCATGCCAGAGCCTACTCCGCCGCCGCGCGTACCCGAACAGCCGTCGTCGTCCCAGGGTGTGAAGGTCAAGCAGGAAGCGCCAGCCAACAAGGCCAACGGCAAGTCCGATGGACCATGCCCTACCTGTATCCCTCTCCAGGTGGGACCGCCCGTTTACGTGCTGACAGGCGCCAAGGTGCTCAACGGCGCGAGCGATCTCGACTTCGTGCTTGAAGCACCTCTGCCTCTGGTCTGGCAGCGCTCCTACCTGTCCAGCAATGCTCATGTCGGTTGGTTGGGACAGGGATGGAGCCTGCCTATCGATTTTCGTCTGGAGGTTCAGGAAGAGCGTATCGACTTCGTCGACATGTACGGGCGCCGCACCCACTTTCCGACGCTGGCGGTGGGCGAGCACTTCTTCTCCAAATACGAACATTCCACCCTGCAACGCAACCAGCGCAACCAGTACGAAGTGGTTGAGCCGGATGGTTTGCGCCTGATCTTCGGCCTGGGTCCGCTCGATCGGGCCCGTCATGAGGTCGAGGAGGACGTACACGGAAACCTGCCGCCGCAGGCCCAGACCCTTTACCTGCTGGGGATGATCGACCCCAACCATAACCATCTGCGACTGCATTACAGCGACGATGGGCTGCCGCGACACATCGATACCAGCAGTGGCCGGCGCGTCGGCTTCATCTTCGACCGTACCCGCGTCGGGCCACGCCTGACCCATGTGGTGGAGCTGCTTGGCGAACCCGATGGAAGAGGCCACTACTCGCGCGAGCAGCAGCAGTGGCTGGTCGAGTATCGTTACAGCGCCGAAGGCGATCTGATCGAGGTCCGCGATGGTGACGGCCAGCTTGGTCGTACCTTCGCCTGGCGCAACCACATGATGGTCGAACACACGGAGCCGGGCGGCCTGGTCGCGAGATATCAGTGGGACCAGTTCGATCCCAAGGGCCGAGTATTGCGCAGCTCCACGGCACAGGGGCAGTCTTGGACCTTCGACTACGATGAAGTCGCCGGCTGTACCCGTGTCACCGACGCCAGCGGAAGAGAAGAGCGCTTCTTGTATGACAAGGACAAGAAGCTGATCGGCCTGGTCGACGCAGCGGGTGGCAAAACACATTACGAGCGTGATGCCTATGGCAACCTGATCGCGCTTATCGACCCGGCCGGCAGGGTCACCCGTCGCCAGTATGACGATCGCGGCAATCTGCTCGGCATAACCCAGCCCGACGGCGCACGCTACCAGCTGCGCTGGCATGAGCGCTGGCGCAAACCGGTGGCCGTCAGCGACCCCTTGGGGCGGACCACCCATTATCGTTACGACGAGCGCGGCAACCTGATCGCCGTTACCGAGCCCAACGGCGCGGTTACCGAATACCAGTTGGACGGGCGTGGCCTGCCTACGACCATCCTCGATGCGCGTGGCGGCCGCAAGCACCTGGAGCACGATGCGCAGGGGCGCCTGCTGGCCTACACCGACTGCTCCGGTAACCGCACCCAATACAGCTACGACGCCCAAGGCCGCCTGGCGAGCGTGACCGATGCTCTGGGCCACAACACCCAGTACGGCTACGCGCGCATTAACCGCCGCGACCGGCTGAACAGCATCCGCCACGCCGACGGTGCCATCGAACGCTTCGCCTACGACCCGCTGGGCCGCCTCATCGCCCACCATGACCCGCTGGGGCGGGTGACGCGCTATCAGCTGGATACCGAAGGCCGGCCGCTGCAGCGCATCGATGCCCTCGGCCACAGCCTCCGCTATGAATACGATGTGCATGGCCGGCTGGTCCGTCTGCACAACGAGAACAATGCGATCTACCGCTTCGCCTGGGATGCACTGGACCGACTGGTGGCCGAGCAGGGTTTCGACGGGCGACGCATCGACTATCGCTACGATGCCACCGGGCAACTGCTGGAAAGTGTCGATGGCGTGCCGGCGAGCAGTGCTCATCTCGGCAGAAGCACGGGGGCGCTGCTACGCACCCGCTACCAGCGGGACGCCATGGGCCGCCTGCTGGACAAGTTCAGCTACAAGCCGGGGACCGATGGCAAACCTCAGCTGGCTCACAGCCGCTACCACTACGATGCCGCCGGTCAACTGGTCCGTGCCCGCAATCGCCAGGCCCGGGTGGAGTTGTTCTACAACCAGGCCGGCCAACTGGCCCGCGAAGTGCTCTACAGCCGGGGCGGGCAACGCAGCGAGCTGAGCCACGCCTACGACCTGCTGGGCAACCGGGAAACCACCACGCTGCCCGATGGCCGCCAGCTCAACACCCTGACCTACGGCAGCGGTCACGTACACCAGATCAACCTCGACTTCGAGGTGATCTGCGACTTCGAGCGCGACGCCCTGCACCGCGAAACGGGCCGTACCCAGGGCGCCTTGTATACGCACTCCGAACTCGACCCGCTGGGGCGCCTGCTGCGCAGCCAGGCCAGCCTGCAGCGGCAGGCCACCAATCCCCAGGTTGGCCCAGGGCTCGATACAAGCGAGTCGAGCCAGGGCCAGCGCATCGCCCGCCGCTACCAGTACGACCTGGCCGGGCAACTGCTGGGCATTGACGACCGCCGCAACGGCTCGACCCGCTACGGCTACGACGCTCTGGGGCGCCTGCTCAGCGCCCAGGCGCCCCAGGTCAGCGAAGTGTTCGCCTTCGACCCGGCCCACAACCTGATGCAGCCCGAGGAGGCCCAGCGGCAAGAGACACGACTCAAGCAGACCACCTGGAGCGAGGAGGAGTGGTCGGCCTACGTGCAGGCCAACCTGGCCAACCCCGACTTCAACCCGCTGCTCACACCGGCAGAGGCCCAGGCTGACCCCAGCACCTGGGGCGAAAACAAACCCAACCGCCTGCGAGTGTGGGAAGAACATCGCTATGCCTACGACGCCTGGGGTAACTGCATCGAGAAGAAGTCCGGTCCGCATACCGAGCGACAGTTCCAGTGGGATGCCGAGCACCAGTTGAGCCGGGTCAGCGTTACCCGCCGACAGGAGCGCTTCACCCATACCGAGCATTGGGGCTACGACTACGATCCATTCGGACGACGCATCGCCAAATACCGACTCGATCCACACAACGAAAAGCGCAGCCGTCCCTGGCTGGACGACGAAACCACTCACTATGGATGGGACGGTAACCGTCTGTTGCTGGAGCGACAGGGCGACAAGCAGCAGCTTTACATCTATCAGCCGCGTAGTTTTGTTCCATTGGCGATGGTGCGTAGTGAGGGCGCGCAGACAAAAACTCAAGGATTGCCACCGGAATATCAAACCCTCAAAGAGCAATATCCCGAACAGTGGGATTCGACACTCGACAAGCTGCCGCGCAAGGTCGCGGCCACGATCCGGCAATTTGAGCATCCGAAAAATCTCAACAAGAGCCCGGTAGAAATCCTCTACTACCACACTGACCACCTCGGTACACCGAGGGAGTTGACGGACCGCGACGGCCACATCGTCTGGTCCGCAACCTACAAGGCGTGGGGCAACGCGGCGAAGATTGAACGATCTGGACGACTGATCACGGATGCCCGAGGGAATGTTCAGGTCCAGCGGCGGGAGGAACAGACCGAGCCCGTCGAGCAGAACCTGAGATTCCAAGGGCAGTATTACGATCAAGAAACAGAGCTGCACTGCAACCGGTTCAGGTATTACGACCCCGATTGTGGGCGATTTTTGAGCCAGGACCCGATTGGGTTGCTAGGTGGTTTAAATAACTATCAGTACGCACCCAATCCGGTAGTATGGATTGATCCGCTGGGCCTATGTAAATGCCCGGGGGATAGTACAGCAGGGGGAATAAAAATTGAGTCAGGTGCAGTGCCTGATTCAAATGAGATACGTGCAGGGCAGGGCTTGTCTGATATTGGTTATGATGTAACTCATCAGGCAACTGCATCAGCTAAAGGGGTTCAAGGGCAGCGCACTGCTGATTTATATGTTAATGGAATTGGGTCTGTTGATGTTTATACGCCACAGAACATTTCCCCTAACAGTATAGTTAGAGCTATAGAGAAGAAAGCGAATCAAGCTGGGGGAGTTCTAGTGCAGGCTGACCTTTCTAGTGTTGATATGTCCTCCGTTGCAGCTCGCATGTGGGGAAAAACTAATGCACAGAACATAAGAACCATATTCTTCCAAAAGCCTGATGGGTCGATTGTTCGCTTTGATCGACCATCTGGAGGTGGTTAATTATGCCAAAATACACCTGTGCATGCGGCTATGTTATGACCCTTTCTCAGGGGTGGTCGGATTATGAGCTAACTCTTATTCCTGAGTCAGTCATTGAGGTTGTTGGGGGAAGAATAGATAGCGAAGATAAGCTGTCGTCTGACCAGTTTTATGAAGCTGTCAATGAGGCGTCCATTACAGTCTATCGATGTCCGAAATGTAAAAGGCTACATTTGGAGGAAAGGCCTAACTTATTCACTATTTATGTTGTTGAGCAGGCGGTTTTATAGTTAGGTGAAATCTATACGGCTGATTACGAATATCCAGGGTAATGTCTAGGTTCAGCGGTGGGAGCAGCAGGCCGAGCCCGTCGAGCAGAGTCTGAGACTCCAAAGTATTACGGTCAGGAAACGGAGCTGTGCTACAACCGCTTCAGGTATTGCGATCCAGACTGTGGGCGATTCGTGAGTCAGGATCCGATTGGGTTGCTAGGTGGTTTAAATAACTATCAGTACGCGCCCAATCCGGTAGGATGGATTGATCCGCTAGGGCTATGTAGATGTCCAGGGGATGGGGCAAAAGGTGATGGTTTTGCCGGAGAACTCACTGGTATTACCCAGAGACAACTTGATAAGAAGTTCAAGCACGCTTCTAATTTTGGTGTCGTAACAACGAAGAAAACCCTGAAACGCTTGCTCAGTTTGAGTCGGCAATCAAGACCCATATGAGCTCTGCGTCTGCCGTGCAGCAAGGTACGTATGGTTTTGTAAAGGACTCGAAGGTTTTCTTTAATACGGCAACGAATAATGAGGTCGTTGTTGATGGTGCGGGGGATTTTGTTACAGGCTTCAAGCTTTCCCCAGGAACTCAGCAATATGAAAATTTTATCAAGAATGGTGTTCTACGATGAGTGTTCTTCTTTTGCGATTTGCAAAGTCATTTGCAGTGGGGCGGCTATCTGCTGTGGTGTTTTCTGAGGCATATATTGAGCTTTGGAAAATCGCGAGAGATAAAGGGCTTCTTTTTGCAGATGCGCCGGTATTGAGTGAGTGTTTGTCTAGCATATTCTGTGCGGCAGATATGTATTGTGGTGATGATGAGTTACGAGAAGAGTATGAATTCAATGATGAGCAGCTAAGGTCGGAGGTTTTTAGGGTTTTGCAAGTGGTAGAGTCTAATTAGATGGGGCAAAAGGAACTGGAGCTGGAACTGGAACTGTTGCTGAAGCGGCTATTCAAGTTCCTGGACGTGTTCAGTCACGCGTTAACTTGATAACCGGTGACAAGAGTACGGGTTGGGAGCACGTTGTAAGTCGTCACTTCAATCCAGAAGTAAATGCAAGCCAATTCACTATAGGGCAGGCTGAGCTTCGCACTTTGCTTCAAATATAAGGCATGGGGTAACACGGCGAAGATCGAGAGGCCCAGAAGGCTGATCACCGGTACTCAAGGCAACGTCCAGATCCAACGCTGGGAGGAGCAGGAAACTCCGGTCGAGCAGAATATAAGATTCCTGGGACAGTACTACGATCAGGAAACTGGGCTGCACTACAACCGGTTCAGGTATTACGATCCTGACTGCGGGCGGTTTGTGAGTCAGGATCCGATTGGGTTGCAAGGGGGGGCAATAACTATCGTTACGCGCCGAATCCGGTGGAGTGGGTTGACCCACTCGGGCTATGCACATGCCCAGTAGGTGGAGCTGTAGATCATGTAGATATTCTTTCTCCTGACTCTAAACAACATATATTGTATGGTGATAAGCCTGGAAGTGGCGGCCATATGCGGCCGGGACAGTCAGGAAAGACAGTTTTTCCCCAAGACTGGTCGGCAGATAAAGTAGTTCATGAGGTTGGCGATATTGCTGCGTCTCCTGGCACCAAATGGTACGCTCAAACGGGAACTGGTGGAATATATACAGTTAAGTGTGATCCAGCCAAATGGGTTGCTTATGAAGTTCGGGATGGAGTTCGTATCCGTGTTGTTTATCAGTCGGCTACAGGTAAGCTGATTACGGCGTTTCCCGATAATGCGCCTGCTTCACTATATAAGCCTATATGATAGAGATGCTTATATATTCTGATCGTGTTTTAAAATTTGGATTGCTCTTTCAGGGAAGGCTAGAGTCCATGCTGCTTCGGGGGGCGTTAGAGTATATTGATTGCAATGAGGAGAGTTTGGCTTTTGAGGTCCTGTGTGATCATATCTGCGAATATGATTTTCGCTATAAGTAATGATGAGTATGAAGAGGCAGTTCAATTGGCTTTGGATATGGGGTTTGATTTGCAATCAGGTCCATTCAAGCATCTAAAAAATCTGAGATCTTGAATAATCAGCTCTTCAGCGGTCAACGCAGCCAAGGGAGAGGTTTCTATGAAATATCCTTGTCCGTGTTGTGAGTATCTGACGTTTTATGAGGAACCATGTGGGAGTTTTGAAATCTGCCCAGTTTGTTGTTGGGAGGATGATAACGTGCAGAATGAAGATCCTAGCTGTAGTGGTGGCGCTAATGGCGTTAGCTTGAATGAGGGTAAAGAAAATTTTGCTAGGTACGGAGCGATTAAAAAGGAATTTTCTAATAGAGTTAGAAGGCCGTTGGCAAAAGAAATTCCATCATAAGTGAATTGTAGGGTTGTTGTCTCAGTACGGCAGTTTGAGTAGTTGAAAAGGCCCGGCAAAAGCTAGGTATAAATCTCTGTTATCACACTAACCAGTTGAGCAAATATGGTGGGGAGAATCTTCCATCTTCCAGAAATATTGGAATTTTAGATGGGGTGAGAAGTGTTATGAATGGCGCTTGGTTAGGGCCATTTTTGAAAGGGTATACTTTAGAGTATTCAGAATTTGCTAATGGTGATTTCGGTGATCTTGAAAGAATAGAGATAGAGGGGGAGTAAGCTAGGGGCAGTAGAGTTTTGATCTAAAGGCTGGATTGGTATTGATGTGTATGACTGTGTCCTTGATAACCAGATTATGAATGTGCTACTTTCTCCAGAAGAAGCAGAATCTGCCCATGACATTTGAGGATCTTGTTAGGGTTTTGACGAGAGATTAATTATGTGGGGGATTTTCAGATTATGTAGTTCAAGAGATAAAAATGCAAATCTGTTGAAAGCAGGGCGACAAGCAGCAGCTTTAAATCTATCAGTCGCATAGTTTTGTGCGGCTGGCGATGGTGCGGTGCGCTATGGTGCTGTTGAAGATGTGGTTAGAAGTTCTGAGTCTGCTGGTCCAGATCGCCTGCCGCCACGTAGGAGATGAATTTCATGGGTTGTATAGTGGAGGTTATTTCAGGTTATTTAAATTTGTCAGAGGCTTTGTTAAGGCGATTTCAGGTTTTGGCGGGTGAAACAAATCTGATGCAGGCATGGAGATGTGGACGACTTGCCAAGTCTGGAAGGCTTTTAGATGTTTATTACGAATTTCATGGGGGTGGTGCTTATATTAACGGGGAGGAGGGGGAGGTTGAAATTGATTTTTGCCCCGATGGTCAATTTGGTGGGTTTGATTCTTGGCGGCTATGGCAGTTTATAAGATCATCGAATAATCATGTCGGATTTGAGGATGAGACGGCGGTAAGGCTAGCTTTAGAAGAAAGTCTAGGGAAAGGTTTCTTGGTTAAGGTTCCCAATACGAATCTTTATAAGCTCTCTGGTGAGAGGGGGTATAGTGGGATACCTAGGTCAGCGTCATCCTCGGCAGAGGCACTTCATCATCTGGCGGGGTGAATTGATTTGCTAGGGTTATGCAAGTGTCCAGAAGGGAATATGGCAAAAACTGTCTGATGCCCTAGCTGGGTACGTCTGGCTTCCGCATCTTCATGAGCATACCCGTTGCAAGGATTTGCGCTGATCCCCGGCTGTTCGCCGGGCCTGCCCAAGAGTTACGGCGGGAAAAGGGTCAAGTCCCATTTCACGGCTCTGGCCATCCAGCTTGTGGCGAAAGGTCCAGCTCAGGTCTCCACTTTTCGATACCTGAAAATAGAGCCCGTGACCGTCATTGGTCTTTCCTTGAGGCGTCTTTAGCCTGCGACTCCACTGTCTTGCTCGTCAGCTTGCCCATAGCTTCTCCACCTGACCTGCACCGTGGAGCGGGATTTTGCTAGGCGGTCGTGGATGCTTGTGGATGGACGCCCTATTTATCTAGGTCTCGTGGACCTTTTGAGATTCCTTGGGAAATAAAAAAGGCCGACTTGTGGTCGGCCTTTCAGGGGGTGGTATTGGCTTACTTCTGGTAAGCCGCAACCGCCTTCAGAATGGCTTCGCGAGCGGCGTCGGCATTGCCCCAGCCCTCGACCTTGACCCACTTGCCCTTCTCCAGATCCTTGTAGTTCTCGAAGAAGTGCTTGATCTGCTCCAGCAGCAGCGCCGGCAGGTCGGTGTATTCCTGTACGTCTTTGTAGAGCACGCTCAGCTTGTCGTGCGGGACGGCGACCAGCTTGGCGTCGCCGCCGGCTTCGTCGGTCATGTTCAGCACGCCGACCGGGCGGCAGCGGATGACGGAGCCCGGGGCCACCGGGTAGGGGGTCACGACCAGCACGTCCAGGGGGTCGCCGTCGTCGGCCAGGGTATTCGGGATGAAGCCGTAGTTGGCCGGGTAGAACATCGGGGTGGCCATGAAGCGGTCGACGAACAGGCAGTCGGTGTCGTGATCGATTTCGTACTTGATCGGCGCGTGGTTGGCCGGGATCTCGATGGCGACGTAGATGTCGTTGGGTACGTCCTTGCCGGCCGGGACTTTGCTGTAGCTCATGGGCGACTCCCTGGGGGTGGTCCAAAAAAAGTGGGCGGATTATAGGCACATTCCGGTGGCGATACTACGCCCCCGTGTTCATCCATTGGTCGTGTCGCGGTAGTCCGGGTGGGTTTCCCGGAGCGTCTGCAGGCGGGCCAGCGGGTCCTGCCGGTAGAAGGCCGCGAGCTGGGCATACACGGCGGGGAAGGCGTCGGTCAGCAGGTCGGGGGCGGTGAAGAAGTATTCGCTGGTCACGGCGAAGAATTCGGCCGGGTTTTCCGCGGCATAGGGGTCGATGGCGGTTTCGGCGTGGGGGTTGGCGTCGAGCGCCGCGTTCATGCTGTCGTAGGCGCTCTGCATGGCCTCGGCCCAGGCCTGGATGCGCATGTCGCGGTGCAGCGGCGGCAGGCCGTTGGCGCCGCCGTTGAGCATGTCCAACTTGTGCGACAGTTCGTGGATCACCAGGTTGTAGGCCTCCCATCCACCGCCGGCCTGCACGCCGGGCCAGGCGAGGATCACCGGGCCCTGTTGCCAGGCCTCGCCGCTGCGCTCGTCGTCCCATTCGTGCTCGACGCCGCTGGCATCCCGATGGCGCTGCGGGCTGACGAAGTCGTCGGGGTACAGGATGATCTCGTGGAAGCCCTGATACCAGTCCAGGTCCGCCAGGTGCAGCAGGGGCAGTTCGGCCTGGGCGGCGAGGGCGAGGCGGTCGACTTCGTCCAGTTCGACGCCGGGCATGGCGGTCACGCGCTTGTGGTGGAGAAACAGCACGGCCCGCTGGAACAGGCGTTTTTCCTCGTCATCGCCCAGCCCGTCGAGGATCGGCAGGCGCTCCCGTACCTCCCGCCAGTGCAGGGTGGTGAACGGCGAACGGGAGAGAATGCGCTGGCGGCGCCAGGCACGGAACGACCACATGGAGTGTCTCGATGGGGCATGGCGGGCGGGGCCCGCCGTCGATCAGTCGCCCAGTTCCAGGATGTAGTTCTTGAACTTGGTGTCTTCGCGGAAGCCGATGGACTCGTAGACCTTCTGCGCCACCTCGTTGTCCACGCTGGTGGCCACGCGCATGCGCACGGCGTTGGTTTCCTTGGCCATCTGCTTGGCGGTCTGCAGCAGGCGGTCGGCGACCAGCATGCGGCGGGCGTCCTCGGCGACGAAGATGTCGTTGAGTATCCACACGCGCTTGAGCGACAGCGACGAATAGCTGGGGAAAAGCTGGCAGTAGCCGAGCAGCTTGTCCTCATCGTCGGCCAGCGCCAGGTAGATCACCGACTCCTTGCGCTTGAGGCGGGTCTCGAGGAATTTGCGTGAGGAGTCGGGAAATGGCAGCTCGCCATAGAACTCACGGTACTTGATGAACAGCGGGGTCAGCAGGTCCAGGTGTTCCAGGGTGGCTTGGACAATGCGCATGGCGGGCCTCGGCGTCTTGGGAGTGGGATGGCGATGCGGGTGTTGTGCCAGTGGGTCGGGTCGATGCTGCCGAAAGCGGATGGAAAGCGCAATCCAAGCAAGCGTTTGATTGTGTCCGAGGCCGTGGCGAACGCTTCTCGCGGCCTGCCCGGCGGCACGCCCTGTGCTACCCTGCGCCCAGTTCTGCCGGGGCTTCCCGGTTCTTTTCGAGGTCATCGATGCACATCCACATTCTCGGTATCTGCGGCACCTTCATGGGCTCCCTGGCGGTGCTGGCCAAGGAGCTGGGGCACCGGGTCACCGGTTCCGACGCCAGCGTCTACCCGCCCATGAGCACCCAGCTCGAAGCCCAGGGCATCGAGCTGATGCAGGGCTACCTGCCCGAGCACCTGCAGCCGGCCCCCGACCTGGTGGTGATCGGCAACGCCCTGTCGCGCGGCAATCCGGCGATCGAGCATGTGCTCAACCAGGGCCTGCCCTATGTCTCCGGCCCGCAGTGGCTGGCCGACCACGTGCTGCAGGGCCGCTGGGTGCTGGGCGTGGCCGGCACCCACGGCAAGACCACCACCACCAGTATGCTGGCCTGGGTGCTGGAGCACGCCGGCATGAGCCCGGGCTTTTTGATCGGCGGCGTGCCGCAGAATTTCGGCATCTCGGCGCGGCTGGGCGGCACGCCGTTCTTCGTGGTCGAGGCCGACGAGTACGACAGCGCCTTCTTCGACAAGCGCAGCAAGTTCGTCCACTACCGCCCGCGCACGGCGATCCTGAACAACCTGGAATTCGACCACGCCGACATCTTCCCGGACCTGGCCGCCATTGAGCGGCAGTTCCACCACCTGGTGCGTACCGTGCCGGGCGAGGGCCTGATCATCCACCCGCAGGCCGAAGAGGCCCTGGCCCGCGTGATCGAGATGGGCTGCTGGACCCCGGTACAGACCACCGGCGCGGGCGGCCAGTGGCAGGCGCGCCTGCTCAGCGAGGACGGCTCGCACTTCGAGGTGCTGTTCGACGGCAAGGTCGAGGGTACCGTGGCGTGGGAACTGACCGGCCAGCACAACGTGGCCAACGCCCTGGCCACCCTGGCCGCCGCCCGTCATGTCGGCGTGGTGCCGGAACTGGGCATCGTCGGCCTGTCGACCTTCAAGAGCGTCAAGCGGCGTATGGAGAAGGTCGCCGAGGTGAACGGCGTGACCGTCTACGACGACTTCGCTCACCACCCGACCGCCATCGCCACCACCCTGGACGGCCTGCGCAAGCGCGTCGGCGATGCGCCGGTGATCGCAGTGATCGAGCCGCGCTCCAACTCCATGAAGCTCGGCGCCCACCGCGACGGCCTGCCGGAGTCCGTGGCGCAGGCCGACCGGGTGTTCTGGTACGCGCCGCCGAACCTGGGCTGGGACCTGGCGGCCACCGTGGCCGGCTCCAGGGTGCCGACCCGGGTCTGCGAGTCGCTGGAGGCCATCATCGAAGGGGTGAAGGCCGTGGCCGTGCCCGGCACCCAGGTGGTGATCATGAGCAACGGCGGTTTCGGCGGCCTGCACGGCAAGCTGGCGCAAGCGTTGGCTGAATAGGAATTGACTCCCTCTCCCTTCGGGAGAGGGTTGGGGCGGCCCGCGTAGGGTGAGGGTGCAGTGGGCGGCTCGGAGTTGCCTGGAGGGCCCTCACCCCTGGCCCCTCTCCCAAGGGGAGAGGGGGAACAAACACTCCGAGGAATTTCCCATGAGCGGCCCTGAACGCGTCACCCTGGCCATGACCGGCGCCTCCGGCGCCCAGTACGGCCTGCGCCTGCTCGACTGCCTGGTGCAGGAGGACCGCGAGGTGCACTTCCTGATCTCCAAGGCGGCGCAACTGGTGATGGCCACCGAGACCGACGTGACCCTGCCCGCCAAGCCCCAGGCCATGCAGCAGTTCCTCAGCGAGTACACCGGCGCGGCGCCGGGGCAGATCCGCGTGTATGGCAAGGAGGACTGGATGGCGCCGCCGGCCTCCGGCTCCGGCGCGCCGAGCGCCATGGTGGTGGTGCCCTGCAGCACCGGTACCCTCTCGGCCATCGCCACCGGCGCCTGCAACAACCTGATCGAGCGCGCCGCCGACGTAGTGCTCAAGGAGCGCCGCCAGCTGATCCTGGTGCCTCGCGAGGCGCCGTACTCCAGCATCCACCTGGAGAACATGCTCAGGCTGTCCAACCTGGGCGTAACCATCCTGCCGGCGTCGCCCGGCTTCTATCACCAGCCGCAGACCCTGGACGACCTGATCGATTTCGTCGTGGCGCGCATCCTCAACTGCCTGGGCATTCCCCAGGACATGTTGCCGCGCTGGGGCGAGCATCACCTGATCAGCGGCGACGACTGAGCATGAAAGCTTCCTTATATGGCTGCCTGCTGGCCTGTGTGCTGCTGCCCGGCTGCGCCAGTGTGCGGACTTTGGATGCGGCCAAGCCCGGTGCGCCGATCATCTATTCCGGCACGCGCCTGGACTGGTACACGCTGCAAGGCGGCTGTTGCCCGGTGGACCGCTTCGGCGCCGAAGCGCCCCGTTTCGCCGCCCTCGACCTGCCGTTCGCCGCCTTGCTGGAGACCCTGTTGCTGCCGTTCTCCGTGGCCGCCGAGCTGGGTGTGGGCCTCGGCGTCAGCGGCGGCAACTGAATCAGGCGGCGCTCAGTCGAGCGCCTGGCAGACGTCTACCCACTCGCCGTCGACCAGTTCGGCCATCTGCCGTGGGCAGATGCGCACGGCGCTGTGCAGGGCGCCGGCGGCCGGCAGCACCTCGTCGAAGGCCTGCAGCGACAGGTCGCAGTAGACCGGCAGGTCGGTGGCCAGGCCGAAGGGGCAGACGCCGCCGACCGGGTGACTGGTCAGCGCCTCGACCGTCTGCGCATCGAGCATCTTGGCCTTGGCACCGAAGGCTTCCTTGAGTTTGCGGTTGTCCAGTCGCGCATCACCGCGGGCGACCACCAGCACGTTGCGTTCGCCGACGCGGAAGGCCAGGGTCTTGGCGATGCGCCCCGGCTCCACGCCGTGGGCCTCGGCGGCGAGGGCGACGGTGGCGGTGCTGGTCTCGAGTTCGATGATATCGATGTGGGGCGCCTTCTCGGCGAAGAAGCGGCGGACCGACTCCAGGCTCATGCGGGGTTTCCTTCCGGCAAAAGCACCATGCTTGTCGTTCGCACCGGGTCAGTCAACCCGCAGGCGGTCACTCGGCCCAGCCACGCCAGACCCAGGTCATCGGCCGTGGGCCCTGCAGGTAGCTGCTCTGCACTTCCCGGATGCGGAAGCCGCCGGCGGCGAGCAGGGCGGGGATGTCGCGGTTGAGGTGGCAGCCGCCGGCCAGCGGTTTCCACAGCGGTGTGATGCGGTCCTGCCAGAGGCGCACGCCGGCGTCCGGGGCGCGGCCGTGCTCGCTGAACAGGAACTTGCCGCCGGGCTTCAGCACCCGGCGCATTTCCTTCAGCGCGGCCAGCGGGTCGGGGATGGTGCACAGGGTGAAGGTGCAGACGATGCTGTCGAAGCTGGCCTCGGCGGCCTGAATCTGCCCCAGCTCCAGGGCGACCATCTCCAGCGGGATGCCGATGCCCTCGGCGCGCTGGAGGGCCAGGGGTTGCATCTGCGCGGCCGGGTCAACGCCGACGATGGCGCTGACCTTCTCCGCATCATAGAAGCCCAGGTTGAGGCCGGTACCGATGCCGATCTCCAGCACCCGGCCCTCAGCGAGCGGCACCACCTGGGAGCGGGTCTTCATCACCTGGCCCATACCGCAGGCGAAGTCGATCAGGCGCGGCAGTATCTTCTCGTCGTAGAACTTCATCAGCGGCCCAGCCGGCGCAGTTCGTCGGACTCCACCACCCGCACGCCCTCACCTTCCTCCAGGGCCAGGCGCCACAGCGCGCGGGCCAGCACGGCGGCCTCGATGCCGCGGTACTTGCCGGGAATCCAGCGCAGCAGCGGTGCCGCCAGGCGCTCGCCGAGGCGGAACTCGCGGCGTGGGCCGAGCAGCAGGGAGGGGCGGGCGATGGTCAGCTGCGGCCAGTCCATCGCCTTAAGCGCCGCTTCCGTCTCGCCCTTGACCCGGTTGTAGAACACCGACGAGCCCGGGTTGGCGCCCATCGCGCTGATCACCAGGAAGTGGCGCGCGCCCAGTTCGCGGGCGCGGCGGGCGAAGGCCAGTACCAGGTCGTGGTCCACCGAGCGGAAGGCCTCCTGGGAGCCGGCCTGCTTGATGGTGGTGCCCAGGCAGCAGAAGGCCGAGTCGATCGGGCCTTGGAGGCTCGGTAACAGCTCGGCTAGCGCGCCCACCGGGTTGTCCAGGTGCGGGTGCTCGGCCAGCGGAGCGCGGCTGGGCGCCAGCACGCGGCTGATCGTCGGCTCGCTGAGCAGGCGGTCGAGCAGGTGCTCGCCGGTGAGGCCGGTGGCGCCTGCAAGCAGGATGCGCTGTGGGGTCAGGTACATGCGTGGTCTCCGCTGATACGGCTCATCCTAGCAGGCTGTTGAAAAACTACCTGCGTTGCCATCGCTGCGTTAAAACAGGCCGGGACGCGGAGTCTCAAAATGCTCATTTACAGCTCGTAAATTGCGCTTTTTCGCCTGTTTTTGCCTTGCGCTGGCTGCCTCGCCTACGTTTTTCAACGGCCTGCTGGGCGAAGTGGTGGAAGTGGCGCGGCTCAAGGTGCCTTCGCCGCGGCCGTGAGCGCCTGTTGCGCCTGCTGCTGGCGCAGCCGCTTCCAGTGTTCGATGACTGGACGGGGCGCCCACAGCTGGGGCTCGGAGGCCTCGAATTCCTCGGCCTGCTCGCGCTCGGCGACCTTGGCCTTGGCCAGCTCGAAGGCACGCGTCAGGTCGTCGGTCTCGTTGAAGGCTTCGGCGAACAGGGCGCGGCCGAAGTAGGTGAAGTCGTTTTCCTCGGAGCAGCCGAAGGACACCCGGTCGGCGCGCGCGGCGGTCATCACCAGGGTCTTGTCGTCCTTCAGCGGCGGGATGAAGCCGCCGGAATAGCAGGCCGAGATCACCACCACCTTGTGCCGGTCCCCGAGCGGTTCGAGCAGGGCGGCCAGTTCCGCGGCCGGCAGGTCGGCCAGTTGCAGGCGCGGCTGGTCGATGCTCAGTGCGTGGTCGCGCGAGCCGTGGCTGGTCAGGTAGAGGAAGATCAGGTCTTCCGGGCCGCTGCGTTGGGCCAGTGCCTGCACGGCGCGGGTCAGGCTCTCGCGGGTGGCCAGCGGGCGGTCGGCCAGGTGGTCGCGGTGGTTGGTCAGGGTGACGTTGCCGCGCGCGCCGAAGCGTTCGCGCAGCAGCTTGCTGACGTAGTCCGCCTCGCGCAGGAACACGCTCTGCTTGCCGTCGCCGGCCAGGGTCAGGCTGTACAGCTCGACCGCCGGGGTGGAGGCGGGCAGGGCGTCCAGCGCCTGTTGCAGCAACTGGCCCTGTTGCAGGAGGCCGAGTTCGAGCGGATCGGGGCTCGCCGATCCATCCTCCTGGCGCAGCAGCCGGCCATCGTTCCAGGTGCCCTGCAGGCGGCTGCCGTCGAGCGCGACGAGGGTGCCTTCGCCGCCATACTCGCCGTTGACGAAGCGCCCCTCGTAGACGCTGCCGTCGGCCAGGCTCAGCCGGCCCTGGCCATGGAAGCGCCAGTAGCGGAACTCGCCTTCGTAGTGACGGCCGTCGGCGCCGCGGAATTCGCCCTTGCCGTTCAGCGCACCGTTCTCGAAGCGGCCGCTCCAGACTTCGCCGTCGCCGTTCTGGTAGCGGCCCTTGCCGTGGAACAGGTCGTTGCGGAAGTGGCCGGTGTAGCGCTTCTCGTCTTCGCCCTGGAAGCTGCCTTCCCCTTCCAGCAGGCCTTTCTTGAAGGTGCCGCTGTACTGGCCTTCCGAGGTGCTGCGCACGCCCTCGCCTTCCGCCTCGCCGCGCACGAAGCGCCCCTGGTGGCTGCCGTCCGGCCATTCCAGGGTGCCGAGGCCGTGGTAGCGGTCGTCGCGGAACTCGCCCCGGTAGCTCACGGCGCCCTGCTGCAGGTGGCCCTCGCCGTGCAGGCGGCCCTGCTTGAAACCGCCCTGGTAGCGGCTGCCGTCGCCGTAGACCAGTTCGCCCTGGCCCTCGAACAGGCCGAGGTGGAAGCCGCCCTTGTAGCTCTCGCCGCTGGCGCCGTGCCACTCGCCGGGGCCTTCGAACAGCCCGTCCTTGAAGCGGCCGGTGTAGTAGACGCCGTTGGCGTAGTCGAGGCGGCCCTCGCCCTGCAGCAGCCCGTCCACCACCTCGCCGCGGTAGCGGGCGCCGTCCGGCAGTACGGCGTCCGGCGGCAGCAGCGGTTCGCCGTCGCCACAGGCGGCGAGCAGCAGAGCGAGGGTGAGAGGGGCTAGGCGGCGGGGCATGGCGGACATCCTGGTCGGTTCATGCCGCGAGTATGCCAGCGCCGAATGCAAACGGGGCGCCCGAGCGCCCCGTTTCGTGCGGTGCGTGCCGCTTCAGACGAAGCAGAGCGATAGCGATTCGGCGATGTAGGCGGGCTTCTCCTCGCCTTCGATCTCCAGGGTGGCCTCGACCTTGAACAGCCACTGGCCGGGGCGCTTCTCGGTGATGTCGAGCACCTTGGCGGCCAGGCGCACGCGGGAATTCACCTTGACCGGCTGGATGAAGCGCACGCTGTCCAGGCCGTAGTTGACGGCCATCTTCAGGCCTTCCGGGGCGAGCATGAGCTTTTCCATCAGCACCGGGATCAGCGACAGGCTGAGGAAGCCGTGGGCGATGGTGGTGCCGAACGGGGTGCGCTTGGCCTTCTCCGGATCGACGTGGATGAACTGGTGGTCGCCGGTGCACTCGGCGAACTGGTTGATGCGCTGCTGATCGATGGTCAGCCATTCGGAACGTCCGAGTTCCTTGCCTACATAGTCTTGCAGCTGAGCGACGGGAACGAGCGGCATAGATCCTCCTTGAGGATGCGAGGTCAGTTGTTGTTTTTGGTAACCCAAGCTGGTGGCTAGGACAGCATGGCGCGGCGGGACGGGTCAAGCCGAAAGTCGCGGTTTATGGCGCGCCCTTCGTCGTGTCTATAATGGCCGCCTTTCCCTAGCCGGAGGCTCATGCATGCTGCTCCGCGGCCTGACCTGGCTGGTGCTGTTCCAGTTGCTCGGCACCGCCCTCAACGTCCTGTTGCTGCCCATGCTGCCGGGCCCGATCATCGGCATGCTGCTGCTGTTCGTGTTCCTGCTGGTGCGCGGCGAGGTCGGCGAGCCCATGTCCGAGGCCGCCGCGGGCCTGCTGCGCTACCTGCCGCTGCTGCTGGTGCCGCCTGCGGTGGGCATGATGGTCTACGCCGAGCAGATCGCCGCCGACTTCTGGGCCCTGGCCGGCGCACTGGGCCTGTCGCTGCTGATTTCCCTGCTGTTCGCCGGCTGGCTGATGCAGAAGCTGATCGACCGCCAGGCGCGGCGCGGGGAGCGGCCATGAGCGCGGACTGGCACGGCGCGCTGCAGGCGGTGCTGCACCACCCGCTGTTCGGCGTCGGCATCACCCTGGCCGTCTACCAGCTGGCGCTGGCCGCCTACGAGCGCACCCGCTGGGTGTTCCTGCAGCCGGTGCTGGTGTCCATGGCGGTGCTGATCGGCATCCTGCTGGTCGCCGGCCTGACCTACGAGGAATACCGCGAGAGCACCTTCCTGCTCAGCGTGCTGCTCGGCCCGACCACCGTGGCCCTGGCGGTGCCGCTGTTCCTCAACCTCAGGCGCATCCGCCAGCTGTTCTGGCCGACCCTGATCACCCTGCTGGTGGCGGGGGCGTTCGCCACCGTGCTGGGTGTGGCGCTGGCCTGGGCCTTCGGCGCCGAGCGCATGATGCTGATGACCATGGCGCCAAAGTCGGTGACCTCGCCCATCGCCATGCTGGTGGCCGAGCAGATCGGCGGCGTGGCGGCGCTGGCCGCGGTGTTCGTGCTGATCACCGGGGTGCTCGGCGCCATGTGCGGCCCCGAGCTGCTGCGCCGCATCGGCGTCCATCACCCGGCCGCCCAGGGCCTGGCGCTCGGCATCACCGCCCACGCGGTGGGCACCGCGCGGGCGCTGCAGGAGGGCGAGGAGAGCGGCGCCTTCGCCGCCCTGGCCATGAGCCTGATGGGCATGCTGACGGCGGTGGCGCTGCCCCTCGTCGTCGCGGCCGTGGCCTGAGGCGACTGTCATGGACTATCCGCTGTTCCCCCTCGACACGGTGCTGTTCCCCGGCTGCGTGCTCGACCTGCAGATCTTCGAGGCGCGCTACCTGGACATGGTCAGTGCCTGCATGCGTCGTGGCGAAGGCTTCGGCGTGGTCGCCATCCTCGAAGGAAGGGAGGTCGGCGAGGCGGCTTCGCGCTTCTCGGCGCTGGGCTGCGAGGCGGTGATCCGCGACTTCCAGCAGCGCTCCAATGGCCTGCTCGGCATCCGGGTCGAGGGCGTTCGGCGACTGCGGGTGGGCGCGGTGTCGGTGCGCCCGGACCAGCTGACCCTGGCCGAGGTGGACTGGCTGGAGGAGTGCGGGGACGCGCCGCTGCTGGCCGAGCACGCCGACCTGGCGGCCCTGCTCGGCGCCCTGGCCGAACATCCGATGGTGGCGGCGCTGGGCATGGGCGGCGTGGTCGGCGGCCAGCAGGCCCTGGCCAACCAGCTCGCCTACCTGCTGCCGTTCTCCACCGAGCAGAAGCTGCAGGTGCTGGCGGAAGACCAACCGTTGCAGAGCCTGCAACTGATCCAGACGTTCCTCGACCGCCTGCAGGGCGAGATGACCGCTTAGGAACAACTACCGTGGGAGCGGCCTTGGCCGCGAAGCCCTCTGTGGATCATCGCGGCCAATCGGCATGCCGCCCAGCCGCTCCCACAAGCTCCTCTACCCTAGTAACGATACAGCTGCATCGCCGTCGGCAACGCCCAGGCGCTCGCCCCGCCGAGCAGGGCAACCGTGGCCGGCAGCACCAGCCACCACACCCGCGCGCCCAGCGGCCGCATCGGCTCGCGCCGCTGCAGCCAGGCCAGGCACGCCGCGCACACGCTGCCGGCGAGCAGCGAGCCGGCGAGGATATCGGTCGGCCAGTGCACGCCGAGGTAGACCCGCGACGCGGCGATGCTCAGCGCCGGCAGGCTGGCCAGCAGCAGCCAGGTCAGGCGCGTGCGCGCCGAGGCGCCGCGCCCGGCCAGCACGCCCAAGGCCAGGAAGAAGGCGAAGGCCGCCGAGCTGTGGCCACTCGGCAGGCTGAAGGTGTCCAGCGGCTGCTGCAGCACCTCGGGGCGGGCGCGGGCGAACAGTTGCTTGAGGCCGGTGGTGGCCAGCGCGGTGAACAGCGTGCAGCTGGCCAGGAACAGCGCCGCATGGATGCGCCGCGAGATCAGCAGCAGCACGGTGACCAGCACACCGGCGGCCACCTGGGTGCGGAAGTCGCCGATGCCGGTGATCAGCATGGCCAGGCTGTCGACGTGGTCGCTGCGGTGTTCCTGGACCAGCGCGATCAGCCCCTGGTCCAGTGCGTCGAGGTGGGGGATGCCGATCAGCAGGGCGAGCAGCAGCAGGGCGCAGCTGGCGGCCGCCACCGGCACGGTCCAGCGTTGTTCGCGCAGGCTGCTGAAGATCAGCACCACCAGCATCAGGCCGACCCCGCCGCCGATGATGCCCGCCGCGCTCCAGAAGCCTTCCGGCAGCGGCAGGCGGATCGCCGCGCCGGTCGCCCAGCCCGGCAGGATGTAGGCCACCGCCCAGCCGGCGGCCGCCAGCAGGCTGACCAGGGCGAAGCGGATGAGCGGCATGTCGAGCATGCCCGCCACCATCGGCAGCATGGGCCGCAGTGGGCCGATGTAGCGCCCCACCAGCAGGCTGACCACGCCGTAGCGCTGGAAGTAGGTCTCCGCGCCGCTCAGCCACTCGGGGTGGTCGCGCAGCACCGGCAGGCCGCGTATGCCCTGGTGGAAGCGGCGGCCGAGGCCATAGGAGATCGCGTCGCCGAGCAGGCCGCCGGCGTAGGCCAGCAACAGGGTCTCGCTCAGGCCCAGGGCGCCGCTGCCGGCCAGCACACCCAGGGTGAACAGCAGCACGGTGCCGGGAATCAGGATGCCGGCCACGGCCAGGCATTCGAGGCAGGCGGCCAGGAAGATGGCGAGGCCCAGCCATTCCGGGTTGGCTTCCAGCCAGTGCGACAGGGTCGCGAACCATTCGCTCATGGTTACAGCTCCTCGGGCTTCAGCAGAACGTAGTCGCGACCTTCGACCTGTCCTCGGCGCAATGGGTTGCGTGTGCAGTGCCGGGCATAGGCGGCGTCGACGAAGCGGTAGGGCAGATGCTCGTCGCGCCCGGCCGGAATGCCCAGGCGGGTGGTCTGGATGATCTGCACCGGGCGCTGGCCGACGTCCTCGACGAACAGTCGCTGCGGGTCGAAGCGCTGCGCGTCCCACTCCGGCACTTTCAGGCCGAGTGACTTGCACAGCAGGGTCTGGCCGGCGCACAGGCGCTCGGGGTGGCGGTGGTCGCCGGCGGCGGAAGGGTTGTTGGCCTGCATGCGCTGCAGGGCGTCCTCGGCGCAGCGCTCGTCGAGCCAGGGCAGGGCGGATTTGATCAGCACCGCGTTGCCCGGGCCGTGGGCGCTGAAGTTCAGCGAGTCGCCGCCGCGGGCGTAGTACATGTAGATGTGGCCGCCGTCCATGAACAGCGCGCGGCGCTTCTCGGTGTAGCCGAGCGAGGCGTGGCTGCCCTTCTCGGCCAGGTAGTAGGCCTCGGTCTCGATGATCCGCGCGGCCAGCCAGTGGCCGCGATGGCGGTGGCGGATGACCTTGCCCAGCAGCGCGCGGGCGAGCAGCTGGGCGTCGCGGTCGAAGAAGCTGTCGGGCAGCGCGGCGGCTGCGGGCCAGGGCAGGGCGGTCATCGCGGTTCCGGAGCGGGAAATCGCGCGATCTTAGCAATGAGCGGCGGTGCCGGCAGTGAATCTTGTTCCGCGATGTTGCATGGACGCACCCTCCGTCCACGGCAATCGGCTGTTGCAGCGGCTGCCCATCCCATACCTCGTCATCCCCGCGCAGGCGGGGACCCAAGGGCTGCCCATGGATTCCCGCCTGCGCGGGAACGACGGGATTCCTACCTGCGCTTGTCCGGCAGGACCTTCGCCCGATTGCCCGGACCATCCGCCCGGCAGTGCTGGGCGAGGCAGGGCATGCCCGCTATAATCAGCCACTTTTTCCAACTGCCAGACCTCCGCCGACCATGACCGAGTCCGTGCTCGACTACATGACCCGCCTGGGCCGCGCCGCGCGCGATGCCTCGCGGGTGCTCGCCCGTGCCAGCACCGCGCAGAAGAACAGCGCCCTGCAGGCCGCCGCCAACGCCCTCGACGCCGCCCGCGCCGAGCTTGCTGCCGCCAACGAGCAGGACCTGGCCGCCGCCCGCGCCAGCGGCCTGGAGCCGGCCATGGTCGACCGCCTGGCGCTGACGCCGAAGGTGATCGACAGCATGATCGAGGGCCTGCGCCAGGTCGCCACCCTGCCGGACCCGATCGGCGAGATCCGCGACATGCGCTACCTGCCCTCGGGCATCCAGGTCGGCCGGATGCGCGTGCCGCTGGGCGTGATCGGCATCATCTACGAGTCGCGGCCCAACGTGACCATCGATGCCGCCAGCCTGTGCCTGAAGTCCGGCAACGCCACCATCCTGCGCGGCGGCTCCGAGGCTATCCATTCCAACCAGGCTATCGCCCGCTGCATCCAGCTCGGCCTGGCCGAAGCCGGCCTGCCGGCCAGCGCCGTGCAGGTGGTGGAGACCACCGACCGCGCCGCCGTCGGCGCCCTGATCACCATGCCTGAGTTCGTCGACGTGATCGTGCCGCGCGGCGGCAAGGGCCTGATCGAGCGCATCAGCCGCGACGCCAAGGTGCCGGTGATCAAGCACCTGGACGGCGTCTGCCACGTCTATATCGACAGCGCCGCCGACCTCGACAAGGCCATCCGCGTCGCCGACAACGCCAAGACCCAGCGCTACTCGCCGTGCAACACCATGGAGACCCTGCTGGTCCACGCCGGCATCGCTGAGCGCGTGCTGCCGCCGCTGGCCGCCATCTACCGCGACAAGGGCGTGGAGCTGCGCGGCGACGCCGCGACCCGTGCGCTGCTCGGTGGCGACGTGCTGGAGGCGACCGAGGACGACTGGCGCGCCGAGTACAACGCGCCGATCCTGGCGATCCGCATCGTCGATTCGCTGGACGCGGCCATCGAGCACATCAACCGCTACGGCTCGCAGCACACCGACGCGATCATCACCGAGAACTTCAGCGATGCGCGGCGCTTCCTCACCGAGGTGGACTCCGCCTCGGTGATGGTCAACGCCTCGACCCGTTTCGCCGACGGCTTCGAGTACGGCCTGGGCGCGGAGATCGGCATCTCCACCGACAAGCTGCACGCCCGCGGCCCGGTCGGCCTGGAAGGCCTGACCAGCGAGAAGTACGTGGTGTTCGGCGACGGGCATATTCGTACCTGATGGGGCGCACCTGATGGCGCGTCGCCTCGGAATCCTGGGTGGCACCTTCAACCCGGTGCATATCGCCCACCTGCGCGGCGCGCTGGAAGTGGCCGAGCACATGGCGCTGGACGAGCTGCGGCTGATCCCCAGCGCCCGCCCGCCGCACCGCGAGGCACCCCAGGCCACGGCCGAGCAGCGCCTGGCCATGGTCGAGCTGGCGGTGGCCGGCGAGCCGGTGCTGCGGGTCGACGACCGCGAGCTGCGGCGCGACAAGCCGTCGTTCACCTACGACACCCTGGAGTCGGTGCGCGGCGAGTTGGCGGCGGACGACCAGCTGTTCCTCCTGCTGGGCTGGGATGCCTTCTGCGGGCTGCCGACCTGGCATCGCTGGCAGGAGCTGCTGAACCACTGCCACATCCTCGTGCTGCAGCGGCCGGATGCCGACAGCGAGCCGCCCGAGGCCCTGCGCGACCTGCTCGCCGCGCGCAGCGTGACCGACCCGCACAGCCTCTCGGGGCCGGGCGGACAGATCAGTTTCATCTGGCAGACGTCGCTCGCGGTGTCCGCCACCCTGATTCGCCAGTTGCTGGCGCAGGGGCGTTCGGTGCGTTTTCTGGTGCCCGACGCCGTGCTGGCCTATATCCATACGCACGATCTGTACCGTGCGAAAACCGATTCATGAGGTAACGATGCAAAACGAAGAACTGGTCAAGGTCGCCGTCGCGGCCCTGGAAGACCTGAAAGGTCAGGACATCACCACCATCGATGTGCGCGGCAAGACCAGCGTCACCGATTTCATGGTGATCGCCAGCGGCACCTCCAGCCGTCACGTCAAGTCGATGGCCAACGAAGTGCTGGACAAGGTCAAGGAGCAGGGCGTGCGCCCGATCGGCAACGAGGGTCTGGACGGTGGCGAGTGGGCCCTGCTCGACCTGGGCGACGTGGTGGTCCACGTGATGCAGGTCGCTACCCGCCAGTTCTACGACCTGGAGCGCCTGTGGCAGGGCGCCGAGCAGAGCCGCGCGCAGCACCAGGACCCGGCCGAGTAGTGCGTATCAGGCTGATCGCCGTCGGCTCGCGCATGCCGCGCTGGGTGGAGGAGGGCTGGCAGGAGTACGTCAAGCGCCTGCCGTCCGAGCTGCCGCTGGAGCTGGTGGAGATTCCGCTGACCACCCGGGGCAAGAACGCCGACGTCGCCCGCCTGATCCGCCAGGAAGGCGAGGCCATGCTGGGCAAGGTCCAGCCCGGCGAACGCATCGTCACCCTGGAGGTCACAGGCAAGCCCTGGAGCACCGAGCAACTGGCCGTCGAGCTGGACCGCTGGCGCCTGGACGCGCGCACCGTCAACCTGATGGTCGGCGGCCCCGAGGGGCTGGCGCCCGAGGTGTGTGCGCGCAGCGAGCAGCGCTGGTCGCTGTCGCCGCTGACCCTGCCGCACCCGCTGGTGCGCATCCTGGTCGGCGAGCAGATCTACCGTGCCTGGACCGTGTTGTCCGGGCATCCGTACCACAAATAAGCAGTCGCCATGCCGCAACCGATCCGCCTGAAGGACCACGAGAAGGACGCCCGCCTGGTGCGTCGTCGCGTCGTCGTCGGCGGCATCACCGTGCTGTTGCTGACCTGCGTGCTGATCGCCCGCATGTACTACCTGCAGGTGATCCAGTACGAGCACCACTCGACCCTGGCCGAGAACAACCGCATCCACGTGCAGCCGATCCCGCCGACCCGCGGCCTGATCTTCGACCGCAACGGAGTGATCATCGCCGACAACCGGCCCAGCTTCAGCCTGACCGTGACCCGCGAGCGCGCCGGCGACTGGCACCAGGTGCTGGACGTGATCGTCGAGGTGCTGCAGCTCACGCCCGACGACCGCGCCCTGTTCGAGAAGCGCATGCGCCAGGGACGGCGGCCGTTCGAGCCGGTGCCGGTGCTGTTCGAGCTGACCGAGGAGCAGATCGCCCGCATCGCGGTGAACCAGTTCCGCCTGCCCGGCGTGGACGTCAGCGCCCAGCTGGTGCGCCACTACCCGCAGAAGGGTCACTTCGCCCACTCGGTCGGCTACGTCGGGCGCATCAATGAGAAGGAACTCAAGGAACTCGACTCGGCCGACTACGCCGGTACCCACCACATCGGCAAGACCGGCGTCGAGCGCTTCTACGAAGACCTGCTGCACGGCGAGGTGGGCTACGAGGAAGTCGAGACCAATGCCCGGGGCCGTGTGCTGCGAGTGCTCAAGCGCACCGATCCGGCGCCCGGCATGGACCTGACCCTGACCCTCGACGTGAATCTGCAGGAGGCCGCCGAGGACGCGCTGGGCGGACGCCGCGGCGCCGTGGTGGCCATCGAGCCGGCCACCGGCGACGTGCTGGCCATGGTCAGCCAGCCCAGTTTCGACCCCAACCCCTTCGTCACCGGCATCGGCTTCCAGGCCTATGCCGACCTGCGCGACTCCATCGACCGGCCGCTGTACAACCGGGTGCTGCGCGGCCTGTACCCGCCGGGCTCGACCATCAAGCCGATGGTGGCGGTAGCCGGCCTGGACGCCGGCGTCGTCACCCCGCAGACCCGGGTCTACGACCCCGGTTTCTATCAACTGCCCGGCAACACCCACAAGTACCGCAACTGGAACCGCTCGGGCGACGGCTCGGTGAACCTGGAGTTCGCCATCATGCGGTCCAACGACACCTACTTCTACGACCTCGCCCACAAGATGGGCGTGGACCGCATGCACGAATACATGACGCGCTTCGGCCTCGGCCAGCGCGTGTCGCTGGACATGTTCGAGGAAGCCTCCGGGCTGATGCCGTCGCGCGAGTGGAAGCGGGCCCGCTACCGCCAGGCCTGGTACCCGGGCGAGACGCTGATCCTCGGCATCGGCCAGGGCTACATGCAGACCACGCCGCTGCAGCTGGCCCAGGCGGTGACCCTGATGGCGACCCGCGGCAAGTGGATACGCCCGCACCTGCTCAAGCAGGCCGACGGCATGTCCCCCCATGAGCTGATGGAGCAGGACCTGATGCCCCACGTGGCGACTCCGCCGGACATCCAGCTGCGCGACCCGAAGTTCTGGGACTACGGGCGCAACGGCATGGAAATGGTGATGCACGGTCCGCGCGGCACCGCGGCCAAGGTCGGCGCCACCTCGGTGTACCGCATCGCCGGCAAGAGCGGCACGGCCCAGGTGGTCGCCATCAAGCAGGGTGAGAAGTACGACCGCAGCAAGATCGCCGAGCGCCACCGCGACCACGCTCTGTTCGTCGCCTTCGCGCCGGCGGAGGATCCGAAGATCGCGGTGGCGGTGATGGTGGAGAACGGCGAGTCCGGCTCCGGTGTCGCGGCGCCGGTGGTCAAGCAGGTGATGGACGCCTGGCTGCTGGGCGAGGACGGCCAGCTCAAACCCGAGTTCCGCCCGCCGGCGCCCGCCGCCGCCCAGGAGGCCAGCGTACAGCGATGAAACGCCAGGATTTCGACCGCAACATCTCCGACCAGGACGTGTTCAAGCGCCGCGCCAGCCTGCTGCAGCGCCTGCACATCGACGGCTGGCTGCTGCTGATCCTGTTGGTGCTGTGCGCCGGCAGCCTGTTCGTCCTCTATTCGGCCAGCGGCAAGAACTGGGACCTGGTGATCAAGCAGGGCACCTCGTTCGGCATCGGCCTGGTGGCCGCCATCGTCATCGCCCAGTTCGAGCCGCGCTTCATGGCGCGCTGGGTGCCGCTGGCCTACCTGGCCGGCGTCGGCCTGCTCACGGCGGTGGAGGTGATGGGCCACACGGCCATGGGCGCCACCCGCTGGATCAACATCCCGGGGGTGATCCGCTTCCAGCCCTCGGAATTCATGAAGATCATCATGCCGGCGACCATCGCCTGGTACCTGGCCCGGCACAACCTGCCGCCCAAGCTCAAGCACATCGCCATCAGCCTGGTGCTGATCCTGATCCCCTTCGTGCTGATCCTGAAGCAGCCGGACTTGGGCACCGGCCTGCTGATCCTCGCCTCGGGCGCCTTCGTGCTGTTCATGGCCGGCCTGCAGTGGCGCTGGATCATCGGCGCGGCGGCGGCGGTGGCGCCCATCGCGGTGGGCATGTGGTTCTTCGTCCTGCGCGAGTACCAGAAGCAGCGGGTGCTGACCTTCCTCGACCCGGAAAGCGACCCGCTGGGCACCGGCTGGAACATCATCCAGTCCAAGGCGGCCATCGGTTCCGGCGGCGTGTTCGGCAAGGGCTGGCTGCTCGGCACCCAGTCGCACCTGGATTTTTTGCCGGAAAGCCACACGGACTTTATCATTGCCGTGCTGAGCGAGGAGTTCGGCATGGTCGGAGTGTGTATCCTGCTGCTGGTCTACCTGCTGCTGATCGCCCGCGGACTGGTGATCACGGCCCAGGCGCAGACGCTGTTCGGCAAGTTGCTGGCCGGCAGCATGACCATGACGTTCTTCGTCTACGTATTCGTTAACATCGGCATGGTGAGCGGTCTGTTGCCGGTGGTGGGGGTGCCCCTGCCCTTTATTAGCTACGGCGGAACCCATCTGGTGACGCTGTTGTCCGGGTTTGGGGTTTTGATGGCGATCCAGACGCACCGCAAGTGGATCGCCCAGTCATGACAAGAGTGCAGAATTTGAATCAAGCAATGCGTAGCTGGGGAGTCGCCGCGATGGTGATGCTCGGCCTGGCCGGCCAGGTCCAAGCCGCCGGGGAATACCAGGGCTCGCCCAGGGTCGCCGAGTTCATCGGCGAGATGACCCGCGACTATGGCTTCGCTGGCGAGCAGCTGACCGCGCTGTTCGACCAGGTGGAGCGCAAGCAGGCGATCCTCGATGCCATCTCCCGCCCGGCCGAGAAGGTCAAGCCGTGGAAGGAATACCGGCCGATCTTCATCACCGAAGCGCGCATCAGCAAGGGCGTGGACTTCTGGAACAAGCACGCCGAGGCTCTGGCCCGGGCCGAGCAGGAGTACGGGGTGCCGGCCGAGGTGATCGTCTCGATCATCGGCGTGGAGACCTTCTACGGCGGCAACACCGGTAGCTGGCGGGTGCTCGATGCGCTCTCCACCCTGTGCTTCGACTATCCGCCGCGCGCCGAATTCTTCTGCCAGCAGCTGCGCGAGTTCCTCATCCTGACCCGCGAGCAGCAGGTCGACCCGCTGACCCTGAAAGGCTCCTACGCCGGGGCCATGGGGCTGCCGCAGTTCATGCCGAGCAGCTTCCGCGCCTACGCCGTGGACTTCGACGGCGATGGCCACATCGACATCTGGGCCAATCCGGTCGATGCCATCGGCAGCGTCGCCAGCTACTTCAAGCGCCACGGCTGGGTCAGCGGCGGACCGGTGGTCAGCCGCGCCCAGGTCAAGGGCGAGCAGGCCGACAGCGGCCTGACCCAGGGCCTCGACCCGGTGAAGAACGTCGGCGAGCTGCGTGCCCTGGGCTGGGTCAGCGCCGACGTGCTGCGCGACGACATCCCGGTCACTGCCTTCCGCTTCGACGGCGCCGAGGGCCAGGAGTACTGGATGGGCCTGCCCAACTTCTACGTGATCACCCGTTACAACCGCAGCGCCATGTACGCCATGGCCGTCCACCAACTGTCCGGCGAGCTGGTCGCCAAGCGGGGTCGTCCTTGAAGTCCGTCCTGCGCATCCTGACCGCCACGGGCCTCGGCCTGGCGCTGGTCAGCTGCTCCAACAACCGTGCCCCGCAACCCGTTGAGCCGGGCTCCCAGCCGATTTCCGGCCCCTCCGCCTACAACCGTCCGCACCGTGATGGCGCGCCCTGGTGGGATGTCGACGTGTCGCGCATCCCCGACGCGGTGCCGATGCCGCACTACGGCAACTACAAGGCCAACCCCTACACGGTGCTGGGCAAGACCTACTACCCGATCCAGGACGGGCGCCGCTACGCGGCCACCGGCACCGCCTCCTGGTACGGCACCAAGTTCCACGGCCAGGCCACCGCCAACGGCGAAGCCTACGACCTGTACGGCATGACCGCCGCGCACAAGACCCTGCCGCTGCCGAGCTACGTGCGGGTGACCAACCTGGACAACGGCCAGAGCGTGATCCTGCGGGTCAACGACCGCGGCCCGTTCTATTCCGATCGCATCATCGACCTGTCCTTCGCCGCGGCGAAGAAGCTCGGCTATGCCGAGAGCGGCACCGCGCGGGTCAAGGTAGAGGGCATCGACCCGCACGAATGGTGGGCGGCCCAGGGGCGCCCGGTGCCGATGGTGCTGGCCCAGCCGAAGATGGCTGCCCAGCCCGCGCCGGCGGCCCCGGTGGCGGTTGCCCAGGCCCAGCCGATCGAGCAGTACACGCCGCCGCCCGCGCAGCACGCGGCCGCCGTGCTGCCGGTGCAGATCGACGTAAAAAAAAACGCTTCGCCCGCAGCGTCTGGCCTGTATCTCCAAGTGGGCGCCTTCGCCAATCCGGACGCTGCGGAACTACTCAAGGCCAAGTTGAGCCAAACGGTGCCTGCCAAGGTGTTTATCAGCTCGGTGGTACGCAACCAGCAGATCTTGCACCGGGTGCGCATGGGGCCGGTCGAAACCCAGGCTGAGGCCCAGCAACTGCAGGACAGCGTGCGTCTGGCCAACCTCGGCGACCCGGCCCTGGTCAAGCCGGACTAGCAACTTCGTCCGTCGCCCCCGTGGCGGCGGTGAATGCAGGCGGATTCCGGTCCGCCTGTGCCATTGTTGAACAGCTATTCAGAGAGACGGATGAACATCTCCCGCTTTGCCCAACGCCTTGCCCTGCTTGCCACCCTGCTGATCGCCCCGCTCGCCGCCTCCGCCGACTCGGCGATTCCCTCGCCGCCGCAGCTGGCCGCCAAGTCCTACGTGCTGATGGACGCCGCCAGCGGCAAGGTGCTGGTGGAGAACAACGGCGACCAGCGCCTGCCGCCGGCCAGCCTGACCAAACTGATGACTGCCTACATCGCCACCCTGGAAATCCGCAAGGGCAAGATCGGTGAGCAGGACCTGGTCACCGTCAGCGAGCACGCCTGGCGCACCGGTGGCGCCGCGTCCGGCGGCTCCACCATGTTCCTGCCGCTGAACAGCCAGGTGACGGTGGACGACCTGCTGCACGGGATCATCATCCAGTCCGGCAACGACGCCAGCATCGCCATCGCCGAGTACATCGCCGGTAGCGAGGACGCCTTCGCCGACATGATGAACGCCGCCGCCGAGCGACTGGGCATGAAGAACTCCCACTTCATGAACGCCACCGGCCTGCCGCATCCGGAGCACTACTCCAGCGCCCACGACATGGCCATCCTGGCGCGCGCCATCATCCATGAGGACCAGGCCCACTACGCGATCTACTCGCAGAAGGAATTCCTCTGGAACAACATCAAGCAGGGCAACCGCAACCTGCTGCTGTGGCGCGACAGCACCGTCGACGGCCTGAAGACCGGCCACACCCAGGAAGCCGGCTACTGCCTAGTGGCGTCCGCCGTGCGCGACGGCGCCCGGATGATCACCTCGGTGTTCGGCACCGACAGCGAGAAGGTCCGCGCCGCCGAGACCCAGAAGCTGCTGACCTACGGCTTCCGTTTCTTCGAGACCCAGACCTTCTACAAGAAGGGCCAGGAAGTCGCCCAGGCCCAGGTGTGGAAGGGCACCACCCGCCAGGTCAAGGCCGGCCTGGCCGAGGACCTCAGCCTGACCCTGCCCAAGGGCCAGGCCAAGCAGCTCAAGGCCACCATGGCGCTGGAGCCGCAGCTGGAAGCGCCGCTCAAGCCGGGCGATGTGGTCGGCAAGGTTGAGGTCAAGCTGGGCGAGGAGCTGGTGCATACCGCCAACCTGATCGCCCTGGAGCCGGTGGAGGAGGGTGGCTTCTTCCGCCGCCTGTGGGATAGCATCCGCCTGTTCTTCTACGGACTGTTCAACTAAAGAGTCGCCTGGCGGCCTTGAAACACCGCCGTTTGGGTCCCAGATCAGGGATCTGAATCGACAGACTCACAAGGACGCCCCGGAATCGGGGCGTTCGCATTTCACGGGTGGCAAACCCGGAGCGACCGCGATGACAGATACCGAAGTACAAGCCCCGAAAATCGAATTCCCCTGCGAGCGCTACCCGATCAAGGTGATCGGCGAGGCCGGCGAAGACTTCGCCGACCTGGTGGCCGAAGTGATCCGGCGCCACGCGCCGGGCTTCGACGTCGACACCCTGGTGGTGCGCGACAGCCGCAATGGCCGCTTCCTCTCCGTGCAGGTGCTGATCACCGCCACCGGCATCGAGCAGCTGCAGGCGATCCACGGCGATCTGAAAGCCACCGGCCGCGTGCACATGGTGCTCTAGTGGCGGAGCTCGTGGTGCGGCACCTGGGCTTGGTGGAATACCTGCCGACCCTGGAAGCCATGCGCAGCTTCACCGCCGAGCGCGACGAGCGGACGGCCGACGAAATCTGGCTGCTGCAGCATCCCCGGGTCTTCACCCAGGGCCAGGCCGGCAAGCCGGAGCACCTGCTGGCGCCCGGCGACATACCGGTGGTCCAGGTCGAGCGCGGTGGCCAGGTCACCTACCATGGCCCCGGCCAGCTGGTGGCCTACCTGATGCTCGATCTGCGCCGCCAGAAGCTGGGAGTACGGGAGCTGGTCACCGCCATGGAGCGGGCACTGGTCGACGTGCTGGCCAGCTATGGCGTCGAGGCGGCGCCGAAGGCCGATGCCCCGGGAGTGTACGTCGGCGGCGACAAGATCGCCTCGCTGGGCCTGCGGGTGCGCAATGGCTGCTCGTTCCACGGCCTGGCGCTGAACGTCGACATGGATATGTCGCCGTTCCAGCGTATCAACCCGTGCGGTTATGCCGGCCTGAAGATGGTCCAGCTCAGGGAGCTGCTCGAAACCCCGCCCTCGCTCAGCGAGGTGGCACAGCGCCTGGAGAGCGCCTTGCGCGAGCGCCTGGGTTACGCCTGAAAGCCTTTCGAAGTATCACCACGCTAACAAGCCCGTCATACCGGCGAAGGCCGGTATCCAGCCGCCCGCTCCGAGTCGCCTGACGGTTTTCTGGGCCCCGGCCTGCGCCGGGGTGACGGGTTTGAGAGTAAGGGCTTAAGCCAGGCAAGACGCGCCGCCAGAGAGCGGCGCGTCAGTGCAGGTTGAGCGCCGGAATCAGGCTGCTGTCCTGCTGCTGGCCGGGCACCGGGGCGGGGGCGGCCAGGCCCAGGTTGTTCTTCTCGAACACCCGGTCGGCACGGTAGCTGGAGCGCACCAGCGGGCCGGCGGCGACCTCCATGAAGCCTTTTTCCAGGCCGATGTCGCGGAAGCGGTTGAATTCCTCGGGGCTGACCCAGCGCTTGACCGGCAGGTGGTTGCGGGTGGGCTGCAGGTACTGGCCGAGGGTGAGGATGTCCACGCCGATGGCGCGCAGGTCGTCCATGGTCTGCAGGATTTCCTCGTCGGTCTCGCCCAGGCCCAGCATCAGGCTGGTCTTGGTGATGACCGAGGGGCGATGGCGCTTGGCGTGCTCCAGCACCTTGAGGGTCTTCTCGTAGCCGGCGCGGGGGTCGCGTACCACGTGGGTCAGGCGCTTGACCGTCTCGACGTTCTGGGCGAAGACCTCCAGGCCGGAATCCACCACGCGGGCGATGGCCTCGTGGTCGCCGTCGAAGTCCGGCGTCAGGGCTTCCACTACCACCTGCGGCGTGTTGGCTTTGATCGCCTGGACGCAGGCAGCGTAGTGAGCGGCGCCGCCATCGGGCAGATCGTCGCGGTCCACCGAGGTCAGCACGATGTAGCGCAGGGCCATCAGCTCCACCGACTTGGCGGTGTTCTGCGGCTCTTCCAGGTCCAGCCAGCCGTTCGGGTTGCCGGTGTCGACCGCGCAGAAGCGGCAGGCGCGGGTGCAGACCGAGCCCATCAGCATGATGGTGGCGGTGCCGTTGGACCAGCATTCGCCCATGTTCGGGCAGTGGGATTCCTGGCAGACGGTGCTGAGGCGATGCTCGCCGACATTGCGCTTGACCGCATCGAAGCGGCTGCCGCTCGGCGCCTTGACCCGCAACCAGCTCGGCTTGGGCTCGACGATCTGGGGTTCGGCAGAAGCGCGGCGCTTCTGGCCATCCTTGATCGCGGTGATTCCCTGGGAATTGCGGAATTTTTCGCCGCTGGATACGGGCTTGGGCGAGGCGGTATCGGACATCGAACTCTCGGCTCCGGTAGGGGCTTCGGTGGTGGGGCTTGTGGCCGGGGTGAAGTCTACCATGGGATGGGCCTCCAGAGGCTGCCGGCAGGGGCGCGAGCTTCGCCTGTACGACCAGCCGCCAGGCCCGTGTGCCGGGGCTTTTCGTTGCTCCGCCGCCTCAGGTCTTGAGCTGGCTGGCGAACTGGCCGATGGCCTGGACCACCTGCTGTGCGCCATCCTGGATCTCGACGATCACCGCGCCAGCTTCGTTGGCGAGCTGCAGGCCCTGCTCGGCCTGCTGGCGGCTGCTGGCCATGCTCGACACGGCGGCCTGGGCCAGGGCCTGGTTCTTCTGCACCACGTCGACGATCTCCTCGGTCGCCTGGCTGGTGCGCCCGGCCAGCTGACGCACCTCGTCGGCCACCACCGCGAAGCCGCGGCCCTGGTCGCCGGCCCGGGCCGCCTCGATGGCGGCGTTGAGGGCCAGCAGGTTGGTCTGGTCGGCGATGCCGCGGATGGTCTGCATGATGGTGCTGATCAGCAGCGACTGGCGATCCAGCGCCTCGATGCCTTCGGCCGCCTCCTGCACCTTCTCGGCGATCTGGCGCATCACCTCCACCGTCTGCTGCACCACTGCGGCGCCCTTGCTGGCGCTCTCGTCGGTATGCCGGGAGATGCCGTAGGCGATGTTGGCCGCTTCGGCCACGGCCTGTTCCTGGTTGATCTGGTCGGTGATGACGGTGGCGAACTTGACCACCTTGTACAGGCGGTCGTGGGCGTCCAGCACCGGGTTGTAGGAGGCTTCCAGCCACACGGGGCGGCCGTGGCTGTCGACGCGCTTGAAGCGCCCGGCGACGTACTCGCCGCGGTTCAGCCGCGCCCAGAACTCGCGGTAGTCCTGGGAGCTGGATTCCTCCGGCTCGCAGAACATGCGGTGGTGCTTGCCGCGGATCTGCTCCAGGCGGTAGCCCATGCCATCGAGGAAGCGCTGGTTGGCGGTCAGCACTTCGCCGCCCAGGTTGAACTCGATGACCGCCGTGGAGCGCAGCAGCGCGTTGATCAGGCCCTCCCGCTCCTTCGCCGTCTCGATGGTGTCGGTCAGGTCGTTGGCACATAGGGTGAAGTACTGGAGCTGGCCCTTGCCGTCGTTGACCGGCTGCCAGATGGCTCGCAGCCAGGCCTCGCGCCCGTCGCCGCGGAGCAGGCGGAAGGCGCCGCTCCAGTGCTCGCGGTTGCGCAGGGCCGCCTGCAGGACGGGATGGTTGGGATGGCTGTGGAAGGTGGGCGGGATCAGCGTGTCGAGGGATTGGCCGACCAGTTGCTCGCGTCGATAATGCAGCGCCTGCAGGATATTGTCGTTGGCGTAGCGCACGCGTCCGCCCGGGTCCAGCTCCAGCACCAGCATTTCGCTGTACAGGGAGTCCTTGATCTGCCGGGTACTGGCGAGCTCGTCGCGCAGCTTGGCCAGCTCCTCTTTCAGACGCTGATTGAACATCGGTGATTCCCTTTGGGTTGAGGGGTACCACTGCTTCGGCTGGATTCAGCCATCCTTGAGCGTGCTCGTCGCTTGCAGATTAGCAGCCCGTCCGATAAACCATCTGGCTTTGCGAGCCCCGTATGAACCGTCTCGACCTGACCCTGGAATTGCCGGCCGACTATCGGCCCCACGACCTGCTGAACTTTCATCGCCGCGATGCCCAGGGCCTGGCCGAGCGGGTGACGGACGCCGGCCTGGACAAGGGCATTCTCTGGCAGGGCATCCCGGCCCGCCTTGCCCTGCGCTTCGCGGACGGCGAGGCGAGGGCGAGCCTGGAGGTGGATGGCGACGTGGCGTTAGAACCGCTGGCGCTGCGTACCCTGGCCGAGCACATGCTCGGCCTGACCCAGCCGGTGCAGGCGTTCGAGGTCGAGCATGGGGCGCACCCGCTGCTGGGCGCGTTGATCGCCGCGAACCGGGGGCTGCGCGTGCCGCAGTCGGCCTCGCCGTTCGAGGCCCTGAGCTGGGCCATCAGCGGCCAGCAGATCAGTCTGGCGGTGGCCATCTCTCTGCGTCGCAAGCTGATCCAGCTGGCCGGCCGGCGCCATTCCAGCGGGTTGTTCTGCTACCCGGACGCGGCGGCGGTGGCGGCGCTGGACGAGGATGACCTGGGCCAGGCCGGCTTCTCCCGGGCCAAGAGCGGGACGCTGCTGCTGCTCGCCCGCGAGGTGGTGGAAGGGCGGTTGCCCCTGGACGAATGGCTGCAGGACGAGCCGGCCGAGGCCATCGGCCAGCGGCTGCTGGCGCTCAAGGGCATCGGCCCGTGGACGGTGGACTACGCTCTGCTGCGCGGCTTCGCCCGGCTGGACGGCTCGCTGCACGGCGATGCGGCGGTGCGGCGCCAGCTGCAGCGCCTGCTGGGGGCGGAGGAGAAGCTCAACCAGCCGTTCGTACGCGACTGGCTGCTGCCCTTCGCGCCCTGGCGGGCGCTGGTGGCGGCCCATCTCTGGGCCATGCCGTAAGTTCTCGGAAGTCGCAAAGGCCCGCGAGTCGGGCCTCTCTCCAACAGCGCCCGGCCTACGTGCAGCAGCCTTTGCTCAGCGCAGCCGTTGCAGCAGCGCCGGGGTCGGGTAGCCGTCGGCCGGCAGGCCCAGGCTCTGCTGGAAGGCGCGCACGGCGCGGCGGGTGTTGGCGCCGATGATGCCGTCGGCCGCGCCGAGCTCGTAGCCCTTGGCGGCCAGGCTTTCCTGCAGTTCGATGCGCTCGCTGCGGCCCAGCGGGCGCTCGTCCTTCGGCCAGGTGGCCTGCAGCGGCGCGGCACCGTTCAGGCGCTGGCCGAGCAGGCCCACGGCCAGGGCGTAGGACGACGAGTTGTTGTACTTGAGGATGGCGCCGAAGTTGCGGAACACCAGGAAGGCCGGGCCGCGGTGGCCGGCCGGCAGCAGCAGGTAGCCGGTGTCGTCCGGGGCGACGCTGGGTGGCGTGCCCTTCACACCGAGCGCTTGCCACTGGGCGTAGGTCTTGCGGATCTCGGTGTCGGCCAGGGCGTAGTCGAAGCCGCTGGGCAACGCCACCGGGATGCCCCAGGCCTGGCCCTTCTGCCAGCCGGAGGCCTGCAGGTAATGGGCGGCCGAGGCCAGGGCGTCGGCGCTGGAGTTCCAGATGTCGCGGCGGCCGTCGCCGTCGAAGTCCACGGCATGGGTCAGGTAGGTGGTGGGGATGAACTGGGTCTGGCCCATGGCCCCGGCCCAGGAGCCGCGCAGGCCGGTGCTGGTGATGTCACCGCTCTGCAGGATCTGCAGGGCGGCCAGCAACTGGTCCTCGGCGAACTGCGGGCGGCGCCCTTCGTAGGCTAGGGTGGCCAGGGAGCGGATCACCGACTGTTCGCCCATGAACTGGCCGAAGCTGCTCTCCATGCCCCAGATGGCGACCAGCGTCTCGCGATCGACGCCGTAGCGCTCCTCGATGGCGTCCAGCGTGGCGGCATGTTGGGCCAGCAGAGCCTGGCCCTTGCGCACCCGCACCGGCGAGATGGCGCCGTCCAGGTACTCCCACACCGGCCGGCTGAATTCCGGCTGGGCACGGTCGGCGGTGACCACGCTCATGTCCGGCGTCACGCCGGCGAAGACCTGGTCGAACAGGTTTTCCGGAATGCCGCTGGCGAGGGCCTTGAGGCGGAAGCGGTCGCGCCAGTCGTCGAAGCTCAGGGCGGGGGCCGGTTCGGCTTCTTCCTTGGCCACGGGCGCACTCGGCTCGGCCTGCTGCGGCTGCGCGACGAGCTTGGCGGAGGTCAGCTGGGGGGCGGGATTCGGGGTCTCGGCGCAGGCGCCCAGGAAGATCGCGGCGCCGGCGAGCAGGCAGCTCAGGCGGCCATTGGCGGAAAGCTGGAACATCGAGGCCTCTCGGTCTTGCCAATCAGACCGCGACCTTACCATGCCGGGCGGTTTTCAGAACCCCGTCGGCGTCTCGTGGGTGGATCAGGCCGCGGATTTCACCAGGCCCAGAAAGCAGGAAGCCTCCCAGTGGGAGGCTTCGCGGCGGTAGCTGCCTTTGCCTTTCTTCGGCTGTTCCTGGCGGCTGCGGAACAGCGGTTGGGCGACGATGGACTTGGCCTTGTTCGGCTGCTTGGGGGCTTTCTTGCTCATCGGATGATCCTCACCTGACCCGCGACGCTGCGGGCGGCGCGGACTATGCGCCGCTGTACGAAAAATGTCCAGTGGGCGGAAGGGGAGAGACGCGGTGCGCGCGGCGCACCCTACGGCGGCACGTATTACGTGGGGATCATTCGCTCAGCGCCAGGCGCTGGCCGGCCATCAGCAGGGCCAGGCGCGCCAGGCTGCTCCAGGGATCGCCGGGGGCCTGGCCCTTGACCTGGGCGTCGATGCGCTGGGCGTCGATCAGCAGCTGGTTCCAGCGCGCCGCGGTGTGGCGCTGCAGCGCCTTGCCGACCAGCGGGCGGCGCTTGTCCCAGATCGGCGGGCGGGCCGCGGCGAAGGCCTTCTCCAGCGGTACGCCCTGGCTGAATTGCAGGGCCAGGCCGGCCAGCTGGCGCAACTCGCGGGACAGCATGACGACGATGAACAGCGGTTCCACGCCTTCACCGCGCAAGCCTTCGAGGATTCGCAGGGCGTGGCTGGCCTCGCCGTTCAGCACGGCGTCTACCAGGCCGAACACGTCGTAGCGGGCGCTGTCGGCCACCGCCGCCTGCACGGTACCGGCGTCGATCTGGTTGCCCTCGGCCAGCAGCTTGAGCTTCTCGATTTCCTGGGCGGCGGCCAGCAGGTTGCCTTCCACCCGCGCGGCGATCAGTTCCACCGCTTCCTGGGTGGCCGCCAGGCCGGCCTGGGACAGGCGCTGGCGAACCCAGTTGGGCAACTGGGCGACTTCGACCGGCCAGATTTGCACGAACTGGCTGTGCGGCCCGTCGATCAGGGCCTTGGCCCACTTGGTCTTCTGCGTCGCGCCGTCGAGCTTGGGCAGGCTGATCAGCAGCACCGTGTCTTCCGGCGGGCGTCCCAGGTATTCGAGGATGGCGGCGGTGCCCTTGTCGCCGGGCTTGCCGTTGGCGATGCGCAGCTCGATCAGGCGCTTCTCGGCGAACAGCGACAGGCTGGCGCCGGCCTCGTAGAGCAGGCCCCAGTCGAAGCTGGCCTCGGCGTGGAACACCTGGCGCTCGCCGAAGCCCTGCTGGCGGGTGGCGGCGCGGATGGCGTCCTCGGCTTCCTGGCACAGCAGCGGCTCGTCGCCGCTGACCACGTAGACCGGGGCGAGGCCGCCCTGCAGGTGTTTGCCGAGTTGTGCGCCGTTCAGTTTCATCGGAAGCGCTCGTGAAAAGGGCCGGTCGCCCGGCCCTTCTCGTCCTACTGGCTGATCGGCAGCTGGATCGGCGACTGCAGCGGCGCCGACTCCTGCTGGGCGCGGCGCGCGGCGGCAGCGGCTTCCGCCTCGGCGGCGGCGCGGGTCTCGGCTTCCTGCTGCAGCTGCTCGAGCTGGGCCGGGGTCAGTTGCTGCAGGCGCAGGGACAGCTGCTGGATCAGTTCGCGGCGCATTTCCTGGCGCAGTTGGCCGGACTCCTGGCTGGAGCCGATCAGGTTGTTCTCGTCGTGCACGTAGACGCTCTGCACGGCCAGCCAGTCCTTGAACAGCAGCAGGTTCTTCTCGCCACGCACTTCGTAGTCCAGGCGGGTGGTCAGCTGGTATTCGGCGCTGCGCGCGTTGCTGGTGAAGCTGGCGGTGCGCTGGGTTTCCTGCTCGTTGGCCAGGTACAGGCGGTAGGGGGCGCCGTTGTGGACCTTCACGCCGCTGTTCTCGAGGTACTGTTTCAGCTGCTTGGCGGTTTCGCCGTAGGCGTTGCGCGCCTGCAGGTCGATTTCCCCGAGGGCGAACTCGCCGCCGCCGGTACCGCGCAACTGGAAGCCGCAGGCGCTGAGCAGGACGGTGAGGCCGATGACCAGCATGTTCCGTTTCATCATTGTGTTTCCCCTTGAGAAACCGGCGCCGCAGCGCCGGGCTGAATCAGTTGGCGACCGTTTCAATTGGCGACGATGTTGACCAGCTTGCCCGGCACGACGATGACCTTGCGGATGGTCACGCCCTCGGTGAAGCGCAGCACGTTCTCGTTGGCGCGGGCGGCGGCCTCGACTTCCTCGCGGCTGGCGCTGGCCGGCACTTCGATCTGGCCGCGCAGCTTGCCGTTGACCTGGATGACCAGGGTCAGGCTGTCCTGCACCAGGGCCGACTCGTCCAGGACCGGCCAGGCGGCGTCGATGACGGCGCCGGTCTTGCCCAGCCGTTGCCACAGCTCGTGGCAGATGTGCGGGGTGATCGGCGCCAGCAGCAGGGCCACGGTCTCCAGGCCTTCCTGCAGCAGGGCGCGATCCTGTTCGCTGGCGGTCGGGGCCTTCTCCAGCACGTTCATCAGGGTCATCACCTGGGCGATGGCGGTGTTGAACTTGTGGTGCTGGCCCACATCGTTGCTGGCCTGCTTGATGGCCAGGTGGATGGCGCGGCGCACGGCCTTCTGCTCGTCGTTCAGCGAGGCAATATCCAGCGCGCCCGGCAGGCCTGCGCTGACGTGGCTGTGGGCCAGGCGCCAGACGCGGCGCAGGAAGCGGTTGGCGCCTTCGACGCCGGCATCCGACCACTCGCAGCTCATGTCGGGCGGCGAGGCGAACATCATGAACAGGCGGCAGGTGTCGGCGCCGTACTGGTCGATCATGTCCTGCGGGTCGACGCCGTTGTTCTTCGACTTGGACATCTTCTCGGTGCCGCCGATTTCCACCGGCAGGCCGTCGGCCTTGAGCTTGGCGCCGATGACCTTGGCCTTGGCGTCACGCTCGACTTCGACGTCGGCCGGGTTGAACCAGTCCTTGCCGCCGTTTTCCAGGATGCGGTAGTAGGTCTCGGCGACCACCATGCCCTGGGTCAGCAGGTTCTTGAACGGCTCGTTGGAGCTGACCAGGCCCTCGTCGCGCATCAGCTTGTGGAAGAAGCGCGCGTAGAGCAGGTGGAGGATGGCGTGCTCGATGCCGCCGATGTACTGGTCCACCGGCAGCCAGTGGTTGGCGGCCTGCGGGTCTACCATGCCGCCTTCGTAGTTCGGGCTGGCGTAGCGCGCGAAGTACCAGGAGGACTCCACGAAGGTGTCCATGGTGTCGGTTTCGCGCTTGGCCGCGGCGCCGCATTTCGGGCAGGTGCAGGTGTAGAACTCGGGCATCCTGGCCAGCGGCGAGCCGGCGCCGTCCGGCACCACGTCTTCCGGCAGCACCACCGGCAACTGGTCTTCCGGCACCGGCACGTCGCCGCAGCTCGGGCAGTGGATGATCGGGATCGGGCAGCCCCAGTAGCGCTGGCGGCTGATGCCCCAGTCGCGCAGGCGGAACTGGGTCTTGCGCGCGCCGTGGCCGCTGGCTTCCAGGTCGGCGACGATGGCGTCGAAGGCGGCGGTGAAGTCCTTGCCGTCGTACTTGCCGGAGTTGAGGGTGGTCAGGCCCTCCTTGTCGCCGTACCAGGCCTGCCATTCGGCGCTGGAGTATTCCTTGTCCGCGGCGGCGTACACCTGCTTGATCGGCAGGCCGTACTTGCTGGCGAACTCGAAGTCGCGCTCGTCATGGGCCGGCACGGCCATCACGGCGCCTTCGCCGTAGCCCCACAGCACGTAGTTGGCGACGAACACCGGCAGCTTGTCGCCGGTCAGCGGATGGACGACGAACTGGCCGGTGGCCACGCCCTTCTTCTCCATGGTCGCCATGTCGGCCTCGGCCACGGAGCCGGCCTTGCATTCGGCGATGAAGGCCTGCAGCTCGGCGTTGTTCTCGGCGGCGCGCTGGGCCAGCGGGTGCTCGGCGGCCACCGCCACGTAGGTGGCGCCCATCAGGGTGTCGGGGCGGGTCGAGTAGACCTTCAGGCGGCCCTCGATGCCGATGCTGGCGACGTCGTAGTCGAACTCGATGTCGGCGCCGAAGCTCTTGCCGATCCAGTTGCGCTGCATGGTCTTGACCTGCTCGGGCCAGCCATCCAGCTCGTCGAGGCTGCTCAGCAGCTCTTCCGCGTAGGCGGTGATGCGGAAGTAGTACATCGGGATTTCGCGTTTCTCGACCAGCGCGCCGGAGCGCCAGCCGCGGCCGTCGATGACCTGCTCGTTGGCGAGCACGGTCTGGTCGACCGGGTCCCAGTTCACGGTGCCGTTCTTGCGGTAGATCACGCCCTTCTCGAACAGGCGGGTGAACAGCCACTGTTCCCAGCGGTAGTAGTCCGGCTTGCAGGTGGTGACTTCGCGGGTCCAGTCGATGGCCAGGCCCAGCGATTTCAGCTGGGCCTTCATGTAGGCGATGTTCTCGTAGGTCCACTTGGCCGGGGCGACGTTGTTCTTCATCGCCGCGTTCTCGGCCGGCATGCCGAAGGCGTCCCAGCCCATCGGTTGCAGCACGTTCCTGCCCTGCATGCGCTGGTAGCGCGCGATCACGTCGCCGATGGTGTAGTTGCGCACGTGGCCCATGTGCAGCTTGCCGCTCGGGTAGGGGAACATGGACAGGCAGTAGAAGGTGTCCTTGCCCGGCTGTTCGGTCACGACAAAGGATTTCTGCGCGTCCCACTGGGCTTGGGCGGCGGCTTCGATTTCACGGGGCGAATACTGTTCGTGCATGGGCTTTCGGCGCTGAAAATGAGGGCTTGCGAGAAACGCCGTAGCATACATGACCCCCCCTGATTCAGGGAAACCCTGATTGTGCCGCGCCGCCGTTTGTCGCGGCGCCCGGCCTGCGGAGCGACCGGCGCTAAGCTTGCCAGAGAGAGGCGCGCAGGTAGCGCCCGGTCGAGGTGGTGGATGGCAGAGTCGCGGGGTGCGGATGTCGGGGGCGGGCTCTACGAGCGGCTGCTGCAGCGCCTGGCGCTGGCCCTGGAGGAAGCGGACACCGCGACTCGCCTGCACGAGACGCCGCCGGACGAGCTGGAGCTGCGCGGCCTGACCCCGGCGGAGCTGGAACTGATCCGCGCCTACCTGGACCGCGACCTCAACTGGCTGCGCGGCTGGCACGCCGCCGCCGAGGAACTGGCGGTGATCGAGCAGTTGCCGGCGAACGCCGCGAAGCCGGTCGCCAGGCTGCCCAAGCGCGTGCTGGGCAAGCCGTTGCCGCGCGGCAAGCCGGTGCTGAAGAAACGCCAGCAGCTGTGCTGCGCCCTGTGCGGGGCGGCGGCCCAGATCCAGAGCGGCGAGGGCGTGCTGCCCTGTAGCGCCTGCGGCTCCAGGCTGTTCCGGGCGGGTCAACCTCGGTAGTCTCCATGGCCACTGGAGGTGTCCATGGAACTGCGCTTCATCCTCAAGCAACTGATTCTTCCGCCTGGCGGCCTGCTGCTGCTGATCCTGCTGTCCTGGCTGCTGTGGGCCTGGCTGGGGCGGCCGCGCCTGGCGACGCTGTGCCTGGCCGGCGGCCTGGGCGGGCTGTGGCTGCTCAGCCTGCCGGTGGTGGTGGAGTGGTCGGCCCGGCTGATCGAGCGCGAGCCGGCGCTGGCCGAGGCCGAATGGGCGCAGCTGGGGCAGCGAGCCGAGGCCATCGTGGTACTCGGCTCGGGACGCGAGGAAGCCGACCCGGCCTGGGGCGGCGACCAGCCCAGCGTCACCGCCATCGAGCGCCTGCGCTACGCGGCGCGCCTGCACCGCGCCTCGCAGTTGCCGATCCTGATCAGCGGCGGCCTGCACTACGGCCAGCCGCCCAGCGAGGCGGCGATGATGGCCGAGGTGCTGCAGCGCGATTTCGGCGTGCCGACCCGCTGGCAGGAGGCGCGCAGCCGAACCACCTGGGAGAACGCGCAATTCAGCGCGGAGATGCTCAAGGCGCAAGGTGTGAGTCGCGTGGTGCTGGTGACCCAGGCGGCGCACATGCCGCGTTCGCGCTGGTGCTTCGAGCGCGCCGGGCTGGAGGTGGTGGCGGCGCCGCTGGGCTTCCTCGGCGTGCCCAACGAGCGCCCGCTGAGCGGCTGGCTGCCGGAGGGCAAGGCGCTGTGGCAGAACACCCGGCTGCTCAACGAGGCGATCGGGATGCGGGTCTATCCGCTGCTCTACCGCTGAGAGTCGGCGTGGTAGGAGCTAGCTCTGCTCGCGAACGCCTTGGCGGCTGCCGATGTTCGCGAGCGGGCTCGCTCCTACGTAGGGTGCGCCGCGCGCACCGGCGCACATCACCTTTTGCGACGAACCCACAAGGCCCAACCCAGCAGCCCGACGCACAGCACCACCAGCGGCCAGGCGCGCCAGCGCAGGTAGGGCGTCAGCCCCTGCATCGGCTGCACGTCGCCATACAGGACGGCCTGCTGGAACTGCGGGATCTGCGCCGTGATGCGGCCCTGCGGGTCGATCAGCGCGGTGACCCCGTTGTTGGTGGCGCGGATCATCCAGCGGCCCGATTCCAGGGCGCGCATCTGCGCCATCTGCAGGTGCTGCAGGGGACCGATGGAGGTGCCGAACCAGGTGTCGTTGCTCACCGTCAGCAGCAGGTCGCTGCGCGCGGCCAGGTCGGCGGCGAATTCCGGGTAGACCACCTCGTAGCAGATGAACGGTGCGATGCGCAGGCCCTTGGCTTGCAGCGGCGGCTGGTCGGCCGGGCCGCGGGCGAAGTCGGACATGGGCAGGTCGAAGAAGGCGATCAGGCCGCGCAGCATGTCCTGCAGCGGCACGTATTCGCCGAACGGCACCAGGCGCTGTTTCAGGTAGGTGCCTTCGCCCCAGCCGGTGACGGTGATCGCGTTGTAGTAGCGCTTCTCGCCGCGCTCGTTGGCCTGCCGCACCGGCACGCCGGTGATCAGCGCGGCGTCGCGGTCGGCGGCGACCCGGCCCATCACGCTCAGGTAGCCCTCGGCGAATTCCTTGAGCACCGGCACGGCGGTTTCCGGCCAGACGATCAGGTCGGCCGGCCGGCTGCTCAGGGTCATGTCGCGGTACAGGGCCAGCTGGGCGTCCAGCTGCGCCGGGTCCCACTTGAGGTTCTGCTCCACGTTGCCCTGCAGCGCGGCGACCTTCAGTGGTTCGCCACTGGCTGCGGTCCAGGCGTGGCCGGAGAGGCCGAGGCCGGCGAGCCACGGCGCCAGCAGCAGGGCCACGCCGGCGGCGAGCCGCACCTTGTCGTGGCGCAGGCGCGCCAGGTTGACCAGCAGCGCCGCGCTCAGTGCCAGCACCAGGGACAGCAGCCAGACCCCGCCAATGGGCGCCAGGCCGGCCAGCGGGCCTTGCAACTGGCTGTAGCCGACGTAGAGCCAGGGGAAGCCGGTGAGGAACCAGCCGCGGAACGCTTCCTGGACCAGCCACAGGGCGGCGAAGGCCAGGGCGTCTGCGATCGGCAAGTCGTCGCGGCGCAGCCAGCGGACCCAGAGCCAGCCGGTCAGGGCGAACAGCAGGGCGAGTCCGGCGCAGAAGCCGAAGGTCAGCAGGCCGGCCAGGGCCGGTGAGGCGGCGCCGTAGTCGTGGATGCTGACGTAGACCCAACTGGTGCCGCTGAGGAACAGGCCGAGCCCGTAGAGCCAGCCGCGCAGCAGGGCCTGGCGCGGCGACAGCCCGCGCATGCCGAGGTAGAACAGGGCGATGGCGACGATGGCCAGCGGCCAGATGTCGAGGGGAGCCAGGGCCAGGGTGGTGCAGGCGCCGCCGGCGATGGCCAGCAGGTTGCCCGGCCAGCCGGGTTGAGTGATCCAGCGCATCGTGCGTCCTTGATCGGGAAATCAGGCGGGCAAGGGTACTGGAAGGGCGGGAGGGCCGGAAGCGGGAGGCTGCGTGGGAGCGGCCGGGCGGCATCCGGTTGGCCGCGAATCTTCGCGGGTCCCCTGTGGGAGCGGACTTGTCCGCGAAGCCTTTATGGCCCCATTCGCGGCCAAGGCCGCTCCCACAGAGGGGCCGCTCCCACAGGAGGGGGCGCCCCGCGCCCTCTAGCGCTCCAGCGGGGTCAGGCGCAGCAGGTGCACCCGGCGGCTGTCGGCGTTGAGCACGCGGAAGCGGAATTCGCCGATCTCAGTCACCTCGTTGCGCTTGGGCAGGTGGCCGAAGGCGTTCATCACTAGGCCGCCGACGGTGTCGAACTCGCTGTCGGGGAACTCGCTGTCGAAGGCCTCGTTGAAGGCGTCGATCGGGGTCAGGGCCTTGACCAGGAAGTCGCCGGACGGCAGTGGCTTGATGTAGCTGTCCTCCTCGACGTCATGCTCGTCCTCGATGTCGCCGACGATCTGCTCCAGCACGTCCTCGATGGTCACCAGGCCGGCCACGCCGCCGTATTCGTCGATGACCACGGCCATGTGGTTGTGGTTGGCGCGGAACTCGCGCAGCAGCACGTTGAGGCGCTTGGACTCCGGTACGAAGGTGGCTGGGCGCAGCAGGTCCTTGATGTTGAACGGCTTGTCCCGGTCCAGGATCAGCGGCAGCAGGTCCTTGGCCAGGAGGATGCCGATCACCTCGTCGAGGCTCTCGCCGATCACCGGGTAGCGCGAGTGGGCGGAGTCGACGATGGCGGGCAGGAACTCGGCCGGCGTGTTGCAGGCCTTGATGCTGACCATCTGCGAGCGCGGCACCATGATGTCGCGCACCTGCAGGTCGGCGACCTGGATGGCGCCTTCGACGATGGTCAGGGCCTCGCTGTCGAGCAGCTTGTTCTGGTGGGCTTCGCGCAGGACTTCCAGCAGTTCCTGGCGGTTTCTCGGCTCATGAGCAAAAGCCTGGGTCAGCTTGTTGAACCATGACTTCTGCTCGTTGCTTGATCGGTCTTCGCTCATGATGAGTCTCGGTATCTTCCTATTCTTGTTCGGCGTACGGGTCGGGATGACCCAGTTCGGCCAGCAATTCCCGTTCCAGCGCCTCCATCTCCTCGGCTTCCCCGTCTTCGAGGTGGTCGTAGCCGAGGAGGTGCAGGCAGCCGTGGATGACCAGGTGGGCCCAGTGGGCCTCGGCGGTCTTGCCCTGTTCGCGGGCTTCGCGCTCGACCACCGGCACGCAGATCACCAGGTCGCCGAGCAGCGGGATGTCGAGGATGCCTTCCGGCACTTCGGCGGGGAAGGACAGCACGTTGGTGGCGTAGTCCTTGTGCCGCCAGGTGTGGTTCAGCTCGCGGCCTTCCAGTTCGTCGACCAGGCGGATGGTCAGCTCGGAGTCGGCCGTGCGCTGGCGCAGCGCCAGCTCGCACCAGCGGCGCAGCTGCGCTTCGCTGGGCAGGTCGGTGGCGCTGGAGGTGTTCTGCAGGTCCAGTTCAAGCATCGCGCGGGTTGTCCCTGGCCGGCTGGCGCTCCTCGAAGCGCTCGTAGGCCTCGACGATGCGCTGCACCAGCGGGTGGCGCACCACGTCCTTGGGCTTGAAGTGGGTGAAGCTGATGCCCGGTACGTCCTTCAGCACTTCCATCACGTGGCTGAGGCCGGACTTGGTGCCGCGCGGCAGGTCGACCTGGGTGATGTCGCCGGTGATCACGGCGGTGGAGCCGAAACCGATACGGGTGAGGAACATCTTCATCTGCTCGAGGGTGGTGTTCTGACTCTCGTCGAGGATGATGAAGCTGTTGTTAAGGGTGCGCCCGCGCATGTAGGCCAGCGGGGCGATCTCGATCACCTGCTTCTCGATCAGCTTGGCCACCGTCTCGAAGCCGAGCATCTCGTACAGGGCGTCGTACAGCGGGCGCAGATAGGGGTCGATCTTCTGCGCCAGGTCGCCGGGCAGGAAGCCGAGCTTCTCGCCCGCTTCGACCGCCGGACGCACCAGCAGGATGCGTCGCACCTGCTCGCGCTCCAGGGCGTCCACCGCGCAGGCCACCGCCAGGTAGGTCTTGCCGGTGCCGGCCGGGCCGATGCCGAAGTTGATGTCGTTGTCGAGGATCGACTTGACGTAGCGCTGCTGGTTGGCGCCGCGCGGCTTGATCACGCCCTTCTTGGTGCGCAGGGCCACGCCGGCGTCGGCCTTGCCGCTGTCCAGCGCCTCCAGACCGGACTCCTGCAGGTACAGGTGGACCATCTCCGGCGACAGCTCGGCACTCTTGGTCTCGCGGTACAGGCGGCGCAGCAGGTTCTCGGCGGACTGGGTGTGCTTGCTCGGGCCGACCAGTTCGAACTGGTTGCCACGGTTGCGGATCTCGATGGACAGGCGTTGCTCGATCAGGCGCAGGTGCTCGTCGAATTGCCTGCAGAGATTGGCGAAGCGGTGAGCTTCGAAGGGTTCGAGGATGAAGCGATGCGGTTCTATGGGTGCGTTCAATGTGGTCTGTTGGCCGCCATTCGGCTGGGGGTGGTTGGCGAAGGATAACCCCACGCGCTCCGGGGTGAAAGTTCGGGCGGCGGGGTTGGCATTGGCCATTGGTCGATCAGTTGAGCTGGATCAGGCTGCCGCGCAGGGAGTGGGGCAGGGCGCCGTCGATGTGCACGTCGACGAACTGGCCGATCAGCGCCGGGTTGTCCGAGCGGAAGTTGACGATGCGGTTGTTCTCGGTACGGCCCTGGAGCATGCCCGGGTCCTTCTTCGAATAGTCGCTGACCAGGATGCGCTGGATGCTGCCGGTCATCTTGTGGCTGATCTCGTAGCCCTGCTGGTGGATGCGGCTCTGCAATATCTGCAGGCGCCGCTTCTTCACTTCGTCCGGGGTGTCGTCCACCAGGTCGGCGGCCGGGGTGCCGGGGCGCGAGCTGTAGATGAAGGAGAAGGAGAAGTCGAAGCCGACGTCCTCGATCAGCTTCATGGTCTGCTCGAAGTCCTTCTCGGTCTCGCCGGGGAAACCGACGATGAAGTCCGAGCTGATGCAGATGTCCGGCACCGCGGCCTTCAGCCGGCGGATGCGCGACTTGTATTCCAGCGCGGTGTGGTTGCGCTTCATCGCCGCCAGCACGCGGTCCGAGCCGGACTGCACGGGCAGGTGGAGGAATTTGACCAGCTGCGGGATGTCGGCGTGGGCCTGGATGATGGCGTCGGAGAATTCCAGCGGGTGGCTGGTGGTGTAGCGGATGCGCTCGATGCCGTCGATGGTCGCCACCGCGTAGAGCAGGTCGGCGAAGTCGCTGCCGTCGTGGCGGTAGCCGTTGACGTTCTGGCCGAGCAGGGTGACTTCCTTGACGCCCTTCTCCGCGAGCTGGGTGATTTCCAGCAGCACGTCGCCCAGCGGGCGGCTGACTTCCTCGCCGCGGGTGTAGGGCACTACGCAGAAGGTGCAGTACTTGCTGCAGCCTTCCATCACCGAGACGAAGGCGCTGGGGCCGTCGACGCGTGGCTCGGGCAGGCGGTCGAACTTCTCGATCTCGGGGAAGCTGATGTCGACCTGGGCCTTCTTGGTGCTGCGCGCGGCGTCGATCATCTCCGGCAGGCGGTGCAGGGTCTGCGGGCCGAACACCACGTCGACGTAGGGCGCGCGGTCGCGGATGGCGGCGCCCTCCTGACTGGCCACGCAGCCACCGACGCCGATCACCAGGTTCGGATTCTCCAGCTTCAGCTCGCGCCACATGCCCAGTTTGGAGAACACCTTTTCCTGGGCTTTTTCGCGGATCGAGCAGGTGTTGAGCAGGATCACGTCGGCTTCCGCCGGGTTTTCCGTGACTTCAAGGGCCTGGTGTTCGCCCAGCAGGTCGACCATGCGCGAGCTGTCGTACTCGTTCATCTGGCAACCGTGGGTCTCGATATAAAGCTTCTTGGCCATCAGCGTGCATCGGGTGGTTCGAATGGACCGCGCATTATAGGGGGCGACCGACGAGCTTCCTAGCGTTGCCTGTCCGCACGCTGGTAAGATTCGCGCCCCCCGATTTCCAGCGGTCCTCTATCCTCCTTCTATGAGCAAGCGCGAACCCATCTACAAGGTGATCTTCCTGAACCAGGGCCAGGTGTACGAGATGTACGCCAAGCAGATCTACCAGAGCGACCTGTGGGGCTTCCTGGAGGTGGAGGAGTTCGTCTTCGGCGAGCGCACCCAGGTGGTGGTCGACCCCAGCGAGGAGAAGCTCAAGGCCCAGTTCGAGGGCGTGGTGCGCAGCTTCGTGCCGATGCACTCCATCGTGCGCATCGACGAGGTGGAACGCCTGGGTACGCCGAAGATCAGCGAGGCCAAGGGCGGCGGCAACGTGATGCCGTTCCCCATGCCGATCCCCGAGAAGTAGCGCACGCCGCCGCGCGGACTGGCCTCAGTTGGGCGCGAAGGCCGGCACCTGCGGGCTGATGCCGGTGCCCGGCGAGCCGGGTGTTGGGTTGAAGCCCGAGGGGTCTCTGTTGTCGAGGTTCTGCAGCTCCAGCAGGTAGCTGCGGAAGATCTGCCCCAGCACCTGGCTGGCGGCCTGCAGTTCTTCCCTGCCCATGCGCTCGGCCACCTGGTCGGCGCTGTCCATGGCCTCGTCGGAGCCGTTCACCGCCGCCATCTTCAGCACGATGTAGGCCTGCACGTTGTTGGCCTGCACGCCCTCGCCACGGAAGAACATGGTGCCCAGGCGCAGCTGGGCCTGGGCGTTGCCCTGCAGCGAGGACTGCTCGAACCAGTGCATGGCCTGGGGCAGGTCGCGCGGCACACGCTGGCCTTCGTAATAGAGTTCGCCGAGTTCGTACTGGGCCTGGGCATCGCCCTGGCGGGCGACTTCCTGGCAGGCTTCCACGGCCTGGGGCAGGTCTTCGGGGGCGGTGTTCAGCGAGCAGGGGCCCATGGCCGGCACCAGCAGCGAGTTGTCGCCCGCCTGGGCCAGCAGTGGGGAAACGAGCAGCAGGCAGCCCATGAAGAGCTTGCGGCCGGTGCATGTCATGAATCGGAACGCCTCGCGGAACGGTCGGGCCTCGTGCCCTGCCGGCGAAACGCGCCGGCCGTCACATTATGTATAAGCCGGAGCGTCGTTACAAAGCCTTTGCCGGATTCGGCCGCCGCCTCAGGCGAGCCTGGCGAAGGCCCGCTCCGCGGCGGCGAAGGTGATTTCCAGTTCCCGGTCGCCGTGGGCGATGGAGGTGAAGCCGGCCTCGAAGGCGCTCGGCGCCAGGTACACGCCGCCTTCCAGCATCAGGTGGAAGAACCGCTTGAAGCGCTCGGCATCGCTGCCCATCACGTCGGCGAAGGTGATGATGTCGTCGGCGCCGCTGAAGTACAGGCCGAACATGGCGCCGGCCTGGGTGGCGACGAAGGGCACGCCGGCGGCATCGGCGCGCTCCTGCAGGCCGGCCAGCATGCGGCTGGTGAAGTCGGTCAGCTCGGCATGGAAGCCTGGGCGGCTGATCAGCTTGAGGGTGGTCAGGCCGGCCGCCATCGCCAGCGGGTTGCCCGACAGGGTGCCGGCCTGGTAGACCGGGCCGAGCGGGGCGACGCATTCCATGATCGCGCGCTTGCCGCCGAAGCAGCCGACCGGCATGCCGCCACCGACGATCTTGCCGAAGGTCGACAGGTCCGGGGTGACGCCGTAGTGGGCCTGGGCGCCGCCGAGGGCGACGCGGAAACCGGTCATCACCTCGTCGAAGATCAGCACCACGCCGTGCTTGTCGCACTGCTCGCGCAGACCCTGGAGGAAACCGGGCGCCGGCGGCACGCAGTTCATGTTGCCGGCCACCGGCTCGACGATGATGCAGGCGACGGTCTTGCCGACCTCGGCCAGGGTCTGCTCGACGGCGGCCAGGTCGTTGTAGGGCAGGGTCAGGGTGTGCTTGGCGAAGTCCGCCGGCACCCCGGCCGAGCTGGGCACGCCCTGGGTCAGCAGGCCGGAGCCGGCCTTGACCAGCAGGCTGTCGGAGTGGCCGTGGTAGCAGCCCTCGAACTTGATGATGGCGTCGCGCCCGGTATAGCCGCGGGCCAGGCGGATGGCGCTCATGGTCGCCTCGGTGCCGGAACTGACCATGCGCACCAGCTCCATGGACGGCACGATGGAGCAGACCAGATCGGCCATTTCCACTTCCAGCGCGGTCGGCGCGCCGTAGGACAGGCCGTGCTCCAGCTGCTTGCGCACCGCGTCGAGCACCTCGGGGTGGCCGTGGCCGAGGATCATCGGGCCCCAGGAGCCGACGTAGTCGACGTAGCGCTTGTCGTCCTCGTCGATCACGTAGGCGCCTTCGGCGTGCTTGAAGAACAGCGGCGTGCCACCGACGCTGCGGAAGGCGCGCACCGGCGAGTTGACGCCGCCGGGGATGTGTTTCTGGGCGTTGGCGAACAGGGTTTCCGAACGGGACATGGCAGGTCTCTCTCGAATCAGCAATAGCGAATCAGGATGCGAACAGCGCGCCGAAGGCGCGGGCGCGGGCCTCCACCTCGGCGGCGGAGGGCGCGGAGAACAGGGCGTGGATCACCGCCAGCAGGTCGGCGCCACGGCGGATCAGGTCGGCGCCGTTGTCCAGGCTGACACCACCGATGGCGGTGATCGGCAGGGCGAAGCGGGCGCGGGCCTGTTCCAGCAGCTCGGGGGTGGCGCTCGGCGCGCCGGGCTTGGTCTGCGACGTGAAGAAGCGGCCGAAGGCGATGTAGCTGGCGCCCTCGGAGACCGCCGTCGTGGCCAGCTGCAGGCTGGCGTGACAGGTGCCGCCGATGACTGCGCGCGGGCCGAGCAGGGCGCGGGCGGCGGCCAGGGAGCCGTCCTCCTGGCCCAGGTGCAGGCCGACGCCGAGGCGGGCGGCCAGCTCGGCGTCGTCGTTGATGATCAGGTCGGCGCCGTGACGTGCGCACAGCTCGGCCAGGGCCTCGGCCTCGCGCAGGCGGCGGGCGGCGTCGCCGGATTTGTCGCGGTACTGCAGCAGGCGCGCGCCACCTTTCAGTGCCGCTTCCACGTAGGGCAGCAGCCGGCCGTCCGCCAGCAGCTGGCTGTCGGTGATGGCGTAGAGACCGCGCAATGGCCGGCTCACGAACGGCGCCTCACTGGCAGAAGTCCAGTGGCAGGCGGCGCGGCACGAACTGGCCGCGCCCCGGCTGCTCGGCGTCGCGCAGGGTGCGCCAGGTGTAGTCGAGGGCCGAGCGCACGGCGCTGACCGTTTCCTCGCCCAGGGCCAGGCGGCCGGCGAGGGTGCTGGCCAGGGTGCAGCCGGAGCCGTGGTAGCTGCCCGGCAGGCGGGCGCAGGTGAAGGTGTGGCGTTCGCCGCCGCGCACGTAGAGGCGGTTGTGCACTTCGGCCTCTTCGCCGTGGCCGCCGGTGATCAGCAGGTTCCGGCAATAGGGGGAGAGCTTTTCGGCGCACTCGTCCGCGGTGCCCTCGGGCAGCTCGGCGAGGATGCGCGCCTCCGGCAGGTTCGGCGTGGCCGCCGCGGCGATCGGCAGCAGGCGCTCGCGCATGGCGTAGCCGACGTCGTCCTTGCCCAGCGAGCCGCCGCCGCCGGCGCGCAGCACCGGGTCGCAGACCAGCGGCACGCCGGGCAGCGACTGCATGATCTCGACCACGGTGTCGACCATCTCCACCGAGCCGAGCATGCCCAGCTTGACGGCGGCCACCGGCAGGTCGGCGATGATGGCGCGGGCCTGGGCCAGCACCCAGTCGCGGTCGAGCACGCGGAAGTCGGAGACGTTGACGGTGTCCTGCACGGTCAGCGCGGTGACCGCCGGAGCGGCGTGGCAACCCTGGGCGAGCAGGGCTTCGATGTCCGCCTGCAGGCCGGCACCACCGGAAGGGTCGTGGCCGGAGAGGCAGAGGACGACGGGGCGGGAGTTGTGTCTGTTCATGGCCGGCGAGCTTACCACCTGGCGGCGAGGTGGCCCAATCGGCGGGGCGCGACATCTTGCTCCGGGGCGGCGGATTTTTCCCCGGGGCCCTGTGATAGAGTGCCGCCCATACCAATTAGAAGGGTTACGCGCGCCGCGCCAAGAGTCTGCTCACGATCAGCTGCGTGTCGGCTGAGTGGCGTTGAAAACGGCTTCGGAATGCTCGTTTACACCACGTAAACGCTGCTTCCCCAGCCATTTCGCCACCCGCTCGCAAGATCGTGAACAGGCTCCCGGGAGAAGAGGGCTCCGGGCGGCCACGCGAGACCCATGCGGGGCTGCATGCGTGTCTGCATTTTTCTCATCCTGTTCGCCTGGACCTGGCTGGCGCATGCCGTCTCGTTCGACGAGCGCACCCGCTACCTGGCGCTGGGCTCGGACATGCAGGTGTTCGAGGACGTGCGCGGCGACGCGAGCATCGAAGAGGTCGGCTCGGCCGCCCTGGACGCCGGCTTCCGCGACAATCCGGGGCCGGTGCTCAACGCCGGCTACTCGCGCTCGGTGTTCTGGCTGCGGGTCGACCTGACCTACGCGCCGACCGCTGCCTCCGGTCCCAAGGCATGGCTGCTGGAGCTGGCCTATCCGCCGCTCGATCATCTCGAGGTCTACCTGCCCGACGGTGCCGGCGGCTACCGGTTGATCGCGCGCACCGGCGATGCGCAGCCCTTCTCCAGCCGGCAGATCAAGCAGAACAACTACCTGTTCAACCTCGAACTGACGCCCGGGCAGACCCAGCGCGTGTACCTGCGCGCACAGAGCCAGGGCTCGATGCAGCTGCCGCTGGGGCTGTGGTCGCCGGACGCCTTCATCGAGGCGCAACCGGCGCGGATCTACACCCTCGGCATCATCTACGGCGTGCTGCTGGCGATGCTGATCTACAACCTGTTCATCTTCCTCGCCGTCCGCGACACCAGCTACCTCTACTACATCCTCTACATCGCCTCGTTCGGCCTGTACCAGGTGTCGGTCAACGGCGCCGGCGTGCAGTACTTCTGGCCCGACAACCCCTGGTGGGCCAACGCGGTCACGCCTTTCCTGATCGGCGCGGCGGCGCTGTTCGGCTGCCAGTTCGCCCGCAGCTTCCTGCAGACCCGGGCGCACAGCCCGTGGGTCGACCGCCTACTGCGTCTGCTGATGGCGGTCGGCGTGCTGGTGATGGTGCTGGCGCTGACCAGCAGCTACGCCGTCGCCCTGCGCCTGGCCACCTCGCTGGCGCTGGCCTTCACCGTGGTGATCTTCAGCGCCGGCGTGCTGGCCTGGCTGCGCGGCATGCGCGTGGCGCGCTACTTCATCATCGCCTGGACGGCCTTCCTCGCCGGCGGGGTGATCAACACCCTGATGGTGCTGGGCTTCCTGCCCTATACCTTCTTCACCATGTACGCCAGCCAGTTCGGTTCGGCGCTGGAGGTGGGGCTGCTGTCCCTGGCCCTGGCGGACCGCATCAACGCGATGAAGGAGGAGCGCACGCGCATCCTCCAGGAGGCCGGGCGCGAACTGGAGTCGCTCAACCGCGAACTGGCCGACAGCAACCGGGTCAAGGACGAGTTCCTCGCCACCGTCACCCACGAGCTGCGCACGCCGATGAACGGCGTGATCGGCTCGCTGGAGCTGATGCAGACGGTGCGGCTCGACGTGGAGCTGGAGCAGTACCAGCGCACCGCCTCCAGTTCGGCGCGCGACATGATGCACATGGTCGACGACATCCTCGCCCTCACCGAGCTGCAGGCCGGCAAGCTCCACCTGCGGCGGGAGCCGTTCAGCCTGCGCGGCCTGGTCGACGGCCTGCGCGTGCAGTACGCCGGCAGGGCGGAGGAGCGGGGGCTGGCCTTCGTGGTCGAGGTGGACGACAACCTGCCTGACACCCTGGAAGGCGATTCGGCCAGACTGAGCCAGGCCGTGGGCTACCTGCTGGACAACGCCATCAAGTTCACCCACCAGGGCCAGGTCGCCCTGCGCATCGGCGCGGCCGGGCCGCTGGCCGACAACGTGCCGCTGCGCATCGAGGTGCGCGACACCGGCATCGGTTTCGTCGCCTCGGACGAGGCCGGCCTGTACCAGCGCTTCCACCAGCTGGACGGCTCCACCACCCGGCAGTACGGCGGGCTGGGCATCGGCCTGGCGATCTGCCGCCAGCTGGTCGACCTGCTCGGCGGCGACCTCCGGCACCAGTCGCAGCCGGGGCAGGGCAGTGTCTTCACCATCGCCGTTCCGCTCGACCTGCCAGCCCAGCGCCTGCCGGACATCGTGGCTGCCTCCCGGCGCGCCGCCGGCCCGCCGCAGCGCCGGCCCGAGCAATGCACCGTACTGGTGGTCGAGGACAATGCGATCAACCAGCTGGTGACCCGCGGCATGCTGCTCAAGCTCGGCTACCGGGTGCGCACCGCCGACAACGGCGCCGAGGCCCTCGGCGTGGTGCGTGGCGAGCCGGTCGACGCGGTGCTGCTGGACTGCCAGATGCCGGTGATGGACGGCTTCGCCACCTGCCGCGCGCTGCGCAACCTGCCCGGCTGCGGCGAGATTCCGGTGCTGGCCATCACCGCCCACAGCCACAGCGGCGATCACGAGCGCTGCCTGGCGGCCGGCATGAGCGATTACCTGGTCAAGCCGGTGAAGTTCCTCGAACTCCAGGCCCTGCTGCACGACTGGGTGCTGTGCCGGGCGCCTTGAACCGCTAGCTACAATGATCCGGCCATGATTTGGCCGAATCGTCGTTTTCATCAAGAAGTGAATCGTGATTCACTGAGCTGAATTCATGAACATGGATTCAGCTCATGGCCTATCGCACCACCACCGCCCGCCTCGATCGTGCCCAGGAGCTGCGCGAACGCATCCTCGTCTGCGCCCATGCCCGGGTCGCCGAGGGCGGCTTCGCCAGCCTCACCATGCAGGCCCTGGCCGAGGACGCGGGCATCGCCACCGGCAGCCTGTACCGCCACTTCAGCGGCAAGGGCGAGCTGGCGGCGGAAGTCTTCAGCAACGCCTGCCGCGTCGAGGTCGACGTGCTCGCCGAAATCCTCCGCGGCCCCGGCAGCGCGTCCAGACGCCTGGCCGCGGGCCTGGAGCAGTTCGCCGCCCGCGCCTGGCACAGCCGGCGCCTGGCCTTCGCGCTGATCGCCGAGCCGGTGGAGCCGGAAGTCGACGAGCAGCGCCTGCTGTTCCGCGAATCCTACGCCGAGCTGTTCGTCGACCTGCTGGAGGAGGGCGTGCGCACCGGCGAATTCCGCGTCACCCAAGTGAATCTGGTGGCCGCCTGCCTGGTGGGCGCCATCGCCGAGGCCCTGGTCGGCCCGCTGTCCCCACCGGCCCGCGCGGCCCGCGACGCCGGCCTGCCGTCGGCGGACCTGGCCACCGTCAGCCAAGCCCTGATCACCTTCTGCCTGCGCGCCGTCGGCGCCCCGGAGTCCTGAGCATGTCCCTGCAGTCACTCGCCGAAACCCACGAAGTGTTCAACCAGGTGCCGTCGCTGGACGGCGCCAACCTGTACCGCACCGACCTGCCGCTGCAGGAGTGGATTCGCCGCTACGGCGGCGGCTGGGCGGAGGACCGCCTGGACACCTACGGCGCCCTGGCCGGCGGCCCGCTGATGCAGGCCGGCTTCCTGGCCAACGAGCACAAGCCGGAGTTCAAGAGCCACGACCGCTACGGCAACCGCATCGACCTGGTGGAATTCCACCCGGCCTACCACGAGCTGATGCGCACCGCCGTCGAGCATGGCCTGCCGTCGCTGCCCTGGGTGGACCCGCGCGCAGGTGCCCACGTCGCCCGCGCCGGCCTCACCTACCTGCACAGCCAGGCCGAGGCTGCCAGCGGCTGCCCGCTGACCATGACCTTCGCCGCCGTGCCGGCGCTCAGGCTGCAGCCGAATGTCGCCGAGCAGTGGCTGCCGAAGGTCCTCGCCACCCAGTACGACCCGCGCAACGTGCCGATGGAGCAGAAGGCCGGCGTCACCATCGGCATGGCGATGACCGAGAAGCAGGGCGGCACCGACGTGCGCGCCAACACCACCCGCGCCTACCCTGTGGGCGTCGGCGGCCCAGGCGAGGCCTACGAGCTGGTCGGCCACAAGTGGTTCTGCTCGGCGCCCATGTGCGACGCCTTCCTGACCTTGGCTTACACCGACAAGGGCCTGTCCTGCTTCCTGCTGCCGCGCCACCGCCCGGACGGCACGCGCAATCAGTTCTACGTGCAGCGTCTGAAGAACAAGCTGGGCAACTGGGCCAACGCCTCCAGCGAGGTGGAATACCGCGGCGCCTTCGCCTGGATGCTCGGCGAAGAGGGCAGGGGCGTGCCGACCATCATCGAGATGGTGTCCATGACCCGCTTCGACTGCATGGTCGGCTCCAGCAGCCTGATGCGCCAGGCGCTGACCCAGGCCGCGCACCACTGCGCCCACCGCAAGGTCGGCGGCAAGCTGCTGGCCGACCAGCCGCTGATGCAGAACGTGCTGGCCGACCTGGCCCTGGAGAGCGAGGCCGCGCTGGCCCTGTGCATGCGCATGGGGCGCGCCCTCGACCACCAGCACGACGAGCAGGAGGACAAGTTCGCCCGCCTGGTCACCGCCATCGGCAAGTACTGGATCTGCAAGCGCGCGCCGGAGATGGTCTACGAGGCCAGCGAATGCATGGGCGGCGCCGGCTACGTCGAGGAGACCATCATGCCGCGCTTGTACCGCGAGGCGCCGGTCAACTCGATCTGGGAAGGCTCGGGCAACGTGCAGTGCCTGGACGTGCTGCGCGCCCTGTCCAAGGAGCCGGGCGTGCTCGACGCGCTGTTCGTCGAGCTGGGCGATGGCCACGGCGACGCGCGTCTGAAGGCGCACATCCAGCAGCTCAAGAACGACTTCGCCGACACCGCCGACATCCAGTTCCGCGCCCGCCAGCTCACCGAGGACGTGGCCGTGGCCCTGCAGGCCAAGCTGCTGCTGGAGGCCGGCAACAGCGTGGTGAGCGATGCCTTTATCGCCAGCCGCCTGGCCGGTCGCGGCCGTGTGTACGGCACCTTGCCACGCGGCGCGGACGTCGAGGCGCTGGTGGCCCGCAGCACCCCGCACCTGGCCTGAGAACCTGCTTGCGATTGCTGCGCGTCGGAAATCTGCGTTGAAAGTGGCTGCGGAATGCTCATTGACCCTCCGCTTCCTTAGCCACTTTCGCCTTGTTTTCCTCTAGCTCGCAAGATCGTAAGCAGGCTCTAACCGCCCGTTACTAGAACAAGAAAAGGACACCGCCATGCAGGCCCATCCACGCTACCGCGAGCTGGTCGAACACGGCTTCGCCGCCGCCAACTTCATCCAGGACCTGGGCATCCGCCTGGCCGACTGCGGCCCCGGCTGGGTCGAGGCGGAACTGGACATCCTGTCCCGCCACCTGCAGCAGAACGGCTTCATCCACGCCGGCGTGCAGACCACCCTGGCCGACCACGCCGCCGGAGCCGCGGCCGCCACCCTGGTGGCCGACGGCCAGACGGTGCTGACCCTGGAGTTCAAGGTCAACCTGCTGCGCCCGGCGCGCAGCGAACGCCTGCTGTGCCGCGCCGAAGTGCTCAAGGCCGGCCGCCAGGCCACCGTGGTCGAGGCCGAGGTGTTCGGCTACGAGAACGGCGAGCGCCGGCTCTACAGCAAGGCTTCCGTGACCATGGCCGTGGTGGCGATGCCCGCCTGATTCGAATCTCCTGACGGCGGCGCCAGCCTCCCTGGCGCTGCCGCTCTCCCCGGGAAACGTCCCGGCAACCCGATCACCCTCCCGATCGCGGACCGTTTATCGCTTCGAGCCCTACTCTCCCGGCCCTTTGTGACGCCGGCCGCAATCGCGGCATAAAGCGGCGAACCTTCTCCCGGACATGACCTTCAGTATAGGGCGTACCAGTCAGGCGCTTGTTTGAATGCCCATGCCTCCCGCCGGAGCAGGCGTTTGCGCGAGCCCCGTCCGTAGCGGCCATCGCCCAGCGTGGCCAGTCGTAGCCCTGGAACATGGCCATGGCGCCATGCAGGGAGGGAGAGTCCATGTCTGTGATCCAGGTGCCGTCGTTTCCCGTGCTCGACAACCGCGAGCACTACCAACGCTTCGTCAGGCCGCTCACCGGACGCCTGCTCGGCTGCCTGCGCCTGGACGTGGAGTACGTCTTCGGCGAGGGCGATACCCTCGAATACTGCGACGACCACGGCGAGCGGGTCCGTGTCTACGACTTCCTCGGTGGCTACGGCGCGCTGATGTTCGGCCACAACCACCCGCAACTGGTGGAGACCGCCATCGACCTGCTGCGCGCCGGCCGGCCGTTCGCCGTCCAGGCCAGCCTGCGCGGGCATACCGCGCAGCTGGGGCGCAAGCTCAACGACATGCTGTCCGCGCGCCTGGGCCGCGAGTTCATCAGCACCCTGGCCAACAGCGGCACCGAGGCGGTGGAGGCCGCGCTCAAGCATGCCCAGCTGGCTCATCGCAACCGCAAGCAACGGCTGCTCGACGCCGGCGAAGCGCGCCTGCTAAAGCTGCGCAATCACCGCGCGCCGGATCGCCTGCCGCTGGCCAGCGAGTCGGCGCGTCTGCTGAGGGAACTGCTGGGGGAACGGGTCGAGACCTTCGCCGAGGCGGTCGCCGCCGTTCGCCGGCTCAACCGCGAGCGCTTCCTCGAGGCCCGTGCCTATTACTGCTGCCTGCACAAGTCCTACCACGGTAAGACCGCCGGCGCGGTGAACCTGACCGAGAACGAGATGTACCGCTCGGCCTTCGTCTCCCTCGGCCCGCAGGTGATCTTCGTCGACCGCGACGACCCTGCGGATTTCCAGCAGCAGACCCTGGCGCGCACCCTGCGCTACTACAGCGTCGGGCTCGACGCGCAGCAGCGCGCGGTGGTCGAGACCCACGAGGTATGCAACGTCGCCGCGCTGTTCGTCGAACCCATCCAGGGCGAGGGCGGCATCCACGTGCTCGGCGCCGATTACCTGCGCCAGCTGCGGCGAACCTGCGACGAGCAGGGCATCCACCTGGTCTTCGACGAGATCCAGAGCGGCATGGGTCGTACCGGACGCTTCCTCGCCTCCGAGGCCAGCGCCGTGGGCGCCGACTACTACCTGTTGTCGAAGAGCCTCGGTGGCGGCCTGGCGAAGATCGCCAGCGTCAGCATCGCCCGCGACTGCTTCGAGGAAGAGTTCAGCCTGATCCACACCTCGACCTTCGCCGAGGACGACTTCAGCTCGGCCATCGCCCTGCGCTGCCTGCGGCTGCTGGACGAGGACCCGGGCATCATGCGCGCCTGCACCGAGGTCGGTGGCGAGATCAAGGCCGCGCTGCTCGCGCTCAAGCAGCGCTTTCCCGAGGTGGTGCAGGACGTGCGCGGCGAGGGCCTGATGCTGGCGCTCGAATTCGCCGACCAGCGCCAGGCCGAGTCGCCCGGCCTGCGCACCCTGGCCGGCAGCGACATCATCGGCTTCGTCTATGCCGGCTACCTGCTGCACGAGCACCGCATCCGCGTGGCGCCGCTGCTGTCAAACAACAACGTGCTGCGCTTCGAGCCGGCTGCTTGCGTCAGCCCCGAGGCTCGGCAACGGCTGTACGCCGCCCTCGAACGGCTGTGCCTGATCCTGCGCCACGGCAACTTCTACGAACTGGTGAAGTACATCGCCGGCCTCGCCACGCCGCAGGCCCACGGCGAGGTGCGGGACTACCGCGGCCGCTACTTCACCACCCCGGAAGAGGGCGTGGAGCGCCGCATCGGCTTCCTCATGCACTTCGTCGATGCCGGCAACATGCACCTGTTCGACCACAGCTGCGAGCGCTTCAGCCTGGCCCAGGTCGAGGCGCTGCTGGAGCGCTGCTACCCGTACCTCAAGCCGTTCTACATGCGCGCCCACACGCTCTACTCGAAGACCGGCAAGAAGGTCCGCCTGCAATCCATCGGCGTGCCCATCACCTCGGCGCTGATCCAGAAGCACATGCAGGAACGCGACCTGCAGACCCTGGTGGAGCTGACCGAGGCGGCCATCGACAAGGCCGTCGAGGAGGGCTGCGAGATCGTCGGCTTCGGCGGCTTCACCTCGATCATCATGCAGAACTGCAAGGCGGTGCGGCATGACGGCCTGGCCGTCACCACCGGCAACTCGCTGACCATCGGCATGGGCTACGAGGCGCTGCTGAAGACCGCCGCCGAGACCGGCATAGACCTGCAGTCGGCCTGCTTCGCCGCCGTCGGCGCCAACGGCAACATCGGCGCGGTGTACAGCGAACTGATGGCGGAGAAGGTTCCGCGCCTGATCCTGATCGGCCGTCCGGGGCGCGAGCGCGCGCTGGAGGCGCTGGCGGCGAAGATCTACGCCGGGGCCTTCCAGGCCCTGCGCGACCACCTGGCCAGCCATGGCGACTCCACCGACGGCCTGGCGCAGACGCATGCCCTGGCCGCGCGCATCGCCGGCAGCCGTACCGCGCGCCAGCTGCTCGAAGCGGCGCCTGCGGACGACGAACAGCTGGGCCGCGACCTGCACCTCGGCCTGCAGCGGGAATGCGGCGAGCACAGCCCCATCCGCATCTCCACCGACCCGGCCGACATGCGCCAGGCCAACCTGATCCTCGGCGCCAGCAGCCAGGCCGGCACGCTGATCTTCCCCGAGCACCTGAGCGACGGCCCGGTGATCATCTGCGATGTGGCCCTGCCCGCCGACACCGACCCGTCGGTGCGCGAGCGGCGCCCCGACGTGACCGTGATCAAGGGCGGGCTGGTCCGCGTGCCGCCGGTCCCCGCCCAGGTGGCGCGGGACAACGCCCACACTGGAGCGCGCGACTTCCTGCTGGAGGGCCTGCCGCTGCCGCCGGACCACGTGTTCGCCTGCATGGCCGAGACCATCCTGATGGGGCTCACCGGCATGACCAGCGACTACAGCAAGGGCGACGTGCGCAAGGAACGGGTGGTCGAGATGCTGGAACTGGCCAGGCTGCATGGCTTCGAGCTGGGCGACCTGAAGATGAGCCGCAGCTACTAGCGGCAGGGGCCGGCACGTTCACGCGCGCCGCCCGGAAAACCGAATGAGGAGGTCTGAGATGACGACGACGGACCCGCTGAGCGGCCCGCGACAGCGCATACGCCAGGACGATGCAGAAGCGGGCGCGCGGCGCTCCAGCACCGCGAGCCGGTTGCGCCTGGAGGGCGGCTGGCTGTTCCGCCACTCGGCGATGGACGGGGTGCTGGTGCTGCTGACCCTGCTCAACTGCACGGCGATCGTCGCCACCGCCCTCTACTTCACCGTACTGGGCCCCTGGGCGCTGACCGGCCTGGGGTTGTTCTTCGTGCTGATGATCTGCACCAACTACCAGTGCATCGCCCACAACTTCATCCATAACCCGTTCTTTCGCGCCGAGCCGCTGAACCGGCTGTTCTCGGTGCTCAACTCGCTGGCCCTGGGCATGCCGCAGACGCTCTACCGCGCCCACCACCTCAACCATCACCAGTTCAACAACGACTACCGCGGGGAAGACGGCGAGACCGGCGACTTCTCCTCGCTGTACCGCTATTCGGGCGAGCCCCGGGAGGCGGAGAGCCTTTGGCGCTACTCCCTGCTCGGCCCGCTGCGCACCGACTTCGGCCGGCTCTACGCCATGGCCCGGCAGAAGAAGCTGGCCTGGCTGGTCTGGTGCGAGGCCGTGGCGCTGCTGGCCTTCTACGCCGGCCTGGCGTGGCTGGACTGGCGCTTCTTCCTGTTCTACTTCGTGCCGGTGTCCTACCTCGGCCAGGTCGTGGCCCTTGCGGAAAACTACCTGGAACACCACGGCGCCACGCCCGGCGACCGCAAGACCGACTCGGTGAGCTGCTACGGCCGCCTCTACAACCTGCTGTGGTTCAACAACGGCTTCCACCAGGAGCACCACTACCGTCCGTTCGTGCACTGGAGGCTGGTGCCGCGCCTGCGCCAGGAAATGCTGCCGGAAAGCCAGCGCCGGGTCGTCCGCGGCACCCACCTGAGCAACCTGTTCAACCACTGAAACGTCCCGGGGGAATCTCATGACCAGCGAAACCAACGACAGCCCCGCGCGTATCCGCGCCCGGCGTTTCGACGTGGATTACGGCGCCAGCCCGCCGTCGCGGCACTGGGCGGGCGAGCCGTTCCTGACCCACTGGCTGAACGCCTACACCATCACCATTCCGGATGGCGAGAACTTCATCGTGCAGACCATCCGCAAATTCATCGACCAGCTGCAGAGCCCGCAGGTCAGCCGCGACGCCCTGGGGCTGATCGGCCAGGAAATCTCCCACGCCCGTGGCCACAACCAGTTCCTGGAGGCCCTGCGCGCCCAGGGTTTCAGACTCGACACCTACCTGGGCTTCACCCGCTTCATCTCGTTCAAGATCCTCCAGCCCACCTCCACGCCCCTGCAGCAGCTGGCGTTCGTCGTGGGGATCGAGCGGGTCAACGAGCTGTTCGCCGAAATCACCCTGTCCAGCGGCAAGCTGGCCGCCGTGGAGCCGCCTGTGCGGGCGCTCTACGAGTGGCATTTCGCCGAGGAGATCGAGCACAAGTCGGTGGCCTTCGACGTCTACCAGGCGGTGTCCGGCAACCGCTTCTGGCTCGGCTACGGGGTGATCTTCTGCTACCTGGTGAACATGGCGTACCTGTTCCTCGGCTGCGCCACCTTCCTGCGCCAGGACCGCCAGCTGTTCAAGTGGCGCACCTGGAAGGCGGCGTTCCGCTATTTCTTCGTCGAGGAGAAGTTCCTGCCGCGCATGACGCGCGGCTGCTTCCAGGCGATCCGGCGCGGTTTCCATCCCTCGCACAGCGACAACCGGCAACTGGCCGAGCATGTGCTGCGCCGGCGGGTGATCGACGCCCAGGTGGGCCAGCCATGAGCGTGCTGCAGGGCCTGCAGGCCGCTGCCGACAGCCGCGAGGCGCTGCTCGTGCCCTATCTGCGCCAGCACGGGCGCGGCTGCATGGCCTACTCCACCCTGCAGCCGGGGCTGCAGTACTTCATCCACGAGCGGCTCGGCTACCTGGCCTATCTGCGGCTGCGTCACCCGCTGTTCGCGCCCCGGGGGCTGCACGTGGTCCTGGGCGACCCCATCGCCGCGGTCGCCGATCATGAGGCCCTGCTCGACGCCTACCTGCAGAGCCCCGGTGCGGCGGCCACCGTGTTCCTGGAGATCGGCGAGGGCTTCGCCGCCATCCTCAGCCGCCGTGGCTTCCCGGTGAACGAGATGGGCGTGGAATGGGAGATCGACCTGGCCGGCTTCGACAGCGAGCTGCGCGGCCCGGCCTACAGCCACCTGCGCCGCTGGCGCAACAAAGCGCGCAAGGAGGGCGTGGAGGTGGTCGAGGGGCGCATCTCGCAGCTCGATCGCGACGAGCTGATGGCGCTGAACCGGGAGTGGCTGGGGCGCAAGGGCGGGCACGAGTTCATCGGCCTGAACCGGCCGCTGACGCTGGAGGACGAGGATGACGTGCGCTACTTCTGGGCCACCCGCGAGGGCCGCCTGCTGAGCCTGGCGATCTTTGACCCGATGTACCGCGACGGCGAGGTCATCGGCTATCTGCACAACCTGTCGCGGATCGTCGGCGACGCCCCCCACGGCACCAACGACCTGATCGTACTGGAGGCGCTCGGACGCTTCCAGGCCGAGGGGCGCGAGCTGCTGTCCCTGGGCCTGTCGCCCTTCGCCCTGCTGGACGACGGTCGCTATCTGCACAAAGCGTACCTGAGCGGGCTGTTCCGCTTCATGTTCCGCCATTGCCCGTTCATCTACCCGTTCGAGGGCAACTTCTTCCACAAGGACAAGTACCGCGGCCGGCATTTCAAGGTCTATCTCGCGTCCATCCCCGGCCTCAGCCTGTATCGCGTCCTGGGCGTGTTCAAGGCGCTGCAGGTGTTCTGACCCAGCCAACTCACGACAGCCGCGGAGGACAGCCCATGGCGATATCCACCCAGCATCCCGAGCTACGCGGGCAGTTGCTCGCCCTGCGTGAGAAGTACGCGCAACCCCGCCCCTGGCGCTCCACCTGGCAACTGGTGGCCACCCTGCTGCCGCACTTCGGCCTGAACTGGCTGATCTACCTGAACTGGGAAGGGCCGCTGTGGATCACCCTGGCGCTGCTGGTGCTCAACAGCCTGTTCCTCAACCGCCTGGTGGTGGTGTTCCACGACCTGCTGCACGGCTCGCTCTATCGCTCGCGCCGCCTCGGCAACCTGCTCGGCCGTCTGATCAGCCCGCTGATCTTCATGCCCGCGGCGCACTGGCAGTACGAGCACAACTTCCACCACGCCAGCGCCAACGACCTCAGCCGCCGTGGCTACGGCGACATGCCGCTGCTCACCGTGCGCGAATACCGGGCGCTCGGGCCCTGGGCCCGGTTGCGCTACCGGGTGCTGCGCCACCCGCTGTTCCTGTTCGGCCCCCATGCGCTGTACAAGCTGATGATCTTCCCGCGCAGGGTCGCCAACCCCGCCTGGCCGCAGCGGGTCAAGCGCTCCGTCCACCTGACCAACCTGGCGCTGCTGGTGATCGGCCTGGCGCTCTGGGCGCTCGGCCTGGAGCGGCTGATCTGGATTCAACTGCTGAGCTACGCCATCAGCACGCCGACCACGGTGCTGCTGTTCTACATCAACCACCACTTCGAGGAGGCGCACTGGTCTCCGCCGGAACAGTGGGACTTCGTCGAGGCGGCGCTGAAGGGCACCTCGGTGCTGATCTACCCGCCCGGCATGAGCTGGTTCGCCTGCGGCATCGGCCTGCACTGCATGCATCATCTGGTGCCGCGGATACCCAACTACAACCTGGAAGCCTGCTGGAAGGAGAGTCCGCTGTTCGCCGAAGCCACGGTGGTTCCATTGTTCTGGCGGGGCCTGGCGAGCACGCGCCTGCGCCTGTGGGACGAGCGGACGCAACGCTATGTCGGCAGCGAGGGCTATCGCCTGGCGGAGCGCGGGGAAGCGGCGGCCTGAGGCGGCGCGAATCACCGCCGCTGCCAGATCATCCTGCCCGTATTGCTCTCGGTGACCAGATAGGGCGCGCTGAAGTGGTAGCGGGCGGCGGGCTGGTAGCCGGCCGCACCGTTCAGTTGCACCAGCAGCAGGCCGTCGTTGCTGCGCCAGCGGCCGCTGTACTGCAGTTCGCCGGGGCGGTCGTAGCTCCATTCGCTGCCGCCGGCCACGGCGCGGCGCCATTGTTCGATGCTGCCGTCGGCGCGGATGCGCAGGGTGGTGACCGTGGTCATCGAGGCGAATTCGAGGCCCTCGCTGTTGATCATCTGTTCGTAGACCCAGGTGCCCACCAGGGCCGGGTCCTGGCCGGGAGCGGCCGGTGGGGGAGGCGGCCCGACCCGCTGGAACAGGGCTTCGCGCACCAGGGTTGCGCCGTTCTGCGGATTGCGCGCGGCCAGGCTGGCGGCGAGCATGCCGTCGGCGTAGTTGGCATTCATGTTGGCCAGGGGCTGGCCGGAGGCCGGGTCGCTGATCTGCGCCTGCAGGGCCTGGCCGTCGACGCGGCCGGTGAGCCTGAACCCGAGGCTCCCGTTCTCGATGTACTCGCCCTCGACCCGCTCGCCCTGGCTGCGCAGGATCAGTTCGGCCGGCTGGCCGTCGAGGGTGGCCCGGTAGTGGCCGTCGAGTTCGCCGGCCAGGGCGTCGCCGGCGAGCAGCGCCAGCAGGAGCGGCAGGGCATGGCGCATGGCGGTTTCCTCGGCGGGGGTGTGAGCTAAGCCTAGATCGGCCGCCGCGCTTGCGTCTTCGGCTGGCAGGCGCGGGGGGATCGGCGCAAGATAGAGCGCGTCATTCGCCAGGAAGCCGTTTCGTGACTGCCATGCCTCATTCCGATTTCGTCGTCGCCAGCACCGCCGAGGAGGCTGTCGACCGTCTCGCCGACCTGCACCGCCAGGCCACCGGCGCGCTGAGCCTGGCGCTCAGGCAATACCTCAAGGAGCGCGTGCTGCCCGGCGAGACGGAGCGCTCGCTGTTCCGCTACCCGGAGCTGCGCCTGACCTACCACTGGCAGGGCGAGGTGCCGAGCACCGTGCGCGCCTATGCCAAGGTCCAGGTGCCGGGCACCTACCGCGGCACCGTGACCCAGCCGGAGGCCTTCCGCGGCTACCTGCTGGACCAGCTGCGGCCGCTGATGGAGGACTTCTCGGTGACCGTCGAGGTCGGCCTCAGCCAGCAGAACATCCCCTATCCCTACGTGGTCGACCAGGGCGACGAGCTGTCCGGCTCGGGGGTGACCGCCGCCGAGCTGGCGCGGGTGTTCCCCAGCACCGACCTGTCCGCCGCCACCGATTCGGTGGCCGACGGCCTGTACGGCTGGGGTGACAGCAGCGACCTGCCGCTGGCGCTGTTCGACGCGGCGCGCACCGACTTCTCGCTCAAGCGCATCCAGCACTACACCGGCAGCGACTGGCGCCACGTGCAGCCGTGGATCCTGCTGACCAACTACCACCGCTACGTCGACCAGTTCATCCGCCACGGCCTGGAGCAGTTGCGCGAGAACCCGCGCTTCGTGCGCATGGTGCTGCCGGGCAACGTGATCATCGAGCGCGGCACCTCCGAGGAGGACGCCCAGGCGGTGGCCGACGCGGTGGTCTGGCACCGCTACCAGATGCCGGCCTACCACCTGATCGCCAGCGACGGACACGGCATCACCCTGGTGAACATCGGCGTCGGCCCGTCCAACGCGAAGAACATCACCGACCACCTGGCCGTGCTGCGCCCCCACTGCTGGCTGATGATCGGCCACTGCGGCGGCCTGCGGCAGTCGCAGACCATCGGTGACTACGTGCTGGCCCACGCCTACATGCGCAGGGACGGAATACTGGACCGGGTGCTGCCGCCGCACATCCCGATTCCCGCCCTGGCGGAGGTGCAGCAGGCATTGCAGGAGGCGGCCGCCACCGTCACCGGCGACAAGGGCGAGACGCTCAAGCGGCGCCTGCGCACCGGCACCGTGCTGACCTACGACGACCGCAACTGGGAGCTGCACTGGGCCCACGAGCGGCCGCTGATCAACCTGGCCCGGGCCGTGGCGGTGGACATGGAGAGCGGCACCATCGCCGCCCAGGGCTACCGCCTGCGGGTACCCTACGGCACCCTGCTGTGCGTGTCGGACAAGCCGCTGCACAGCGAGATCAAGCTGCCCGGCTCGGCCACCGGCTTCTACCAGCGGGCGGTCAGCCAGCACCTGTCGATCGGCATCGCCGCCCTCGACCTGCTGCGCTGCCAGCTCGACTCGCTGCACTCGCGCAAGCTGCGCAGCTTCGACGAACCGCCGTTCCGCTGAGCAGGTTTTGCGCGGGTTGCACCCGCCCTACTTCGCGTAGGGCGGGTGAAACCCGCGTGGGTCAGGCCCCTGCGCGCAAACGCAGGTGCAGCAGGGGGAAGGGCTTGTCGGCGCCGTCCAGCGGCGAGCGGCCGATCTGCTCGAAGCCCTGGGCGAGGTAGAAGGCCACGGCGCCGGGGTTCTGCTCGTTGACATCGACCAGGCGCGTGCCGTGGTGCGCGATGGCGTCGCGCAGCAGCGCCTTGCCGAAGCCCCTGCCATGGCAGTCCGGGTGGACGAAGAGCATCTCCAGGCGGTCCTCGGCGGTGCCGGAGAAGCCCTGCACGGTGCCGTCGCCGTCGCGCAGGCAGGTCAGCCGGACCAGGTCGAAGTACTGTTCGCGCAGCATGCGCTTGTAGAACTGCAGGTCCTCTTCCGGCAGGAAGTGGTGGGTGGCGCGCACCGCCGCTTCCCACACCTCAACGAGGCGTGGGCGGTCGGCGCGGCGGGCGGGTTCGATGCGAGGGTTCATCGTGGCCTCATGCCCAGGGCGCATGGCGGTGGTCACTGGCTGGCGTCCAGCACCACGCGGTAGCGCGCCTTGCCGGCGCGCAGGTGGTCCAGTGCGGCGTTCACCTCGCTCATGGGGAAGTGCTCGACCTGCGGCAGGATCTGGTGGCGGGCGCAGAATTCGAGCAGGGTCGCCATGCTCGCCGGCGAGCCCACCGGGGAGCCCGACAGGCTCTTCTGTTGCGGGATCAGGCTGAACACGTGGGTCGGAATGGCGCTCGGCACGATGCCGACGAAGTGCAGCCGGCCCTTGCCGCGCAGGGTGGCGAGCAGGGCGTTCCAGTCCAGGTCGGCGCTGGCGGTGACCAGCAGGAAGTCGAGGCTGCCGGCGATGGCCTTGAGCGCGTCCCGGTCGGTGGAGGCCACCACCTTGTGCGCGCCGAGGCGCTTGGCCTCGTCCTGTTTGCTCAGCGACGAGGTGAAGGCGGTGACCTCGCAGCCCCACGCATTGAGGAAGCGCAGCGCCAGGTGGCCGAGGCCGCCGATGCCGACCACGCCGACCCGGTCGGTGGGCTTCACGTCGAATTCCAGTAGCGGCGAGAACACCGTGGAGCCGGCGCAGAACAGCGGGCCGACCAGCGCCGGGTCGAGCCCTTCCGGCAGCGGGATGGCCCAGGCCCAGTGCGCGCGCAGGCGGTCGGCGAAGCCGCCGTGGCTGCCGACGATGGTCGGTTTCACCGTGCGGCACAGGTTGTGCGAGCCTTCCATGCAGGAGCTGCAGTGCATGCAGCTGCCCTTGTACCAGCCGATGCCGACCCGCTGGCCGAGCCTGAGGCCGCGCGCCTGCTCGCCGACCCGGACGACGGTGCCGACCACCTCGTGGCCGGGGATGAAGGGATAGCGGGCGTTGCCCCACTCGTTGTCGATCATCGACTGGTCGGAGTGGCAGATGCCGCAGTACTCCACGGCCACCTCCACGTCCTCGGCGCCCAGCGGGCCCGGGTCGTAGCTGTGGCGTTGCAGCGGTGCGCCCGGCGCGGTGGCGGCCCAGCCGGTGAAGGTGGCGAGTTCGTTGCTCATGAGGTTCCCGATGCGCTGGTGAGATGGATGCAGAGTAGCCGGCCGGAGCGCCGAGCGGGGCATCATCAGCGCAGGTGATGATGCTCGGTTAAACTGGCGGCCCGATCAGCCCGCCGGATTTCGCATGTCGCGCCCACCCCGTTCCCCCGCTCCCCGCCGTCCCGCGCCGCGCCGGGTGGCCAAGGCGCCGCCGGCCGAGCCGCGGCTGATCCTGCTGAACAAACCGTTCGACGTGCTCACCCAGTTCCAGGATGAGCAGGGCCGCGCCACCCTCAAGGACTTCGTCGACGTGCCCGGCGTCTACCCGGCCGGGCGCCTCGACCGCGACAGCGAGGGCCTGCTGTTGCTGACCAACGATGGCCGCCTGCAGGCGCGCATCGCCGATCCGAAGCACAAGCTGGCCAAGACCTACTGGGTGCAGGTGGAGGGCGAGCCGGACGAGGCCCAGCTGCGCCAGTTGCGCGACGGCGTGCAGCTCAACGACGGCCCGACCCTGCCGGCCGAGGCGCGGTTGCTGGAAGAACCGCAACTGTGGGAGCGCGATCCGCCTGTGCGCTTTCGCAAGAGCGTGCCGACCGCCTGGCTGGAACTGGTGATCCGCGAGGGGCGCAACCGCCAGGTGCGGCGCATGACGGCCGCGGTCGGGCTGCCGACGCTCAGGCTGGTGCGGGTGCGCATCGGCCCCTGGGGCCTGGACGGCCTGCAGCCCGGCCAATGGCGGGAAGTGCAGGCCCGGCTGGACTGATCAGTAGTACGACTTGATCACGTTGATGCCCTTCTGCAGCACGTCGCGCCAGGCGGCGCGGATTTCCTCGCCGTATTCGCCGTCGTGCTCGGCGATGGTGCGCAGCAGCGCTTCCTGCCACAGGTCGTAGAGTTCCGGGCGGATGTCCAGGCGTCCCCGCGAGTGGCTCTCGCCGAGCGCGCGCAGCTTGGTGTCGGGCATGCCGCGGGCGTACATCACCAGGTTGAGGATGCCCTGGCGCAGCAGGGTCTTCTGCGCCGTCATGTCGGTGCTGGCGAACTTGTCGCGCACCTGCGGCGAACTGGCGAGGAAGTGCCGGTAGAAGTCGTCGAAGAAGGCGGGGCTGACGCAGCAGCGCCCATAGCTCTGCATGACCAGATTGGTGAGGTTCATTTTTTCTCTGGGGGAAGGCACGTAGGACGGGGCGATTGTAGTGACTTTGCAGTCCCGTTGTAACCTGACCCGTGTCTCAGGATTTCAATCCCGACCTCAGCCGTGGATGCCGCGCGCCATCTCGATGATGTAGGTGATCACGGGCTTGGCCAGGAAGGCGAACAGGCACAGGCCGAGACCGAGGAACAGGATGGCGGTGCCGAGGCGGCCGGCCTTGGACTTCTTGGCCAGGTCCCAGATGATGAAGAACATGAACACGATCAGGCCGCCGACCAGGACGTACATCATCAGGGCTTCGAACTGTTCGGTTTCCATGGCGACCTCGCGAGGGGCTGCTGCGTTGCGGGGGCGCGATTATACGCGCTGGACGACGCAGGTCGACCGCCACTGCGGCAATCAGCCGCGCAGGTGCTCCAGGGGCAGCTCGGTGCTGGCGAGTACCTGGTCCAGCACGAAGCTGGAGCGGACGCTGGTCACGCCCTCGATGCGGGTCAGCTGGCCGAGCAGGAATTTCTGGTAGTGGTCCATGTCCGGCACCACCACCTTGAGCTGGTAGTCGGCGTCCATCCCGGTCACCAGGCTGCATTCCAGCACCTCGGGGCACTGGCGGATCACCGACTGGAAGTGCTCGAAGCGCTCGGGGGTGTGGCGGTCCATGCCGATCAGGACGAAGGCGGTCAGCGACAGGCCGAGCTTCTTGCGGTCCAGCAGGGCCACCTGGCGGGCGATGTAGCCGTCGTCCTCCAGCTGCTTGACCCGCCGCGAGCAGGGCGAGGGCGACAGGCCGATGCGTTCGGCCAGCTCCTGGTTGGAGATGCGCGCGTCGCGCTGCAGCTCGGCGAGAATGCGCAGGTCGTAGCGGTCCAGCTTGTTCATTGATCGGCTTCTTCGTTGATGGATTGCGCTGATCAATCTACCAGTGAACGGAAATTGCGCAAATAACCTATCGATCAGCAATATTCGCAATCCTGTGCCGCCTGCCGCCCGTTAAGCTTTCCCTCAGTTTCATGGCCCGGACGTTATGTCCATCCGCAACGCCCAATCAGGTGTCGCGGCGCCGGCGGTCCTACCGGATCGTGCAGGCTCCCGGGTCCGCACCGCCCAACCAGGCGGGCGAAGAAGGCGGCGACACGATTGCCAGCGTCGGACAAGAAAAAGGGGAGGCTTCGGCCTCCCCTTTTTCTTTGGCTATGTCCCAGGCTCTGTACGAAAAGTGCCTGCGCTCGGTGATGCTTCGTTAAAAACGGGTTCGGAATGCTCATTTACAGCTCGTAAACTCGCATGCGAGCCCAGTCCGCTTCCTCACCCGTTTTTGTGGGGGCGCCTAGCCCTCGCCTGACCTTCGCTCGACGACTTTTCGTACAGACCCTATTGGATGGTGTAGGGCCCTGGCTCCTTCTGGATTCCCGCCTGCGCGGGAATGACGGCTCCGGAAGAAACGCCACCCCTACCTCGTCATCCCCGCGCAGGCGGGGATCCAGGTGCAGGCAGCTGCAGCGTTCAGATAGCGTGGCTAGACCGCGCAACGCACAGGGTGAGTCAGCCGCTTGCCGGCGTAGTCCTCCGGCGGTGCCCCGGTCGATTGCGCTGGTGGGTCACCCAACGGGCTTCCTATTGATATTGCAGGCAGGCCGTTTCCGCAGGGCGGCTGTGGTGTCTACAACACGCAACGGGGACATGGCCTTTTTCCTTGCCGTTGCGGCAAGATCGGCCCATGCACTTCGACGACGAGACTCGGCGCCGCGCCGGCCTGCTGCTGTGGGCCTTCGCCCTCGCGGGCGCCTGCTGGATGGCGCTGCGGGCCGGCGAGCGGCCGCCACCGCCGCAGACCCGCGAGGCCCGGGTGGAGGCCGCGTTCGTCGCCCTGGGGCAAGCCCCGCGGCAGGCGCCGCTGGTGCTGCTGGGCGATTCGATCACCGCTGGCCACGGCTGGAGTGCCGGCGAAGGTTGCCGGCCGCCGTTGAACCTGGCGGTGTCGGGCGCGCGCAGCGACGACCTGCTGCGCCACCTGCCGCTGGCGGAAGCCGCCGGCGCCGATCAGGCGCTGCTGATGATCGGCATCAACGACCTGCGCCACGGCGTGCCGCCCGCCACGCTGCTGACCAACTACCGTGCCATCCTGGCCGGCCTGGAGCGGGCCGGGGTGGCGCCGGTGCTGCAGTCGACCCTGCGGGTCACGCCGCTGCACGCGGACCACCAGGCCATCAACCGGCAGGTGGACGAACTCAACCGCCACCTGCGCGAACTGGCGCAGCAGCACGGCTGGCGCTACCTGGACGTGCAGGCCGCGATCGGGCCGCGCGGCTATCGCGGCGACGGTCTGCACCTGACCGCCGAGGGCTACGGCGCCTGGCAGCGCCTGATCGGGCCGCTCATGCGCCGCCACCTGTGCCCCTCAGACGAGCCCGGCCAGGCGCAGCAGCCACCAGGCGAGGATCAGCATCTGCGCCAGCAGGCCGGCGAAGCGTAGCCAGACGAACAGTGCGCCGGTGCTGATCAGGTGCATCAGCGACTGGAACAGGCGCGCGCCCAGCAGCACCGGGGCCAGCGGATCGGTGATCGCCGTCTGCCCGGCGTGCATCGCATAGAGCAGCACGCCGAGCTGCAGCGGCAGGTTCTCCAGGCTGTTGGCGTGGGCCCGCACCAGGCGCTGGGCGAAGCCGCCGGGGGTGTTGCTGCCGTCGGGGGCGAAGGCGTTCACCCGCATGCGCCCGCTCAGCACCAGCAGGCCGCGCTGGTTGATGATCAGGAACAGCAACAGCAGGGTCCAGGCGATCAGGCCGAACAGGGCGATGGCAGAGGCGGAGAGGTTCATGGCGCGTCCTTGTTGTTGTGGTGGGGCGCCAGTCTAGATTTTCTAGAGTAAATGCTCTAGTTTTTTGCCTGCGCGCTTTTGTCACGCGGCTGTCGCGGGGCCACCGGGGTACGTCCCGGGCCGGTGCCTGCAAGGGGCGGACGCCTTTTCGTGGCCCGCCGGTCCGCCTGTGACCGGTTGTCGCAACCTATGGGAAGCGGGGGCCCCGGGTGGCAGTCTTGAGCGGCCGAACATTTTGCATACCTGCCCAAGGAGAAAGTCGATGTTGCGTAAATTCGTAGTCGCTTCCGCAATCGCTCTGGCCAGCCTGCCGGCGTTTGCCGCCGAGTGCGCCGTGGAAGTCAACTCCACCGACCAGATGACCTTCGAGACCAAGTCGATCGACGTCAGCAAGAGCTGCAAGACCTTCACCGTCACCCTCAAGCACACCGGCACCATGCCCAAGCAGGTGATGGGCCACAACTGGGTGCTGAGCAAGACCGCCGATGCTCAGGCCATCGCTACCGATGGCATCGCCGCCGGCGTCGACAACGACTACATCAAGGCCGGCGACGAGCGCGTGATCGCCCACACCAAGCTCATCGGCGGCGGCGAGACCGCGACCGTCAGCTTCGATGTCGCCAAGCTGGAAGCCGGCACCCCCTACGAGTTCTTCTGCTCTTTCCCCGGCCACATCGGCCTGATGAAGGGCGAACTCAAGCTGGTCGACTGATACGCCCTCCGGCCCGGCGCTCGCCGGGCCTTCCCCGTGGCTTCGTGGTCCCGTCGTAGGGTGCGCCGTGCGCACCGACCCCCGGGGCAAGTGGTGCGCGCGGCGCACCCTACAAGCAAGTCCATGTGGCCGATTCCAGGCCCGTTCATTCGATGTCGTCAGGTCACCGGGTCCGCATGGACCAGCACCTCGGTACGCGGGAATTCGGCGCGGATCGCCTTCGCCACCTCCACGCAGCGCTGGTGCGCCTCGCGCAGCGACAGCTCGCCGGGCAGCTCCAGGTGCAGCTGGACGAACCAGCGGGTGCCGGACACCCGGGTGCGCAGGTCGTGCACGCCGAGTACGCCCGGCACGGCGCGGGTCAGCGCCTGCATGCGCTCGACGATGTCCGGCGTCAGCTCCTCGTCCATCAGCACGGCCACCGCCTCGCGCACGATGCCGATGGCGCTCCACAGGATATAGGCGGCGATGCCCAGGCCGAACACCGCGTCCAGCTGCTGCCAGCCGAACGCGGCCAGCACCAGTGCGAGCAGGATGCCGCCGTTGAGCAGCAGGTCGGAGCGGTAGTGCAGCGAATCCGCGCGGATCGCCGTGGAGCCGGTCACCCGCACCACGTGGCGCTGGAACAGCAGCAGGGCGACGGTCAGTACCAGCGACAGCAGCATCACCGCGATGCCCAGCGCCGGGGCGCCGAGCGGTTCGGGATGGTGCAGCCGGTCCCAGGCCTGCAGCGCCACCAGCACGGCGCTGGCGCCGACGAACATGGCCTGGGCCAGGCCGGCCAGCGCTTCCGCCTTGCCGTGGCCGTAGCGGTGGTCGTCGTCCGCGGGACGCAGGGAATAGTGGACGGCGATCAGGTTGAGCAGCGAGGCTGCGCCGTCCAGCAGCGAGTCGGTGAGGCCGGCCAGCAGGCTGACCGAGCCGCTCAGCCACCAGGCCACGGCCTTGGCGCCGGCTAGCAGCAGGGCCGTGGCCAGCGCCGCCGCGGTGGCCTGGCGCAGCAGGCGGGCATGCCGCGGCGAGACGGTCATGGCCATTCGCGGGCCGGCAGGCGCACGGCGGCGCGGGACATCAGGCCTGCGGGCGCAGACCGTAGGCGGCCAGCTGCTCGACGCCGCCGCTGTGTTGGATCAGGCGCGGATCGTCCAGCGGCAGGTCGCGGCCGAGTTCGCGGTGGAGGATGGCCTTGAGCTTGTGGGTGTCGACCTTGCCGTCCTCGCCGATGGCCTCGCGGAGCTTCTCCGGGGCTACCGAATACTGGTCGTTGGGCAGGTAGATGGCGCCAGTGGCGAAGTCGATGCCGAAGGCGATCAGGCCGGGGATGACGTAGAACAGGATGCCGACGGCGTTCAGGCCGGCCACCAGCGGGTCGACACGGCCTTCGATCTGTCCGCGGCGGTCGGGGAAGAACAGGGTGCCGCAGGCGGCCACCTGGGTCAGCAGGGTCGCGGCGAGGACGCCGCCAATGATGCGGGAAGGCTTGTGCATGGGCACCTCCAGGAAATGATGCGGCACTATATCAAGGCCGTCATTGCAGTTGGATGCCTGACGCGGCGTTCCGTTTGCCTCGCGTGAGTTGGCGGCCCGGCGTTCCGTATAATCCGCCGCCGAATCCGGAGAAACCATGACCCGCCTGCCCATCGACGAAGCCCTGCCGGCGCTGCGCGCCGCCCTGGCCGAACGCCACGAAGCCGTGCTGAAGGCGCCGCCCGGCGCCGGCAAGACCACCCGCGTGCCGCTGGCTCTGCTCGACGAGCCGTGGCTGGCCGGGCAGCGCATCCTCATGCTCGAACCGCGCCGGCTGGCCGCCCGCGCCGCCGCCGAGCGCCTGGCCAGCGAGCTGGGCGAGAAGGTCGGCGAGACCGTCGGCTACCGTATCCGCCTGGACAGCAAGGTCGGCCCGGACACCCGCATCGAGGTGGTGACCGAGGGCATCCTCGCCCGCCGCCTGCAGGACGACCCGGCACTGGAGGGCGTCGGCCTGGTGATCTTCGACGAATTCCACGAGCGCAGCCTGGACGCCGACCTGGCGCTGGCCCTGACTCTCAACGGCCGCGAGCTGCTGCGCGACGAGCCGCCGCTCAAGGTGCTGCTGATGTCCGCCACCCTGGAGGGCGAGCGCCTGTCCGCACTGCTGGGCGACGCGCCGGTGGTGTCCAGCCAGGGCCGCATGCACCCGGTGGAGACGCGCTGGGGCGCGCCCTGGCAGCCGGGCGAGCGGATCGAGCTGCGGGTGGTGCAGACCGTGCTGCAGGCCCTGGCCGACGAGCCCGGCAGCCTGCTGGTGTTCCTCCCCGGCCAGGCGGAGATCCGCCGGGTCCACGAGCAGCTGGAGGAGAGCCTGGGCGGCCGCCCGGACATCCTGCTCTGCCCGCTGCACGGCGAGCTGGAGCTGAGCGCCCAGCGCGCCGCCATCGAACCGGCGCCGAGCGGCCGGCGCAAGGTGGTGCTGGCCACCAACATCGCCGAGACCAGCCTGACCATCGACGGCGTGCGCGTGGTGGTGGATGCCGGCCTGGCGCGGGTACCGCGTTTCGATCCGGCCAGCGGCATGACCCGCCTGGACACCCAGCGCATCTCCCGCGCCTCGGCCACCCAGCGTGCCGGCCGCGCCGGGCGCCTGGAGCCCGGCGTGTGCTACCGCCTGTGGTCGCAGAGCCAGCACGACCAGTTGGCGGCCTACGGTACGGCGGAAATCCTCCAGGCCGACCTGGCCGGCCTGGCCCTGCAGCTGGCGCGCTGGGGCGTGCGCCCCGGCGAGCTGGCCTGGCTGGATGAGCCGCCGGCCGCCGCCTTCGCCCAGGGCCGCGACCTGCTCGCGCGCCTCGGCGCGCTGGACGAGCGGGGCGCGCTGAGCACCCACGGCCAGGCCATGGCCGAGCTGCCGGCGCACCCGCGCATCGCCCACCTGCTGCTGCGCGGTCAGGCCCTGGGGCTCGGCGCGCTGGCGGCCGACCTGGCGGCCCTGCTCGGCGAGCGCGACATCCTGCGCGGCGGCGGCGCCGACCTGCACAGCCGCATGGCGCTGCTCAGCGGCCAGCGCGGCCAGCGCGGCGCGCGGGGCGGCGTGCAGCGCGCCCGCCAGCTGGCCCGGCAGTTCCGCGGCTACCTGCGTGGCAAGGCGAGCGAGGCGGTGGCCGACCCGGAACACCCGCGCTGGCTCGGCGCGCTGCTGGCCTTCGCCTACCCGGACCGGGTCGCCCGCCAGCGCGGCAAGGGCGGTGGCGACTATCGCCTGGCCAACGGCCGGGCCGCGCTGTTCGCCGAGCCGGACGCGCTGATGAAGCACGAATGGCTGGTGATCGCCGACCTCGGCAGCCGCCAGGGCCAGCGCGACGAGCGCATCTACCTGGCCGCAGACCTCGACCCGGCGCTGTTCGACGCGGTGCTGGCCGAGCAGGTGGCGCTGCGCGAGGAGCTGGAGTGGGACGAGCGCGAGGGCGTGCTGCGTGCCGAACGCCAGCGCCGGGTCGGCGAGCTGGTGCTGAGCCGCGAGCCGCTGGCAGACCTCGACGAGGGCGCCCGTGGCCGCGCCCTGCTCGGCCTGGTGCGGCGCAAGGGCCTGGAGCTGCTGACGTGGACGCCCGAGCTGCGCCAGTGGCAGGCGCGGGTGGCGCTGCTGCGCCGCCTGGACCTGGAGCGGCAGGGCGACAGCGAATGGCCGGACCTGAGCGACACCGCCCTGCTGGCCTCGCTGGAGGACTGGCTGTTGCCGTACCTGGGCAAGGTCAGCCGGCTCAGCCACTTCGCCAGTCTCGACCTGCCGGGCATCCTCGCCGGCCGGCTGCCCTGGCCGCTGCCCCAGCGCCTGGACGAGCTGGCACCCAGGCACCTGCAGGTGCCGTCCGGCTCGCGCATCGCCATCGACTACGCGGAGCACCCGCCGGTGCTGGCGGTGCGCCTGCAGGAACTGTTCGGCCTGGCCGAGACGCCGCGCATCGCCGGCGGGCGGCAGGGCGTGCTGCTGCACCTGCTGTCGCCAGCGCGGCGGCCGGTGCAGGTGACCCAGGACCTGGCCAGCTTCTGGGCCAACACCTACGCGGAGGTGAAGAAGGACCTCAAGGGCCGCTATCCCAAGCACTACTGGCCGGACGACCCGCTGGTCGCCGAGCCGACCGCCAGGGCCAAGCCCCGCCGCTGAGCGGCGGGCGCCCGGCTCAATCCACCCGCAGGTCTTCCCCGGCCGCCTGCAGTTCCTCGTAGGCGCGGTCGAGCCTTTCCAGCAGGCGCTTGCCGCCGGGCCAGTGGCGCGAGGCGATCAACCTCGACTCGAAGCGCTGCAGTACGGTGTAGGGCAGGGGCGACAGGCCCAGCTCCTTGCGCACCTGCTCCACCGGGGCCTGGTAGTCGAGCAGGTAGTCGCCACGCTTGCGCAGCAGCATGGCCAGGGCGGAAGCGTGGGTGCTGGTGCGGTGGGTGCTGATGCCCATGTGCGGCGCTTCCAGCAGGTCGTTGATCTGCTTCCAGTAGCTGTAGCCGCCGATCACGATCACGTCCTTGCCGCGCAGGCCGTCGGGGAGTTCCGGCGGTGGCGTGTCGTGGCGGTAGTAGAGGGCCAGGCTGAAGTGGCCCAGCGCATGGCGGGCCTCGTGGGTGTGGCCGATCAGCTCCGACTTGCCGCCGGCGCCGGGCCAGAGCTGCACGCTGCCGTCCTGCAGCCCGGCGTACAGCCGCGCGCCCGGCAGCGAGCGGTACTCGCCGCGGTAGCCGGCGTGGCGCAGCAGGCGCTCGGTCAGGGCCAGGACCGAGCCGCGCGGCTCGCCGTTCTCGTCGGTCCAGGTGTAGGGGGGGAATTCGTAGTAACCGACCGAGATGACCGGTTCGGCGGCCGCGCTCTGGGCCAGGGCGCCGGCACAGCAGAGCCACGCCAGGAGGGCAGGAAGAAGGGTTCTGCGCATCGTTTACCGCCGCGCGACTCGAGGCCGTCTTGTTGTTTCGTCACGGCTTCGAGCATGGCGGCCGGCGCAGGCTTTGTCCAGTGCACACCTGTGCGCTCTTGCGCCTCGGCTCAGCCCTGCTGGGGCTCGACGTACAGCTCGTAGATCAGCTCCATGTCCCAGTAGGCGGCCTCGATCTTGTGCCCGTCCAGGTCGCGCACGAAGCAGCCGTAGTAGGGCTCGCCGTAGTGCGGGCGTGGCCCGGGCGGGCCATCCGGGCTGGCGCCGGCGGCCAGGGCGGCCTCGTAGAAGGCGTGTACCGCCTGCTTGTCCTGGGCGACGAAGCCGAAGTGGGTGCCGTTGCCGACGTTCGCCGGCTGGCCGTCGATGGGCGCCTGCACCCAGAACTCCGGGTATTCGCGGCCCCAGGCCACGGCGCCGGGGTGTTCGAGGACGCGCTTGCAGCCCAGGGCGGGCATCACCTTGTCGTAGAAGGCCACGGCCTCGTCGAACCGGTTGGTGCCGATGGAGACGTGGGACAGGATGCTGGGGTTCTGCTCGGCCATGGTGTTTCCTCCCTGGAGTGGAAGTGCCAAGCCTAGCAGTTGCGCCGGTTTTTTCCCGGCTCAGCTGCTGTGGCTGTCCTCGGTGGGTCGCGGGCTGCACAGCATGAAGCAGCGGAACAGCACCACGCTGGAGAACAGCTGGAGGAAGCCGTTGATCACGTCCAGCAGCAGGCCGTCGATGGCGTCCGGCTGCTCGCCGAGCAGTTGCAGGGTCCAGTCGTCCAGCAGCCACAGCGGCACGATCACCAGCAGCACGCAGGCCAGCAGGGACCAGAAGTGGCCCACGCTCAGCGCATAGCTCTCGCGCATGGACTGCAGCGGCGACAGGCCGCGCAGCACCAGCAGGTATTCGGCGAAGGCCAGCTTGACCATCAGCCACAGCGCCAGCGGCAGGAACAGGGCGCCGCCGAGCATGATCAGCAGCGTGCTCAGGGCCGTCAGCACGGCGAGCGACGGCCACAGCGGCAGGCTGGCGGCCAGCAGGTTGATCAACGCGGGGCGCTGGCCCTGGCTGCGGGCGTCGAGGTAGAGGATCAGCGCCGCGCTGTACAGCGGGTAGAAGAACAGCCCCACCAGCAGCTCGTAGGCCGGCGCGTGCGACGGTTCCACGATGGCCGAGACCAGGGCGCGCACCAGGCATTCGGCGGCGATCAGCGGCAGGCACAGCGGGGCGATGCGGGCCAGGTGGCGGGTAAAGAAGTAGAAGGAGTCACGCAGGATGCTGAGCGGGTTCATCGGCAGGTATCGCGGCAGTACGTCTGCCTCACTTTAGCCGATGGGCGGGGCGGGGAACATGCCCGGCACCTGCGCACGCATTAATGTCCCCGGTTACCGGGCGGCAGGTCATAATGGCGGCCTTTTCCATGCGAGCCCAGCCGTGCGCAGAATCGCCTTGTTCGCCGACGTGCAGAACCTCTATTACACCGTTCGCCAGATCCATCGTTGCCACTTCGACTACGCCGAGCTGTGGCGCCGGCTCTCCGCCGATGGCGAGATCGTTGAGGCGCGTGCCTACGCCATCGACCGTGGCGACGCCAGGCAGCAGCAGTTCCAGCAGATCCTCCGTGGCCTGGGCTTTCAGGTGATGCTCAAGCCCTATATCCAGCGCAGCGACGGCTCGGCCAAGGGCGACTGGGACGTGGGCATCGCCCTGGATGTGATGGAGGCGGCCGAGCGGGTGGACGAGATCGTCCTGGCCTCCGGCGACGGCGATTTCGACCTGCTGCTGGAGCGTGCCCGCGCCCGCCACGGGGTGACCTGCACCGTGTACGGTGTGGACGGTCTCACCGCCCATTCCCTGATCCGCGCCGCCGACCGCTTCGTGCCGGTCGAAGGCTCCCTGCTGCTGAAGCACTAGCCGATGACGGAACGCATCGCCGTGATCGACTTCGAGACCACCGGCATGTCGCCGGCCCAGGGCGCGCGACCGACCGAGGTCGGCGTGGCGATGATCGAGGGCGGGCGCATCGTCGCGCGCTACCAGAGCCTGATGAACGCCGGCGCCTGGGTGCCGCCCTTCATCGAACAGCTCACTGGTATCAGCAATGCCATGGTCCGCCGTGCGCCGCCGGTGGCCGAGGTGATGGCCGAGGTGGCCGGGTTCGTCGGCGACGCGCCGCTGCTGGCACACAACGCCGCCTTCGACGCGAAGTTCTGGGATGCCGAGCTGGGCCTGCTCGGTCGCCGCCGGGCGCGCGACTTCGCCTGCTCGCTGCTGCTCTCGCGGCGCCTGCTGCCGGAGGCGCCCAGCCACGCCCTGGGCAACCTCAACCGCTGGGCCGGGCTGCCCGACACCGGCCAGGCCCACCGCGCCCTGGCCGACGCCGAGATGGCGGCCAACCTGGCCCTGCACCTGCAGGGGCTGCTGTGGGAGCGTCACGACATCCGGGCGGACCACGCCTACCTGTGCGGCCTGCAGAAGCTTTCGGCGGCCAAGGTGCGGGCGCTGCTGCGCGCATCTGTGTAGAAGAGCAGGAGTCTCCCCTCTCCCCGTGGGAGAGGGGCCGGGGGTGAGGGTCTTCCAGGCCGCTCCGAGTTGCTTATGGCACCCTCACCCTACGCGGGCCGCCCCAACCCTCTCCCAAAGGGAGAGGGAGTCAGCTCTGTAGCGGCAGAGGAGCGCCGGTGCGCATGGCGCACCCTACCCGGCGCCGCAACGGGATTGTGCAGTTGACCCGAACGAAAACGCCCCGGCAGTGGCCGAGGCGTTTTCGTATCAGCCGCGCATCAGTGATGCTCGCGGGTGGCGCGGAATTTCACGTCGGGCCAGCGTTCTTCCATCAGGCTCAGGTTGACCCGGGTCGGGGCCAGGTAGGTGAGGTGTCCGCCGCCGTCCACGGCCAGGTTCTCGAAGGCCTTGTCGCTGAATTCCTTGAGTTTCTTCTCGTCGGCGCACTCGATCCAGCGGGCCGACCAGACGGTGATCGCCTCGTAGGCGCACTCGACCTTGTATTCCTCCTTGAGGCGGCTGGCGACCACGTCGAACTGCAGCACGCCCACGGCGCCGAGGATGATGTCGTTGTTGCGCTCGGGGAAGAACACCTGGGTCGCGCCTTCCTCGGCCAGTTCCTGCAGGCCCTGGCGCAACTGCTTGGACTTCAGCGGGTCCTTCAGGCGCACGCGGCGGAACAGTTCCGGGGCGAAGTGCGGGATGCCGGTGAAGCCCAGCACCTCGCCTTCGGTGAAGGTGTCGCCGATCTGGATGGTGCCGTGGTTGTGCAGGCCGATGATGTCGCCGGCCCAGGCCTCTTCCAGCTGCTCGCGCTCGCTGGAGAAGAAGGTCAGGGCGTCGGCGATCTTCAGGTCCTTCTTGATCCGCACGTGGCGCATCTTCATGCCCTTCTCGTACTTGCCCGAGCAGATGCGCATGAAGGCGATGCGGTCGCGGTGCTTGGGGTCCATGTTCGCCTGGATCTTGAACACGAAGCCGGAGAACTTCTCCTCGGTCGGCTCGACCACCCGCTCGTGGGCGGCGCGCGACAGCGGCTTGGGCGCCCAGTCGACGATGCAGTCGAGCACCTGGTCGACGCCGAAGTTGCCCAGCGCGGTGCCGAAGAACACCGGGGTCATCTCGCCCTTGAGGAAGGCGGCCTGGTCGAATTCGTGGCAGGCGCCCTGGACCAGTTCTAGCTCATCGACGAAGCGCTCGTAGAGGTCGCCCAGGTGGGCGCGGGCCTCGTCCGAGTCGAGCTTGTCGATGATCTTCTGCTCGGTGCGCTCGTGGCCGTGGCCCGGCGTGTAGACGATGATCTTGTCCTGGGCCAGGTGGTAGACGCCCTTGAAGTCCTTGTAGCAGCCGATCGGCCAGGTGATCGGCGCGGCCTTGATCTTCAGCACCGCCTCGATCTCGTCGAGCAGCTCGATGGGGTCGCGGATGTCCCGGTCCAGCTTGTTGATGAAGCTGACGATGGGTGTGTCGCGCAGGCGGCAGACTTCCATCAGGGCGATGGTGCGCGGCTCCACGCCCTTGCCGCCGTCGAGCACCATCAGCGCCGAGTCCACCGCCGTCAGGGTGCGGTAGGTGTCTTCCGAGAAGTCCTCGTGGCCGGGGGTGTCCAGCAGGTTGACCATGTGCGCCCGGTAGGGGAACTGCATCACCGAGGTGGTGATGGAGATGCCGCGCTGCTTCTCCATCTCCATCCAGTCGGAGGTGGCGTGGCGGTCGGACTTGCGCGACTTCACCGTGCCCGCGACCTCGATCGCCTTGCCCATCAGCAGGAGCTTCTCGGTGATGGTGGTCTTACCGGCGTCGGGGTGGGAAATGATCGCGAACGTGCGGCGTTTGGCGACTTCGGCGGCCTGGATGGTCATGGGTCTGTGCCTGCGGGAGAGCGGTGGCGGGCGCGGGGCGCCCGGAAAAGCGCGGGATTATAACGGCAACCGGCCCGCCAAGGCAGGCCGGGTGTCGCCGACGCGGCAGCGGCCATGTGGGAGAGCGGTGGGAGCGATCTTGTGGGAGCGGCCTTGGCCGCGATGGGGCCGGTGCGGGGTTTTCGCGGCCAAGGCCGCTCCCACGAGAGCAACAGCTCCGCATGGGCCGGGTTCGCTCGGTGCCCCTCCGCCCCCAAGGCGCCAGCCCATATCTGAACAGACCAATCCAGACGCTTCGTGAAGCCCCGTTTCATCGCCATCGCAGGGCGGCTGCGGACCCGAATAGCGGGTGGCAGGTGGCCTCCGTAGCATTTTGAGCCAGGCACCGCCGAGGGGGCGTTCGGAGTTCCATCACGCTCAGCTAAGCAGCCCAGCCAACGCTAAATAACAAGAAAGGCAGATATGACAATGGCGATTTCCAGGTCCTCGCTCACAGGTACTTGTCTGGCGGCATGTGTATTGTCCATGACCCACTCGGTGGGCGCGTATGCGGTTCAGGCCAGGGACTACATCCCGTTGCCGGACGGCACGGCGGCAATGCAGTTCCTGCATACGTACGGTACCGGCAACGAGCTGTATTCGCGCGGCCACAAGGTGTCGGATGACTTCGACCTGAGCAGCAACATCAACGTGCTGCTGCCGGTCTACTACTCGACCCTGTTCGGCATGCCGGCCGTCTATGAGGCTATCATTCCGTTTGGCCGCGCCAGCGCCAGTGGCGATGCCGTCGCCGCCGTCGATGCGCAGTACAAGCGGAGTTCGGGGCTGGCGGACCCCAGTTTCCTGGTGGGTTTCTGGCCGATCCATGACGAGGCCTCGAAGACCTGGTTTGGCGTCAGTGGCTGGGTGACTGCGCCGCTGGGCGAATACGACGGGGACAATATCGTCAACCTGGGGCGCAATCAGTGGGCGTTCAAGGCCCAGGTGGGGCTGGTCAAGGGATTCGGCGATTTCCGCGCCGAGGTGATCCCCTCGGTGGAGTTCTATTCGCGCAACAATGACCTCGGCGGGAACGACGGCACCCTGAAGCGCAAACCGCTTTACGCCGTGGAAACCCACTTCAGCTATGACGTGAACCCATCGTTGCTGGTGTCTTTGGACGCGTTTCACTTCCGTGGCGGCGCGACCGAGGTATCCGGAGCGACCTGGGATCGCCGCCTCGACTCCACGTCCGTGCAGCTGACCTCGCGTTTCGCCCTGGCCCCCAACCAGTTCCTGCACGTGCAATACCTGCAGGACGTTCGCGTCAAGGAAGGCCCGAAGATCGATAACCGTTTCAGCGTCCAGTTCACGCACGCCTTCTGACCCGGCCACCGGCCGCAGAAGGTGAAGAAACGTCACGATGTCATTGGGTGAAAACCGATCATGAAGAATTCCAGGCTACTCGTATTGGGCTTGCTGCTCGTGCTGCTGGGCAGCTTCGCCGCTTCGCGCCTCCAGTCGGGCAACGGCGCGATAGAGGTCGTCGATGTGGTGATCGCCGGCAAGAACGGCGCCCGCCTCAGCGCGCTGATGTTCATTCCCAAGGGTGTCAGCGATCGCGCGCCGGCACCGGCGGTGGTGATTGCCCACGGCTATGTGAACCAGAAGGAGGTCATGACCAATTTCAGCCTCGAGTTCGCCAGGCGGGGCTACGTGGTGCTGGCTCCCGACCTGTCCGGCCATGGCGGCTCGCAGGTCATTCCCGGGGACGGCAGCAGGGGCGTCGGCGATATGCTGCGCTATGTCCATGGCCTGTCATTCGTCGACCGCAACAACGTCGGCCTGCTCGGGCATTCCATGGGCGGCTGGTCGGTGATCACGGCGGCCATGGAGAATCGCGGGATGGCCAGGACCGTGGTGGTGGCGGGATCGTCCCAGGGCGGCCACGAGGCCGGGTTCATGCTCGGCGCGCCGACCATCCCGATGGATGCGGGCTTCAACTTCGGCGTCGAGTTCGGCAAGTACGACGAGTTCGTGGGGATCAACTACTTCGACCGCAAGAAGGCGGCCGACTTCGTCGACAGCCACTGGCTGAAGGGACCGTTCGGCACGGAGGAGCGGGTCGTGCTGGGCCGGGCCTATGGCGACTTCGCCAATGGCACGGGGCGCATCGCCACCCAGTCGGCCGAGACCCATGCGGGGGTACACCAGTCCGGTACGGCCATCGCCAACGTCCTGCGCATGTTCCAGCTGTCTTCGCCGGCCCCGCTGGAGCGGGACCCGATGGACCAGGTGTGGCCCTACAAGGAGGCCGCCAGCCTGGTGGCCTATGTCGGCCTGATCCTGTTCATGCTGGGCCTGCTGATCCGGCTGCTGGCGACGGCGCCGTTCGACTCCATCGTCCAGCCGGCCAGCGCCAGGAAGGCGCAGTCGCCGCTGGTGTACCTCGCCTGCTCGGTGCTCGTGGTCACGGCGGTGGCGCTGCTGCTGGTGCCGCTGCAGATGTGGGCGATGCATCACCTGGGCGTCAGCGAGACCTTCCCCCTGATGTTCGCCAATACCTCGATCGTCTATTTCGGTGCGATTCAGGCGGGGTTCCTCGGCCTGTTCGTCCTCTGGCACTTCCTGGTCGGCCGCAAGCGTGGCGAAACCTTGCTGAGCTACGGGCTGTCCACCCATCCCACGGCCATGGCGTTCAGCTGGCGCTACCTGGCCAGGGCGCTGGCGCTGGCGGCGATCACGGTGGCGGGCGGCTATGCGCTCCTGGCCTGGGTCTACGGCTTCTGGCACGTGGACGTACGCTGGTGGATGCTGCTGATCAGGCCGATGGAGCCCCATCGCGTGGTCACCGCGCTCGTCTATGTCATCCCCTTCACTGCGATCTTCTTCGTCAACAACCTGCTGGCGTTCGGCTGGCTGCGCCTGAAGGATTTCGGCAGCGACCTGCGCAACAACCTGTTCTGGACGCTGGCGCTGTTCGTGGTGAATGCCCTGGGGGTGGTACTGGTCATCGGCGCGCAGATGGGCTCCCTGTATCTCACCGGCCAGCCGTACATCGGCGAGGTGGGCTACGACACCCTGATGGTCATCCTGGGCAACGGCTACCTGCCGCTGTTCGCCGTGACCAGCGTGGTGTCGACCTACTGCTACCGACGCACGGGCAATGTCTACACCGGCTCGCTGCTGTGCGGCCTGCTGGCCACCTGGATGATCGTCTGCTACCAGCCGTACTGATGCACCGTGACAAGGCCGGCCCTGGCGACAGGGCCGGCCTTGTCGTTTCAGCGACAGCGCTCAGGCGGCGTCGTGCCCGGACGGCAGGAAGATCCTCGCATGCATGCCCTTGCCGAACAGGCGGCTGGGCGGCAGGCCCCACATGGAGCAGAAATAGTTGCTGTAGTGGGGCAGGTCGGAGAATCCCGCGTTCAGTGCCGCATCCGTGAAGTTCTCGCCCCGCCCGATCGAGATCACGGACTCGTACATCCGGTGCCAGAGACGGAAGCGGCGAATGGGCACGCCCGTCTGCAGCTTGAACAGCTGCACCAGCCTGGGCACCGACAGTTCCGTCATCTCGGCCAGCGCCGCCACGGGCAGGTTCTCCTGAAAGCTCTGCCTGATGCGCGCGACCACGTGGCTGATACGCCCGTCGATGGCCGAGGCGGCATCACCGTTCGCGTAGCCGTATTCGAGCAGGCGATCCAGGTGCCGATAGGCATCGTCGGAGCCGGCCGGCTGGTTGTACAGGGAGCTGAACTGGTCCCTGAAGTCCGCTTCGTCGCGCAGCTCGATACCGACCCCCTCGGACTCGTCCCGCAGACAGCCGCTGATGCGCAGGTAGTCCTCGCCCAGGACGTCCAGGTGGCAGATGGCGACCACCTCGCTGCGGGCGTCGATCGTCACGCACAAGCCTGCCGGAATCACGAAGCTGTGGCAGCGCACGACGCGCTTGCCGGCGCTGAAGCAGATCGCGTCGCCCAGGCTGACCACCAGCGTGGCGGCACCGTAGGCCACCTGGACCGGCGCGGGCAGCGGTCCGAGGAACAGGGTGCGCTTGCTCCAGGGATACATGAGCGCGTCTTTGAGGTGGCGGTGATAGGCATGCATCTGCGTTGACTGTCCTGGCGGAAGCGGTCGTGTCTGGAATGTACCCCACGTGGCTGGTGGCCAGTAGCCATCCTTGGCTGTTTTGCCGCCATCTGGGAGTGGATCATCAAAAATTACAATCTCTGTTTTTCCCCGCCGGGTAAGGTTGCGCCGCAAGGGCGATGGCGGTTGCCGCCGGCCGAACAACAAGAAGAACCATGCGGGTATTTTCATGACTTTCAGCCGTCCCCGGCCTGACCCCAGGTCGCGCCGCACGCCCCGGCAGCATCGTTCGATGATGACCGTCGATGCCATTCTGGAAGCCGCCGCCATCCTGTTCGCCCGCGATGGATTCGAGAAGACCAGCACCACCAGGATCGCCGAGCTGGCAGGTGTCAGCGTCGGTTCGCTGTACGAGTATTTCTCCAACAAGGACGCCTTGCTGGCCTGCCTGATCAAGCGCCACTGCGACCGGATGCTGGAGCATGTCGAGCAGCGGCTGCGGGCATCGCAGGATTGCGAGGTGATGACCGCGCTGGCGGTCTTCGTCGACTCGATCCACGAAAGCTACGCGATGAACATTCCTCTGCAGCGGGTGCTGATCGAGCACCTGGGCAGGCTCAGCAAGCCGCATCACTTCGAGCGCGTCTCCGGCGCGCTGATCAGCGTGCTGGAGGCGCATCTGCATGCGTGCGGCCAGGAGGTGCCCCGGCCCGATGTGCGCCAGGCGCTGTATGTCGTCGAATGCATCGTCGAGTCGCTGATCCACCGTTCGATCCTGTTCGATCCGCACTTCTTCCACGACAAGCTCAGGGACGAACTGCTGACCGTGTCTGCCAACTGCCTCGGGCTGCCCGCGGAGCGGGACTGAACCGGCTGGACCATCGCGGCGCTGCCCATCGACGATGCCGCGCTTCAGACCTTCAGCTTGTCGACCTGGTCATGCAGGCGGTGGGAGAGTTCGAGCAGCTCGGTGCAGGATTGGCGGGTCTGCTGCAGCGCGTCGACGCCGACGATGGTCGCATCGTGGATGCGGGTGATGCTGCGGTTGATCTCTTCCGCGGTGGCCGCCTGCTGCTCCGCCGCGCTGGCGATCTGCAGGGTCATCTGGTTGACGGTGGTCACCGAGTCGATGATCTGCTCCAGCGCCTGGCCGGCGCGGGCCGAATCCTGTACCGGCCGTTCCGCGGCGTCGACGTTGGCCGAGAGCTGCTCGGTCGCCCGGCGCGCGCCATGCTGCACGCGCTCGATGATTTCCTTGATCTCCAGGGTCGATGCCTGGGTGCGCATGGCCAGGGTGCGCACCTCGTCGGCCACCACGGCGAAGCCCCGGCCATGCTCGCCGGCCCTGGCCGCTTCGATGGCGGCGTTGAGGGCCAGCAGGTTGGTCTGTTCGGCGATGGACGTGATGACATCCAGCACCCTCTCGACCCTGGCGGAGTCCCCCGCCAGTTGCTCGACGACGGAGGCGCTGCCGGCCAGGGCGCGGGTGAGGTCCTGGATCGAGCCGATCGTCGCCTTCACGACTTCGTGCCCATGGATGGCCTGCTGTTCGGCCGTCTGTGTGGCGGTGGCGGCCGTCGAGGTGTTCTGGGCCACCTCCTGCACCGTCGCCACCATCTGGCTCATGGCGGTCGCCAGGCTGTCCGTCTCGCCTTGCTGGTTCTCCATGCCCTGCCTGGCCTGGGACGTGATCGCCTCAAGCCTGTCGCTGGTCGCCGAGACGTGGTTGCTGGCCTCGGCCATGCCGCAGGTTATCTGATGCGCGGCCTGCATCAGGTGGTTGAAGCTCTCGGACATTCGGGTCAGTTCGTCGTCACCCGTGACCGGCAGGCGCAGGCTCAGGTCGGTCACGCCCCGGGTGGCGCCGGCCAGCGCGCCCGCGGTCTCGGCCAGTGGCCGGACGATGCTGCTGGCGAACAGCCACGCGAGGAGGCCGATGGCCGCCAGGGCCAGGCCGGCGGCGACGGCCGGGCCGACCAGCACCTGGTTGACGATGTCCCGGACGTCCTGCGGGTGGAGACCGCTGACCAGCACCCAGCCCCAGGGCGCGAACAGGCGGGCCTCCGAAACCTTGTGCTCGGCCACGGTCGAGCCCGGGCGCGGGAAGGAGTATTCGACGAGGGTGCTGCCGTGTTCCCTGACGCCGCTGATGATGTCGCGGACGAACAGCCGGCCTTCGGCGTCCTTGAAGTCGAAGACCTCCCGGCCGTTCAGGTTGGGGGAGGTGGGGTGCATCACCACCACGTGATCGAGGTTGGTCACCCACAGGTAGTGGTCGCCCAGGTAACGGATGGTGCCGATCACCTCGGCAGCCTGCTGCTTGGCCTCGGTGAGGCTTATCTGCCCGAGCCGGACCTGCCGCTCGTAGTGCTCCAGGATGTTGGAGGCGGTATTGAGCGCCGTCGCCACGCCCGCCATCTTTTCCTGGTACAGGCTCCGTTGCAGCACGTTGCTGAACCACAGGCTCAGGATCACCAGGAGCATGGCCATGGCGCTGACCAGCAGGGTCACTCGGGTACTGATGCGGAGGTTTCTCAGTGCTGACATCGGAGGCCTCTTTCTTGTTTTTGTTGATTGGCAGACCCGTATCCCGGGTCTGCCTTTCGGCCGATTGCGGTTGGCACTGAAATTCTAGGAAGTCTCCCCCTGAGCCCGCTATTCGGATTGTGCCGGTGGCGGTGTGTGGCCCTTGTAGATGTGCTTGACCAGCGGCCCGATGGACAAGCCCTGCAGCAGGATCGACACCAGCACCACGATGTAGGTCAGGGTCAGCAGCAGGTCGCGCTCCGGGCCCAGCGGCAGGGACAGCGCCAGCGCCACCGAGACACCGCCGCGCAGGCCGCCCCAGGCCAGGATGCGGATGGTGCCCAGCGGCGCCGGGTGGCCGAGCCGGCGCAGCAGGAAGATCGGCGGTGCCACGGTGACCAGGCGCGAGGCCAGCACGGCGGCGCCGAGCAGGCAGGCCGCGCCGATGTGCAGCCAGGAGAACGGCAACAGCAGCAGCTCCAGGCCGATCAGGGCGAACAGCAGGGCGTTGAGGATTTCGTCGATCAGCTCCCAGAACTTGTCGATGTAGCGCCGCGTCTCGTCGGACATGATGTGCTGGCGGCCGTAGTTGCCGATGATCAGGCCGGCCACCACCATGGCGATCGGGCCGGACACGTGCAGCGCCCTGGCCAGCGCCGCGCCGCCGAACACCAGGGCGATGGTCAGCATGACCTCCACCTGGTACTGGTCGATGCCGCGCATCATCAGCAGGGTCGCGCCACCGATGGCCATGCCGAACAGCACGCCGCCGATGGCTTCCTTGGCGAACATCCAGCTCACCTCGCCGAAGGTCGGCGTGTGGCCGCTGAGCAGGATCGCCAGGAGGATGCTGAACACCACCACGGCGGTGCCGTCGTTGAACAGCGACTCGCCGACGATGGTGGTCGCCAGCGGCTTGGGCGCGCCGGCGGACTTGAGGATGCCCATCACCGCGATGGGGTCGGTCGGCGAGATCAGTGCGCCGAACAGCAGGCAGTAGAGCAGGGGAATCTGCCAGCCCATCAGGTCGAAGATGAACCAGGCCAGGCCGCCGATGATGGCGGTCGCCAGCAGCACGCCGAAGGTGGCCAGCAGGCCGATCGGCCATTTGTAGCTGCGCAGGTCGTTGAGATTGACGTGCAGCGCGCCGGCGAACAGCAGGGCCGGGAGGAACCATGTCATGAGGATTTCGGAGAAGTCGATGTCGCGGATCAGCCGCTGCATCTCCAGCTCCAGCACCGGGAAGCCGGCCAGGCTGACCACCTGCAGCAGGGCCGAGAAGACCAGCGCGGTGGCCATCACGCCGATGGTCGGGGGCAGCCTGATGAACCGGTAGTTCACGTAGGTGAGCAGGGTGGTCAGGCTGATGAAGGCGGCGACGAGGTTGAGCATCGGCGGGCTCCTGAAAAACGGGGCGGGCATCATCGCTTCCCGCACCCGCATCGGACAAGCCGAAACGCCCCGCGCCGGCCGGCGCGGCGGCCAGCCTGTGTGCCGGCTCACACTGCCCGGCCCCGCTGTGGCAGGGCAGGCGAGCCGGCGTGCGCCGCGGCCGTCAGCGCGTGCGCCGGGCCATCCAGCGCCGGTACTGGCGGGTGCGCGAGGCGTTGGCCAGCTGCTGCATGATCAGCGCGCGCAGCGGCGACACCCCGGGATTGGGTGTCTTGTCCAGGCTGAGCTTGCGCAGCTGGAACTTGACCACCGCCATGTTGGCCAGGGAGGCCAGGGTCTTGTTCTTCCAGGTGATGGGCGGCAGCTGCGGGGCGCTGTCCTTGCCCTGGCGCCAGTCGCGTGGCAGGTCGGGGTCGATGGCCAGGGCCGTGCCGATGCCGACCATGGCGACGCCGCTGTCGATCACCTGCTCGGCCACCGGCCGGCGGCGGATGCCGCCGGTGACCATCACCGGCATCGTCGCGACCCTCTGGATATCGCGGGCGAACTCCAGGAAGTAGGCCTCCCGCGCCAGGGTGCGGCCGTCGCGGGCCTCGCCCTGCATGGCCGGCACCTCGTAGCTGCCGCCCGACAGCTCGACCAGATCGACGCCCTGGCCATTGAGCAGCCGTACCACCTGCTCGGCGTCCTCGGCGCTGAAACCGCCGCGCTGGAAATCCGCGGAGTTGAGCTTGACGGCCACCGAGAACCCGGGGGAAACCTCGGCCCGCACGGCTCTGACGATCTCCAGCAGCAGGCGCGCCCGGTTCTCCAGGGAGCCGCCCCATTCATCCGTCCGCCGGTTGGTCAGGGGCGACAGGAACTGGCTCAGCAGGTAGCCGTGGGCCGCGTGGATCTCCACGCCGGTGAAGCCGGCCAGTTCGCCGAGCCGGGCGGTGCGGGCGAAGCGGCGGATCACCTCATGGATGACCTCCGGCGTCATCGCATAGGGGGTGTTGAAGTGCTTCGACATCATGCCCAGGTCCAGCGGGATGGCCGAGGGCGCCCAGGTCTTCTGCCCGAGGTTGGCCTGCATCTGGCGGCCGGGGTGGTTGATCTGCAGCCAGAACTGCGCGCCCCTGGAGCGGCCGATCCGGGCCCAGCGCTTGAACTTCTCCAGCTGCCGGTCATCTTCCAGCACCACGCCGCCGGGGCCGGTCATGGCGCGGCCGTCGACCATCACGTTGCCGGTGATGATCAGCCCGGCGCCGCCATCGGCCCATGCCTGGTACAGGCGCATCAGCTTCTCGGATGGCGCCTGGTCGTCGTCGGCCATGTTCTCTTCCATGGCGGCCTTGGCGATACGGTTCGGCATGCGCGAGCCGTTGGGGAGGGTCAACTCGTCGAAAACGCCCATGAAGCACTACCTCGTGTGATGGTGGTGCGACCTTAAGATTAAAGTTTACTTTAATGTCAAGACCTTCTTCGCGGCCCCGGACGGCGGCATCCACGTGCCGGGGTCGTGCCTCACTCGATGCGCAGTTCGCCGGACCCGGGCAGGCTGGTCACCAGGTCGGGGCCCAGCAGCCTGGCCGGGGTGTAGGCGCCGCCGGCCGGCCGCATCTGCATCAGGTAGCCGATCACCGCCAGCGCGCCGGTGACGGTCAGGCTGTAGACATTGACCGTGCGCAGCCGGGCCACCTTGCGCTCGCCACGGGCGTTGCGCGCCTCGCCCCAGACCCAGGTGCCCGACCCGGCGCGCTTGCCGTCGTCCGGCCCGGTGACCTTCCTGCCGATGCGGGCCTTCAGCTGCCGCTGTACCCAGGGCAGCCCCAGCAGCGGCCGGATCAGGTTGGCAAACCTGGCGCCACGGATCATGCCCGGGGAGCCGGGCACGAACACCTCGATGTTGGGGATGCCGGTGGTGTGGTAGGCGGTGGAGACATCGCCCCACGGAATGGTCATGGCGGGCTTCTCGCCGTCGCCGAAGTCGATGCGGCGCACCCGGTAGGCCAGCGGCACCTGGACGATCTTGCCGTCGCGGCGCACCTTGCCGCCCTGCGCCAGCCCCTCGATGGAGGTCTTGGCAGTGCCGGGCGACATGCTGGAGCGGGTGTCGAAGCCCAGCGCGAGATGGGTCGCATCGGGCAGGGCGGCCTTGAGCGCGGCGGCCACGCAGTCGGTGGGGATCACGTCGAATCCCACGCCAGGGCAGATCACCACGCCGGCGGAGCGTGCAAGTTCGTTCAGCGTCTGGGCGTGCTCGAACACCGGGATCTCGCCTGTGATGTCCAGGTAATGGGAGCGGGCGCGCAGGCAGGCCTCCATCATCGGCGCCGCGGTGGCGGAGAAGGGGCCGGCGCAGTGCATCACCAGTTCGCAGCCCGCGAGCTGCGCGTCCAGCCGCGACGCGTCGTCAAGGTCGAAGTGGCGCGCTTCGAGGCCGAGTTCGCCGGCCAGCGCCTCGACCTTGGCGCGGCTGCGGCCGGCCAGCACCGGCCGGTAGCCGCGCCGCACCGCTTCGCGGGCGATCAGCTCGCCGGTGTAGCCGTACGCGCCGTAGATCATCCAGTTCATCTGCTTTTCCATGGGAGGCTCCTGCATGGCCAAGGGCGTGCCGCTGCCCGCCCGGGTAGGTGCCGAACGGTAACCTTGAAGTTAAATTCAATGTCAATGACGCCCGGGAGCCGGCACGGGCGCTCCGGGTGCGTCGTTCCCGGTCGTTTATCGCTGACACGAATCGCAATGAATAAAGCCCCAGGCATACGCTTGACCTTGAAGTTCAGTTCAACGTTAGGGTGCGCGCAGCTGGCCTCTCACGGGTGTGCCAGGGCGACGCAGACAACCTGGGTTCTGCTCGCATATCAGCCATAGCGCAAGCGGAGACAGAGAATGAAACTCGGAAATATTGCGGTGATCACGGGCGTGCTGCTGAGTGCCGTTGCAGCTTCCTCATGGGCGGAGGGCTCCCTCGACGCCGCCCAGCTCGACGGCAGGACCAACCTTGGCGGCCGTGACGTGAGCGTGGTGGCGGGCGGGTTGTACGACCGCTATGAGTCGAACCCGCCGCTGTCGGTGATCGCCGCCGAGGCTCCGGACATCGACCTGAGCTGGTTCCGGGAACTGAAGAAGACCAAGGTCGACATGGGCTTCGAGTCGTATTCACCCAACTTCTACTACAAGAACAACCGGGTGACGGCGGTGTTCACGGCGGACATCGACAGGCTGAGGGAGCTGATGCCCGCCGAGGTCCTGGAGCAGGTCCAGCCGCTTCAGGTGTGGCCAGGCCGGGGCCTGGTGGCGTTCACCGCCTACGCCTACGAATACTGCGACAACGACAGCTACAACGAGATCGCGCTGTCGATCGTCACCAACAAGCCCGGCAACTCCAACCTGGGGCCCGTCACCCTGGTCGGCCAGGCCATGTCCAAGGACTTCTGGGGCTACGTGCTCAAGCTGCCGGTGAACACGGAGCTGGCCGAAGTGCGGGGCGTGGTCGGCTACAACCTGCCGAAGTGGCTGACCGAGATCAACTACCGCGAGACCGACAAGTCGGTCGTCTTCGAGATCATCGACAAGGAGACGGGGAAGGTCGACGTCACCTTCGAGGGCGAGAAGCTCGACGACCTCTCGGACGAGATCGAGATGGTCACCAACAGCTTCACCAACATCGGCCACGACGGCGAACTGGCCTACGGCTATGCGATTTCGCGCCAGCAGAGCCATGCGTCGAGTTCGAGCGAGGAGGCGGTGAAGCTCACCCTGAACGACGGTAGCCTGTCCGCCTACATCGAATCCCTGGGTCTGGGGAAAATGATGAAGTACGAGTATGTGCCGGAATTCCAGAGCGCTCTGTATTCCCCGGAGCCCCTGAAGGCCATGCTGGAACGCGATTGAGTCCGCACGGATTCGAGGAAGGTCAGGCCATGATGGCCTGACCTGATCGCGCTTCAGACCGGGGTCGAGCTTTCGCCCGTCGCCTTTTCCTCCTGCCCGTCTTCGCGAAAGCGGTTCAGCAGCCGTTGCGTGTTGTCGGCGCAGCGCATTCCCTCGGGCTTGGTCTCGATGCCTTCAATGACGATCAGCAGTTGCGCCTTGTTCTGCTCCAGGCGCTTCTGCAGCATTTCGATCTCGCCCACCTTGCGCTTGAGGCTCTCCAGCAGCTCGTCATGCCGCCAGGCATCGGAACTGACCGGCAGCAGGTTGCGGATCTCCTCCAGCGAGAAGCCGGCGTTCTGCGCGCCGGCGATGATCTCCAGAATCCATACCGCCTCGGGACCGTAATCACGGTAGCCGTTCGCCTTGCGCTCCACCGACCTGATCAGGCCGCTCGACTCGTAGAAGCGGATGCGCGAAGCCGTCAGGCCGCTGAGCTTCGCCAGTTCTCCGATTTTCATATCCCACACTCTCGAAAGGCGTTGACATTAAAGTTTACTTTAAACCTACAGTCGAAACGCGGCCAAGTGCGCAAGCGCTCCGGGAAACCCGGAACGGATCGCCGGGGCCGTGGCGGATGGGCGGGGCGGGCAGCGATGCCTTCTGCGGCGTCCCCATCCAGACCCAGCGCAGGAGCGACCGCTCGGACCATGAGCGAAACACGATCGGCCAGCATGCTGTCGATCGTCAGTCTCCACATCACATAGGAGAAACGACTATGGGATACGTCACAACGCAGGACGGGGTTGAGATCTTCTACAAGGACTGGGGCCCACGCGACGCCCAGGCGATCTATTTCCACCACGGCTGGCCGCTCAGCGCCGACGACTGGGATGCGCAGATGCTCTTCTTCCTGGCGCAGGGCTTCCGGGTGATCGCTCACGATCGCCGCGGCCACGGGCGCTCCAGCCAGGTCTGGGACGGCCACGACATGGACCACTACGCCGACGATGTCGCCGCGGTCGTCGAGCACCTGGGCGCACAGAAGGCCATCCACGTCGGCCACTCCACCGGCGGCGGCGAGGTGGTCCGCTACATCGTGCGCCACCCGCAGGACCCCGTGCCCAAGGCGGCGATCATCAGCGCGGTGCCACCGCTGATGGTGAAGACCGAGAGCAACCCGGGCGGCCTGCCGAAGCAGGTGTTCGACGACCTCCAGGCCCAGCTCGCCGCCAACCGCGCGCAGTTCTACCACGACATTCCGGCGGGGCCGTTCTATGGCTACAACCGCCCGGGCGCCAAGCCGTCGGAAGGGATCATCTGGAACTGGTGGCGGCAGGGCATGATGGGTGGCGCCAAGGCTCACTACGACGGCATCGTCGCCTTCTCCCAGACCGACTTCACCGACGACCTCAAGCGCATCACCATCCCCGTGCTGGTGATGCACGGCGACGACGACCAGATCGTCCCCCACGAGAACGCCGGCGTTCTGTCCGCGAAGCTGCTCGGCAACAGCACCCTGAAGATCTACCCGGGCTTCTCCCACGGCATGCCGACGGTCAACGCCGACACCATCAACAACGATCTGCTCGCGTTCGTGCGCAGTTGATTTTCGCGGGGGGCAGGGGCTCGCCCCTGGCCTCCGCCTTTTTACCCGAACGCGTTCGGCTCGCTCCCCGGAAGCCATCATGCCGGCACCCGATCGCCAGGGTTCGCCGTGTCGTTGCGAGGGCGCTATGCGTTGAGTGCCACCAGCGCCTCGGCCAGCGCGCGGGCGGCGGGGCCCATCGGTTCGTCGAGGCGGTGGGCCAGGTAAGCCTCCGATACGGATTCGCCCTCGCGTCCCAGCGAGTGGGTCCTCAGCCGCAGCAGCCGGCCTTCGTCCAGATCACTCTGTACCAGCCACAGCGGCAGCCGCCCCCAGCCGACGCCCGCCAGGATGAGGGCGTGCTTGGCATCCTGGGTGTTGACCCGGCAGGTCTGCGGCGAGATCACGCCGAAGTCGCGGCCCTCGGAGACGCGAGAGGGATCGGAGAGCACGATCTGGAGGTGATCGGCCAGTTCCATGACCCCGATCGGCTGGCCGGCCTCCTGCCTGGCCAGCGGATGCCCGGCGGCCACCACCACGACCTGCGAGACAGAGGACAGGGCCTCGAAGGTGATGCGCGGGTCGCGGAAGTCCTCGCCCACCATGATGGAGAGCGTGCAGCGCTTTTCCTTGAGCGCCTGCAGCGGACCGCCTAGAGGCTCGACCACGACCCTGACCGTGACCGAGGGGTAGATGGCGCGCATCCGGGCGATCGCCACGCCGACCTGCTGGATCGGAAACAGCGTGTCGACGGCAAGCGGCAGTTCCAGCTCCAGGCCGTCGCCCAGTCCGCGCGCCTTGGCCCGCATCGCATCGACGCGCAGCAGGATGTCGCGGGCATTGCCGAGCAGCACCCTGCCTTCCGCCGTCAACACCGGCCGATGCCCGGAGCGGTCGAACAGCAGGACGCCGAGCTGCGCCTCCAGATTGCCGATCGCCACGCTCACGCCCGACTGCACCCGGTACAGCTTGCTGGCGGCGGCGCGAAAACTGCCGGCGTCGGCGACGGTCACGAAGGTCCGCATCTGGTCGAGAGTCAGTGCATCCAGCATGTTCACCTCAATTGATCGACTTGATGAAGATTATATCGCTTATGTCGAACAGCCAGAGGGAGCACTCTTGGAGCACCCCATCACAACCTGCGAGGCAATCCCAATGACCAAGGTCCTGGTGCTCTATTACTCCTCCTATGGCCATATCGAGACGATGGCCGCCGCGGTCGCGGAAGGCGCGCGCCAAGCGGGTGCGTCGGTGGATCTGAAGCGCGTTCCCGAACTCGTACCGGAAGCGGCCGCGAAGCGCGCGGGCTACAAGGCCGACCAGAAGGCCCCGGTCGCCACCGTCGCCGAGCTTGTCGACTACGACGCGATCATCATCGGCACGCCGACCCGCTACGGGAACATGGCGTCACAGATGAAGAACTTCCTCGATCAGACCGGCAGGCTGTGGGCCGAAGACAGGTTCGTCGGCAAGGTGGGCAGCGTCTTCACCTCGACCGGGAGCCAGCATGGCGGTCAGGAAACCACCATCCAGTCCACGCACACCGTGCTCCTGCACCTCGGCATGCTGGTGGTCGGCCTGCCCTACAGCTTCAAGGGCCAGCTGCGGATGGACGAAGTCACCGGCGGCAGCCCCTATGGTGCCTCGACGCTCGCCGACGACGGTGCTGGCGGCGATCGCCAGCCGAGTGACAACGAGCTGGCTGGCGCCCGTTTCCAGGGCCGGCATGTCGCCGGGATCGCCCGCGCGCTGGTCGCCGGGCGCAGGCAAGAGGCGGCGTGATGGCCGGCGCGGCGCACGCAGCGCAAGCCACGTCGACCCGCTGGGCCAGCGTAGCGCTGATCGTCGGCGCCGGCGTCGTGGCGGCGCTGCAGGTGGGCAAGGCCGTGATCGCGGCGCCCATGCTGCAGGCGGACCTGGGCATCGGTCTGGCGGGCATCGGCTGGCTGACGGGAATCTTCGCCGTGCTGGGACTGGTCGGCGGCATACCCACCGGAGCCCTGGTCGCGAGCTTTGGCGGCCGGCGCATCCTGATCCTGGGTCTGCTCACGACGACCCTCGGCGCGGCACTCGGCGCCGTGGCCGCGTCCCTGTCGACGCTCCTGCTGTCGAGGGTGGTCGAGGGCGCGGGTTTTCTCCTGATCACGGTCGCGGCGCCGTCGATCCTGGCCCAGGTGACCGGGCCCTCCCATCGCGATCTCGCGTTCGCCCTCTGGAGCTGCTTCATGCCGGTGGGCATGGCGGTCGCCATGCTCGCGGGGCCGTTGTTCGGGAGCTGGCGGGCGATCTGGTGGACCAGCGGCGGGCTGGCCCTGCTGGTCTGCCTGCTGGTGCCTCTTGTGATTCCGCTCACCGGTGCGTGGCAGCGCTGGTCATGGCGAAGCCTGAACACGACTGCTATCGATGTCTTCAGGGCCAGGAAGCCCGTGCTGCTCGCGGCCATGTTCGCGCTCTACAGCCTGATGTTCTTCGCGTTGTTCAGCTTTCTGCCCGTGCTGCTCATGGAGCGCATGGAGGTGACGCACAGCAGCGCCGGCCTGTTGAGCGCGCTCGCGACAGCGGCGAATATCCTCGGCAACCTGGCCGCGGGCGTTCTGCTGTCGCGCGGCACGGCGCGGGCCACCCTTCTCGCGGGCGCGAGCCTGACGATGGGCCTCGCCAGCCTCGGCATCTTCCTGCCGGTGCTGCCGGACACCGCCACCTTCATGCTCTGTGTCGTCTTCTCGGCCGTGGGCGGGCTGATCCCCGCGGCGCTGCTGTCCGCCGCGCCGATCGCGGCACCCACGGCGGGCCTCGTGCCCGTCGTGCTGGGCCTGATCATCCAGGGCAACAACCTGGGCCAGATCGTCGGCCCCATCGCCATCGGCAGTGCGATACAGGCGTATGGCTGGGGCTCGGCCGCAGCTCTGGTCGCAGGCGCGGCACTGGTGGCTGCCGTGGTCGCCATGTCGCTCGGGCGAGCGCCGCAGGGCGCACGGCAATAAGGCTGCGACGGCGCCGAAGCCAGTCGTATCGAGGAAAGCCCGGGGACTGTCCCTCGGTTTCCCTGCTGGCGGCTCGGGAAGGAGGGAGCGTCTTCCCGGCCGCGGCGCTTTCGGCGGGCACCGGATACTTTGCAGTTTGCCCGCTTCTGCATGAGAATCGTTCTCCTTCGATTCCGGACGTTCCCTCATGACCAGCCACCTGGCCCGCATCCTCATCATCGAGGACGACACCACCCTGTGCGCCCAGCTCGGCGAGCTGCTGCGCGGCCAGGGCTACGCCACCCGCTGCAGCCACCTGGGCGAGGCCGGGCTGGCCATGGCGCTGGACGAGCCGCCGGACCTGGTGCTGCTGGACGTGCTGCTGCCGGACATCAGCGGCCTGGTGGTGCTGCGCCGCCTGCGCGAGCAGCAGCAGACGCCGGTGATCATGCTCACCGCCTGCGGCGCGGAGGAGGAGCGCATCCGCGGTCTGCGCCACGGCGCCGACGACTACCTGCCCAAGCCGTTCAACATCACCGAGCTGCAGCTGCGCATCGACGCGGTACTGCGCCGTACCCGCCCGGCCGAGGCGGGCAGAGGCGCGCAGCCCGGCGACCTGCGGGTGGACGACCTGCACCTGGACCGCCACGCCCTGCAGGCGCGGGTCGGCGAGCGCGAGCTGGCGCTGACGCCGATCCAGTTCCGCTTGCTGTGGCAGCTGGTCAGCCAGCGCGGCGAGGCGCTGAGCAAGCCCTACCTCTACCGCGTGGTGCTGGAGCGCGAATACAGCAGCTACGACCGTGGCCTGGACATGCACGTCAGCCGTATCCGCCGGCGCCTGGCCGAGGCCGGGCTGGCCGCCGACCGCCTGCAGACCCTGCACGGCCGCGGGTACGTCTTCGCATGAAGCGCCAACTGTTCTGGAAGCTGTGCATCGTGATCGCCCTCGGCAGCGTGCTGCTGTTCTGGCTGATCGCCAGGCTGGCCTGGCAGACCGAGGAGCGCATGAGCTTCATCGACCCCGAGCACCAGCGCACGCTCAAGCACTACGGCGCCCAGGCCGAGGCGCTGTACCAGGCCGGCGACCACGACGCCCTGGCGCGCTGGCTGGAGACCCTGCAACAGCAGGAGCAGACCTGGGCGGCGGTGGTCGAGTCCGAAGTGCGGCCGCTGGCGGGCGTACTCAACGAGCGCTTCCACGAAGGCTTCAGCCTGGGCCGCGACGTGTCGTGGAAGATCCATCTGTACTTCCCGGAAAACCCGATCATGGACCTGCCGTTCGCCGACGGCAGGACCCACTTCCTGATCATCCTGCCGCAGCGCATGCGCCCCGGCCTGTACTGGCATTACGTCTGGCTGCTACTGCAGTTCGTGGTGCCGCTGGCCACGCTGGTCGGCGTGTGCTGGCTGCTCTATCGCCACCTGATGCAGCCGCTGGGCCGGCTGGAACAGGCCACCCGCCAGTTCGCCGACGGTGGCTACGGCGTGCGCGTGCGCTCGCTGCTGGGGTCGCGCAACGACGAGCTGGCCAGCCTGGCGGGGACCTTCGACGCCATGGCCGAGCGCACCGGGCAGCTGATCATCGACCAGCGCCAGCGCCTCGCGGACATGTCCCACGAGCTGCGCACGCCGCTGACGCGGATCGAGATGGCGGTCAGCCTGGCCGAGCAGGAGCCGGGCAACCGCCGCCTGCTGGAGCGTATCCGCGGCGAGTGCGGCGAGATGCGCCGCCTGGTGGAGGACGCCCTGACCCTCGGCTGGCTGGAGAACGAGCGCCCGGAGCTGCGCGACGAGACCCTCGACCTCACCGCCCTGGTCGACAGCATCCTCGACGACGCGCGCTTCGAGTTCCCCGACCGGCGCCTGGTCGCCGAGCTTCCCGGCGAGGCCATGCTGGCCGGCAGCAGCCACCGCGCCCTCGGCCAGGCCATCGAGAACGTGGTGCGCAACGCCCTGGACCACACGCCGCCGGGCGGCGAGGTGAGGGTGGCGCTGGCCGAGGCCGGCGACGCCTACCGGCTGACGGTCGCCGACCAGGGGCCGGGCGTGCCCGAGCCATGGCTGGAGCGCATCTTCAGGCCGTTCTTCCGCGCCTCCGGCGAGCGCGCCGGCTTCGGCCTGGGCCTGGCGCTGGCCGAACGCCAGGTGCAGGCCACTGGCGGGCGCATCCTGGCGCGCAACCTGGACGGCGGCGGGTTGCAGCTGGAGCTGCGCCTGCCGCGTGCGTAACAGTTGTAAAAGTGTTTTCCTCGCCGCTCGGCTTGAGGCGAACATTTCTCAGTTGAGAAATATTCACATCGAAGCCGAGGGTAACCCCATGCCGTACCGCCCCTTCCGCCTCTCCCTGCTGGCCAGCGCCGTGCTCGCCGCCGGCATGGCCCAGGCCGCCACCGACCCGGCGCTGGAGCTGGCCGCCACCGCTGTCACCGGCCAGACCGACCGCGCCGAGACGGTCGAGGCCGAGCAGCTGGGGCGCTTCCAGGCCAACGACCTGCAGGACGTGTTCGAGTCCAACCCCGAAATCTCGGTCGGCGGCGGCGCCGGCGTGGCGCAGAAGCTGTACCTGCGCGGCCTCGAGGACACGCTGCTGAACATCAGCATCGACGGCGCCCAGCAGGCCGGGCAGACCTTCCACCACACCGGCCGCATCGGCATCGAGCCGGAACTGCTCAAGCGCGCCGAGGTGCAGGCCGGCACCGGCGACGCCACCGCCGGCCCCGGCGCCCTGGGCGGCGCCATCCGCTTCGTGACCAAGGACCCGGACGACCTGCTGCGCGAGGGCGAGCAGGCCGGCGCGCTGCTCAAGGGCGGCTATTTCAGCAACGGCGAGGGCTACAAGACCAGCGCCAGCGTGTTCGGCCGCTTCAGCGAGGATTGGTCCGCCCTGGCCCTGGCCAGCTACCAGGACCAGAACGACTACGAGGACGGCGGCAACCACGACGTGCTCGGCACCGGCGCCCGGCAGACGCTCGGCTACGCCAAGCTGGTCGGCAAGCTGAGCGAGGCGCAGACCCTGCGCCTGAGCTACGAGGAGCGCCACGACGAGGGCGAGCGCACCCAGCGTCCGCAGTGGATCGTCAGCGGCTTCAACCCGCTCTATCCGCTGCGTACCGAGCGCGAGACCTGGACCCTCAACTACGGCTTCCGGCCCCAGGACAACCCGCTGCTGGACGTCGAGCTGACCGCCTACCACACCGAGACCGAGCTGCAGCAGGACGGCCGCTGGGGCCTGTACTACGGCACCACCCGCAGCGACGGCTTCGACCTGCGCAACACCAGCCACATCGGCGCCCACAGCCTGACCTACGGCGTCGACTACCGCGACGACCGCGGCACCCTCGGCCCGGCCGGCGACCGCTCGCTGGACGGCGAGGACGGCAGTGTCACTGGCTTCTACCTGCAGGACGCCTACCAGGTCACCGAGCGCCTGCTGCTCGGCGCCGGCCTGCGCTACGACCGCTACAAGCTGGACGACCGTGACGGCCAGCGCTTCGACGAGGAGGGCGTCAGCCCCAACCTCAGCCTGCGCTACGAACTGACCCCGGAACTGGCCCTGCTCGCCGGCCACGCCCACGCCCTGCGCGGCCCGCAGGTGCGCGACGCGTTCAAGCTGGATTCGTCCGGCAACGACCCGCGCCTCAAGGCCGAGAAGGCGCGGACCTCCGAGCTGGGCTTCGAGTACCGCGACGGCGGCCTGGAGCTGTCCGCCAAGGGCTACGTCACCCGCATTGAGGACGCCATCGCCGACCCGCTGGGCAGGCCCAACCTGTACGTCAACGTCGGCGACCTGAAGAGCAAGGGCGTGCTGCTGCAGAGCGCCTACCACTGGCAGCGCCTGAGCCTGGGGCTGAGCTATCACCACAACGACGCCCGGGTGGACGGCGAGCGCCTCAACGTCTACGAGTACAACGGCCTCGGCACCAGCCTGGGCGACACCTGGACCGCCTTCGCCGACTACCGTGCCAGCGACACCCTGTCGTTCGGCTGGCAGGGCCGCTTCGTCGAGTCCATCGACGCGCTGCACACCGGCGTCGGCACCGTGGAGAAGCCCGGCTACGGCGTGCACGACCTGTACGCCGAGTGGCTGGCCCTGGGCGACGACCGCCTGACCCTGACGCTGACCCTGAAGAACCTGTTCGACAAGGAATACCTGGACCATGCCAGCAACGAGGACTTCGAGCACATCCCCGACTACGAGGGCGTGCGCGGCTCCAACGAACCGGGGCGCGAGTTGCGCCTGGGGGTTGCCTGGCGCATTTGATCCAGGGAGGCGGAGCACTTCGAGGGAAGGCTATCTATTAGGAATGGGCCCCAGGGCCGCGTAGCGGCATGAACAAGCCATCGGGCAGCTCGGGACCTGAGTCCCCGTCAGGAGGCCGAGCGGAGGTGTCGTGCAATCCCGGATTTCATCCGGGCTACGCTGAGTTGCCGGCCGAAGGTGCGCACGGCGCACCCTACGAGTCAGTCCACCCCTTTGGTGGGTATATAGCGCTAAAGGCCCGCCGAGCCCCGCTTGGCGGGCTTTTTTGTGCAGCATTTCTGACGCTTCGTTGCGTATCGAAAACAATCATTCACACACGCGACAACCGGGTGCAAAACGGCGGCAACTTTTGATTGCTAACACGGAATCTTGGTCCTAAAGTTCGCGCCCGAACGCTCATGCTGGAAACGATCCATCCGGCTCAAGTACTGACGACGAGAGAGTCGGAGGCTCTTGCAGAACCACCCTGGCGTTGTTGCTCCGCCTTGCCGTAGCCGGTCTACTGCCTGCGGCGAAGCGCCTGGCCATGATGATTCTGCAAGAGCCTCCGGTGCTGCGACTGCGGCGACTCGGCGACATGCCTTGGGAAGTAGGCGAACCAAAGTGGGGAAACTGATCAGGCGTTCGCGGCTCGAAAAACAGAGCCACTCCCTCTTTCCGATAACGTTTTGCCATTTGGAGTCCCGAGCATGTCGATCAAGGTCGAAGACTATTTCGCACCCGAAACCTTCAAGCGCATGAAGGCGTTCGCCGATCACCAGGAAACCCCCTTCGTGGTGATCGACAAGCAGACCATCGCCAATTCCTACGATCAGCTGGTGTCCTGCTTTCCCTTCGCCAAGATCTACTACGCGGTGAAGGCCAACCCGGCCATCGAGATCACCGAGCTGCTGCGCGACAAGGGCTCCAACTTCGACATCGCCTCGATCTACGAGCTGGACAAGGTCATGAGCGCCGGCGTCGGCCCGGAGCGCATCAGCTACGGCAACACCATCAAGAAGGCCCGTGACATCCGATACTTCTTCGAGAAGGGCGTGCGCCTGTTCGCCACCGACTCGGAGGCGGACCTGCGCAACATCGCCAAGGCCGCACCGGGCTCGAAGATCTACGTGCGCATCCTCACCGAGGGTTCCACCTCGGCCGACTGGCCGTTGTCGCGCAAGTTCGGCTGCAACCCGGACATGGCCCTGGACCTGCTGATCCTGGCCAAGCAGCTGGGCCTGGTGCCCTACGGCATCTCCTTCCACGTCGGCTCGCAGCAGCGCGACATCGACGTGTGGGACGCCGCCATCGCCAAGGTCAAGGTGATCTTCGAGCGCCTCAAGGAAGAGGACGGCATCACCCTGCAGATGATCAACATGGGCGGCGGCTTCCCGGCCAACTACATCCAGCGCACCAACGACCTGGAGACCTACGCCGAGGAGATCACCCGCTTCCTCAAGGAAGACTTCGGCGACGAGCTGCCGGAGATCATCCTCGAGCCGGGTCGTTCGCTGATCGCCAACGCCGGCTTCCTGGTCTCGGAAGTGGTGCTGATCGCCCGCAAGTCGCGTACCGCGGTCGAACGCTGGGTATACACCGACGTGGGCAAGTTCAGCGGCCTGATCGAAACCATGGACGAGGCCATCAAGTTCCCGATCTGGACCGAGCGCAAGGGCGAGATGGAAGAAGTGATCATCGCCGGCCCGACCTGCGACAGCGCCGACATCATGTACGAGAACTACAAGTACGGCCTGCCGCTCAACCTCTCCAGCGGCGACCGCCTGTACTGGCTGTCCACCGGCGCCTACACCACCAGCTACAGCGCGGTGGAATTCAACGGCTTCCCGCCGCTGAAGGCCTTCTATCTCTGAGTGACCCCGGCAGTCCGCGAGTCGCCCCGAACGGGGCGCTCGCGGTGCCGCCTTCCTCCGCGCCGGGCGCCGCAAGGGCGTCTTCCAGCACGCATTCCTGATCCTTTCCTTTACACAAGCCGTCCGTTCGGGGCGGGGCTTCCGGCTGCCTGGCGAATCCTGCCCCAGTCCAGGCATGACGCGGCTTTGGCGCCTATCCGGCGAGTCCTTTCACCGCTGCTGGAACGATCGAGTGTTAATGCGAGTGTGTCGCGATTGTAAATATTTCGTAAATGTATTGTTGTGCTTAATGCAAATAATTAGCATTCCGTCGCCTTGCATGCCGCGGGACCCACCGGGACCCGATTGGCTTCTTATAAATGGGGAGGGATGAAATGACGATTCGCAGCCGTAAGCATCGGAACAACAGACAGCTGGCAGCACTGGTAGTCGCCGCGGTACCGGCCATGAGCCTGAGCGTTCAGGCCGAGGAAGTGAAGGACATCAACCTGCCGGCCACCAGCATCACCTCGAAGGCCGAGGGCCAGTACCGCGTCACCAAGAGCGCCAACGCCAAGATGACCGAGCCCCTGCTCGACACGCCCAAGACCATCCAGGTCATCAATAAGGAAGTGATGCGCGAACAGGGCGCCACCACCCTGGTGGAAGCACTGCGCAACACCCCCGGCATCACCCTGCAGATGGGCGAGAACGGCAACACCGCCCTCGGCGACACCTTCATGATGCGCGGCTTCTCCACCCAGAACTCCACCTTCGTCGACGGCGTGCGCGACCTGGGCGCGATCACCCGCGACGTGTTCAACACCGAGCAGGTCGAAGTGGTCAAGGGCCCGTCCGGCACCGACAGCGGCCGCGGCTCGGCCTCCGGCTACATCAACATGGTGTCCAAGCTGCCGTCGCTGGAGAACAGCATCAACGGCACCCTCGGCTACGGCACCGCCGACAAGAAGGCCATCACCGCCGACATCAACCAGCGGATCGGCGACGGCTCCGCCGTGCGCCTGAACCTGGCGCGCCGCGATGGCGGCGTCGACGAGCGCGACTACGTGGAGAACACCAACTTCGGCATCGCGCCCTCCATCGCCTTCGGCCTCGACGGCGACACCCGCGTCTACCTGTACTCCTACCACCTGCGCCAGGAGAACGTGCCGGACGGCGGCATCCCGGCCATCGGCATGGACGGCTACTACAACGCCAACCCGCTGCTCGACGCCGCGCCCAAGGTCGACCGGGAGAACTTCTACGGCTCGCCGAGCGACTACGAGGACGCCCAGGCGGACATGTTCACCCTCAAGCTGGAACATGACCTGAACGACGTCACCACCGTGCGCAACCTGTCGCGCTGGGGCCGCTCCAGCATCGATCGCGTGCTGACCGGCGCCTTCAGCATCGCCGCGCCGGCCACCGCCGACCGCAGCACCTGGACCGTCACCCGCTCGCGCCAGTACGCCGACCAGGCAAACGACGTGCTCGCCAACCTGACCAACCTGACCACCGAGTTCGACACCTTCGGCCTGCGCAACGCGCTGTCCGCCGGCATCGAGTTCAGCAAGGAAGAGCAGCTGACCCGTTCGGGCGCCGTCACCGGCCTGACCAGCGCCGCGGCCAACCTGTACGACCCCAACCCCCACGACCCGATGGCTTCGCCGTTCAAGACCGGCGCCCGCAACGCCGGCGAGACCACCTCGGCGGCCCTCTACGTGTTCGACACCCTGCACCTGAACGAGCAGTGGTCGGTCAACGGCGGCCTGCGCTACGAAGACTACGAGACCGACTACAAGACCCGCGCCGTCGACGGCACCGTGGCCAAGCTGAACGTCTCCGACCAGTTGCTGACCTGGAACGCCGGCGTGGTCTTCAAGCCGCTGCCCAACGGCAGCATCTACCTGTCCTACGCCGACTCGCAGACCCCGCCGGGCAACAGCTTCACCATCAGCTCCGCGGCCGGCAACATCAACAACCCCTCGGCCGACCCGCAGGAAACCCGCCATGTGGAGCTGGGCACCAAGTGGGACCTGCTCGACGACCAGCTGAGCCTGACCCTGGCGGCCTACCGCACCGAGAACGAAAACCAGGTCACCCAGGACGAGATCACCCTGCAAAGCGTCCAGGAAGGCAAGACCCGGGTCGATGGCGTGGAACTGGGCGTGGTCGGCCAGATCACCGACAACTGGCAGATCACCGCCGGCGTGGCCCACATGAAGACCAAGCAGCTCGACCAGCAGAGTGTGAACGCCACCAGCGGCGTGGTCACCGAGACCACCGGCGTGCGCTGGTCGCCCGAGTGGACCGGCACCCTGTGGACCACCTACACCCTGGGCAAGCTCACCCTCGGCGGCGGTGCCCGCTACATCGACGAGCAGAAGCGCTTGATCACCTCGGGCACGGCCGTCAACGCCGCCACCACCTCGCTGGCCTACGTGCCGTCGTACTGGGTGGCCGACGCCATGGCCGCCTACCAGCTGACCGAGAACGTCAACCTGCGCCTGAACGTCTACAACCTGTTCGACGAGGACTACTTCGACGTCAACAACGGCGGCTCCCGCGTCCGCTACGGCCAGCCCCGCTCGGCGATGTTCACTACCGAACTGGCGTTCTGACCCCGCCCCGCAAGCTGAAGCCCGCGCCTTGCGCGGGCTTCTTGCATTCAGGGGAATCCGTAGCCCGGATGCAATCCGGGAGGGGCGTGCGGGAATGTACCCTCGATGTGCAGCCTGTAGGCGCGAGCTCTGCTCGCGAACATTTGTGGGCAAAGCTTCGCGAGCAGAGCTTGCTCCTACAACAGTGCCGCGTGCCAACGGGACATCGCCAAGGTAAAGACTGGGTAAACACGGCCCAGTTGGAAATGCTTCCTATCTAGAATTGCGCCACCCAAGGGCTCCGGCCCGTTGTCCAAGGTATTCATCGTGTTCAAGAAAGTCCTTTTCCAGCTGCACTGGTTCCTCGGCATCAGTGCCGGCCTGGTGCTCGCCATCATGGGGGTGACCGGCGCGCTCTACAGCTTCGAGGGCGAGATCATGCGCGCCCTCAACCCCGACACCCTGAAGGTGGAAGTGCGCGAGGGCGGCACCCTGGCGCCCGGCGAGCTGGTGGCGAAGATCGAGGCCGCCAGCGGCGACAAGGTGTCCGGGCTGTGGGTGGAGAACGACAGCGGCAGCGCCGCGCGGGTGTTCTTCACCCCGCCGCCGGGCGAGCGCCGCGGGCCGATGCGCTTCTTCGACCCCTACACCGGCGAGCTGCTCGGCGAGCCCTCCGGCCAGGGCTTCTTCCGCTTCGTCCTGCAACTGCACCGCTGGCTCGCCATGGGCGACACGGGCAAGCAGCTGACCGGCGCGAGCACCCTGGCGCTGATCTTCTTCTGCCTGTCCGGCCTCTACCTGCGCTGGCCGCGCAAGGCGCTGAGCTGGCGGACTTGGCTGACCTTCGACTGGGCCAAGAAGGGCCGCGCCTTCAACTGGGACCTGCACGCCGTGGCCGGCACCTGGGTGCTGCTGTTCTACCTCTGCGCGGCGCTGACCGGCCTGTTCTGGTCCTATGACTGGTATCGCTCGGGCCTCAACAGCCTGCTGTCGGACGCGCCGTCCGGCCAGCAGCGCGGCGAGGGCCAGCGCGGCGAAGGCCGTGGCCAGCGCCAGGGCGGACGCGGCGCCGAGGCGCCCGCCGGGCCGCCGTTGGTGGTCGACTACGACGCGGTGTGGCAGAGCGTCCGGCAGACCGCCGGCCCGGGCATGGTGGCCTGGAACCTGCGCCTGCCGCCGGCCGGTGGCCAGCCGATCAGCGTCTCCTACCTGCTGGACGACGCCCAGCACCCGCGCGCGTCCAACCAGATCCAGCTCGACCCGGTCAGCGGCAAGGTGTCTCGCCACGAGCTGTTCACCGACAAGAGCTTCAAGGCCCAGCTGCTGGCCAGCGTCTACGCCCTGCACGTCGGCGAATACTTCGGCCTGCCGGGACGCATCCTGATGATGCTGGCGAGTGCCGCCATGCCGGTGTTCTTCGTCACCGGCTGGCTGCTCTACCTCGACCGCCGGCGCAAGAAGCGCGCGGTCAGGGCGGCGCGTGGCGCCCTGGGCGGGGCGGCGGGCGGCGAGGGCTGGCTGGTCGGTTTCGCCAGCCAGAGCGGTTTCGCCGAGCAGCTCGCCTGGCAGACCGCCGGCCAGCTGCAGGCCGCCGGCCTGGCGGTGCGGGTCGAGCCCCTGGCGAAGCTGGATGAAGCCAGCCTGCGCCAGGCGACGCGCGCGCTGTTCGTGGTCAGCACCTTTGGCGATGGCGAGGCGCCGGACAGCGCCCGCGGCTTCGAGCGCAAGGTGCTCGACGGCTCGCTGGCGCTGGAGCAGCTGAGCTACGCGGTGCTGGCCCTGGGCGACCGCCAGTACCAGCAGTTCTGCGGCTTCGCCCGCCGCCTCGGCGACTGGCTCTCTCGCCAGGGCGCGCAGCGCCTGTTCGACTCGGTTGAAGTGGACGGCAACGACAGCCTGGCGCTGCAGCAGTGGCAACAGCAGCTCGGCGAACTGACCGGCGCGGCGCCGCTGGCGCTCACCGAAACCCCCTGGGACGGCTGGACCCTGGACCGCCGCGAGCTGCTCAATCCGGGCAGCCAGGGCGCGCCGACCTACCTGCTCGGCCTGGCGCCGCCGGCGCTACGCGACTGGCAGGCGGGCGACATCCTGGAAATCCTGCCGCGCCATCCGCAGGCCAGGGTCGCCGAATGGCTGCAGCGCCATCAGCTCGATGGCGCCATTCCGGTCGAGGTCGACGGCCTCGCCATGAGCCTGGCCGAGGCGCTGGCCGGCCGGCAGCTGCCGGAGAGCTTCGCCCACCTGGTCGGCCTGCACGCCCAGGCGCTGGTCGAGGCCCTGGTGCCGCTCGGCTCGCGGGAATACTCCATCGCCTCCGTGCCCAGCGACGGCGTGCTGGAGCTGATCGTGCGCCAGGAGCGGCGCAGCGACGGCAGCCTGGGGCTGGGCTCCGGCTGGCTCACCGAATACATCGCCGAGGGCGGCCAGGTGCTGGCGCGGCTGCGCCGCAACAGCGGCTTCCACCTGCCGGACGACGACCGCCCGCTGATCCTGATCGGCAACGGCACCGGGCTGGCCGGCCTGCGCTCGCTGCTGCGCGCACGCATCCTCGCCGGCCAGACGCGCAACTGGCTGCTGTTCGGCGAGCGCAACCGCGCCCACGACTACTACTGCGGCGCGGAACTCGACGCGGCGCTGGCGGGCGGCGACCTGCAGCGCCTCGACCTGGCCTTCTCCCGCGACCAGGCCGGGAAGGTCTACGTGCAGGACCTGCTGCGCCAGCACGGCGAAACGCTGCGCCAGTGGCTGGCCGACGGCGCCGCGCTGTACGTCTGCGGCAGCCTGGAAGGCATGGCCGGCGGCGTCGACGCGGTGCTGCACGACCTGCTCGGCGCCGACGCGGTGCAGGCGCTGGTCGAGGAAGGCCGCTACCGCCGCGACGTCTACTGACGCCGCCGTCCCCCGCGACGCTTCCCGTCGCGGGGGCGGGGCTTTAAGCTCGGCCCATGACCCGACCAATTCTGCTCAACTGCGACATGGGTGAAAGCTACGGCGCCTGGCGCATGGGCGACGACGCCCACGCCATGCCGCTGGTGGACCAGGCCAACCTGGCCTGCGGCTTCCACGCCGGCGACCCGCTGATCATGCAGCGCAGCGTGGCCCTGGCCGTGCAGCACGGCGTGGCCATCGGCGCCCATCCTTCCTACCCCGACCTGCAGGGCTTCGGCCGCCGCCACCTGAGCTGCTCGCCGGAGGAAGTCACGGCGCTGGTGCTGTACCAGCTCGGCGCGCTGGACGCCTTCTGCCGCAGCGCCGGCGCCGAGGTCGCCTACGTCAAGCCGCATGGTGCGCTGTACAACGACCTGGTGCGCGACGACGCCCTGTTCGCGGCGGTGCTGCGGGCCTGCGCCGACTACCGGCGCGGCCTGCCGCTGATGACCCTGGCCCTGGCCGACAACGCCCGCGAACGGCGCATGGCCGAGGCCGCCGGGGTGCCGCTGCTGTTCGAGGCCTTCGCCGACCGTGCCTACCTGGCCGACGGCCAGCTGGCGCCGCGCCGCCTGTCCGGCGCGGTGCACCACGATCCCCAGCGGATTCTCGACCAAGCCCTGGCCATCGCGGCCGGCGAGCCGTTCCCGGACATCGACGGCGCGCCCCTGCGGTTGCGCGCCGACAGCCTCTGCGTGCATGGCGACAACGCCGAGTCGCTGGCCGTGCTGCGCAGGCTGCGCGCCCGTCTGGACGGCCTGTGATCCGCTGCGAACCGGTCGGCGCCGAGGCTTTGCGGCTGGTGCTGGCCGAGCGGCCTGACCCGCTCCTGCCACTGCGCATCGCCCGCCTGGCCGAACGCATCCGCCGTGAACTGGGCGGGCTGGTGATCGACCTGGTGCCGGGCTGGACCGACCTGCTGCTGCACTACGACCTGCTGCGCACCGACCATCGGCAACTGAGCGAGCGCGTCGCGCCGCTGCTGGAGGCGTGGCTGGCCGAGCCGGCCGCCGCCGAGAGTGGGCGGCTGCATCGCCTACCGGTCTGGTATGTGGGCGAGGACCTGGCCGAGGTGGCCCGCGCCTGCGGGCTCTCCGTTGAGCGGGTGATCGAGCTGCACGCCGGCGCCGAATACCGGGTGGGCGCCATCGGCTTCGCGCCCGGCTTCGCCTATCTGGGCGGGCTGGACGCGCGCCTGGCCCTGCCGCGCCGGGCCACGCCCCGCACCTGGGTGCCGGCCGGCAGCCTGGCCATCGCCGAGCGGCAGACGGCGGTGTATCCGCAGGCATCCCCGGGCGGCTGGCACCTGATCGGGCTGTGCCCGACGCCGCTGTTCGACGCCGCCCAGGTGCCGCCCTGTCCGCTGGCGCCGGGCGACCGGGTGCGTTTCGAGCCGGTCGACGAGGCTGCCTACCGGCGGGCGTGCGGGGCGTGAGCGGGCTGCGGGTGCTCAGGCCGGGGCCGCTGAGCCTGCTGCAGGATGGCGGTCGCTTCGGCTGGCAGCACCTCGGCGTGTCGCCGGCCGGCCCGGTGGACTGGCAGGCGGCGGCCTGGGCCAACCGCCTGTTGGACAATGCCTGGGGCACACCGCTGCTGGAAATCGCGCTGGGCGATGTGGAACTGGAATGCCGCGTCGCCACCTGGCTGGCGCTGACCGGCGCCGATGCGCCGGCCGAGCTGGACGGCGCGCCGCTGCCGGCCTGGTCGCGCTTCGCCGTGCAGCCCGGCCAGCGCCTGCGCATCGGTTTCGCCCGCAGCGGCCAGCGCCTGTACCTGGCGTCGGCCGGTGGCTTCGCCGCTGATCCGGTGCTGGGCAGCGTCGCCACCCAGGCACGGGAGGGCCTCGGTGGCCTGGACGGCCAGGGCGGCGCCCTGCGCGAGGGTGACCTGCTGGCCTGTGCTGCCGCTGTCCGCTCGCACGCCGCCAGCGTGCCCTGGGTCCTCCGCCCGGAGGCCGAGGCGCCCTTGCGCGTGATGGTCGGCGGCGACGCGGCGAACTTCGCCGCCGAGCAGCTGGAAGCCTTCTTCTCCCACACCTGGCGCCTCTCGCCGCGTTCGGACCGGATGGGTGCGCGCCTGCTGGGCGAGGCCCTGGCGCCGCCGCTCCGCCAGTGGTCCCAGGGCGTGAGCCGCGGCGCCATCCAGGTGCCGCCGGACGGCCAGCCGATCATCCTGCAGGCCGACCGCCAGACCATGGGCGGCTACCCGGTCCTCGGCTGGCTCTACCCCCGCGATCTGTGGCGCCTGGCCCAGCGCCCGCCCAACGGCCCGCTGCGCTTCGTCCGCGGCGACCTCGCCGAAGCCCAGGCGGAGCTGCGCGATTTCTATCGCTTCTTCGGTCGCTGACCGGCTCTCAGGAGGCGATGGCCTCGGCGTGGTGGCAGGCCACCTGGCGGCCGCCGACCGGGCGCAGTTCCGGCACTTCCACCCGGCAGCGCTTGGTGGCGTGGGGGCAGCGCTTGTGGAAGGCGCAGCCGGGCGGCGGGTCCAGCGGGTTGGGCAGCTCGCCGGCGATGGCGATCCGCGGGCGGTCCGGGTTCGGGCGAAGGGTCGGGGTCGCCGAGAGCAGGGCGCGGGTGTAGGGGTGCAGCGGGCGCTCGTAGATGGGCCCGGCCGGGCCGGTCTCGACGGCGCGGCCGAGGTACATCACCAGCAGGTCGTTGGCCATGTGCCGCACCACCGCCAGGTTGTGGGAGATGAACACGTAGCCGGTGCCGAACTGGTCCTGCAGGTCCATGAACAGGTTGAGCACCTGGGCCTGGATCGACACGTCCAGGGCCGAGGTCGGCTCGTCCGCCACCAGCACCCTGGGGTTCAGCATCATGGCCCGGGCCAGGGCGATGCGCTGGCGCTGGCCGCCGGAGAACATGTGCGGGTAGCGCTGGTAGTGCTCGGGGCGCAGGCCGACCTGCTGCATCATCGCCTGCACCCGCTCGCGGCGCTCGGCGCGGGACAGCGGGGTGTTGATCGCCAGCGGCTCGGCCAGCTGGTCGCCGATCTTCTGTCGCGGGTTGAGCGAGGCGTAGGGGTTCTGGAACACCATCTGCACGTCGCGCCGCAGTTGCCGGCGCCGGGCCTTGTCGGCGCCGGTCACTTCCTGGCCTGCGATGCGCAGGCTGCCGGCGCTGGGCTCCTCGATCAGGGTCAGGGCGCGGGCCAGGGTCGACTTGCCGCAGCCCGACTCGCCGACCACTGCCAGGGTCCTGCCGGCGGCCAGGGCGAAGGACACCCCGTTGAGCGCCCGCACCAGCGCGGCGGGCCGGAACAGCCCGCGCGACACCTCGTAGTGGCGGGTCAGCTCGCGAGCCTCGAGTACGACGCTCATCAGGCCACCTCCGCGGACAGGTTGAGGGGGTAGAAGCAGCGCACCGCGCCGCGGGCGTGGGGCTCCAGCGCCGGGCGCTGTTCGTGGCAGCGCGGCTGGGCGTAGGGGCAGCGCGGCGACAGCAGGCAGCCGTCGGGGCGGTCGTAGCGGCCGGGCACGATGCCGGGCAGGGTGGCCAGGCGTTCTGCGCCCAGGTTGTGTTCGGGAATGGCCTGCAGCAGCGCCTCGGTGTAGGGGTGGGTCGGGGCGTCGAACAGCGCCGGCACCCGGCCGATCTCCACCGCCTGCCCGGCGTACATCACGCAGACGCGCTGGGCGGTCTCGGCGACCACCGCCAGGTCGTGGGTGATCAGCACCAGGCCCATGCCCTCGCTGCGCTGCAGGTCGAGCAGCAGCGCCATGATCTGCGCCTGGATGGTCACGTCCAGCGCCGTGGTCGGCTCGTCGGCGATCAGCAGCCGCGGTTCGGCGGCGATGGCCATGGCGATTGCCACGCGCTGGCTCATGCCACCGGAGAGCTGGTGCGGGTAGGCGTCGAGCCGGCTGGCGGCGGCGGGAATCTCGACCCGCTCCAGCAGTTGCAGGGCTCGGGCACGGGCGGCTTTGCCCCGCAGCCCGAGGTGCTGGCGCAGCACCTCTTCGATCTGGAAGCCGACCGTGTAGCTGGGGTTGAGCGCCGTCATCGGGTCCTGGAACACCATCGCCAGGTCCTTGCCGACCACCTTGCGCCGCTGCCGGCCCTTGAGGGCGAGCATGTCGTGACCGTCGAAGCGCAGGCGGTCGGCGCGGACGATGCCGGGGGCGTCGACCAGTCCCATCAGCGCCATCATGGTCACCGACTTGCCGGAGCCGGACTCGCCGACGATGGCCAGCACCTCGCCCCGCTCCACAGACAGGTCCAGGCCATCCACCACCGGCACGGCGTCGGCGCCGCCGAAGCGCACGGACAGGTTGCGGATTTCCAGCAGGCTCATGAGTCGGCCTTCGTGTGGGGACGGTGCGCACGGCGCACCCTACGGGGTGGGGTAGGGTGCGCCGTGCGCACCGAATCGACGTCGTGCACGCAGGCCTCCTCAGACGGCATTCTTGAGCTTCGGGTCGAGCGCGTCGCGCAGCCCGTCGCCCATCAGGTTGATCGCCAGCACACTGAGCAGGATGGTCAGCCCCGGCAGGGTGACCACCCACCAAGCGCGCTCGATGTAGTCGCGGGCCGAGGCCAGCATGGTGCCCCACTCGGGCGTCGGCGGCTGCACGCCGAGGCCGAGGAAGCCCAGCGCGGCGGCGTCGAGGATGGCCGACGAGAAGCTCAGGGTGGCCTGCACGATCAGCGGCGCCATGCAGTTGGGCAGCACGGTGACGAACATCAGGCGCGGCAGCCCGGCGCCGGCCAGCCTGGCGGCGGTGACGTAGTCGCGGTTCAGCTCGCCCAGCACCGCGGCGCGGGTCAGGCGCACGTAGGACGGCAGCGAGACGATGGCGATGGCGATCACCGTGTTGACCAGCCCCGGGCCGAGGATGGCGACGATGGCCACCGCCAGCAGCAGCGCGGGCAGGGCCAGCATGATGTCCATCAGGCGCATGATCGAGGGGCCGAGCAGGCGCGGGAAGAAGCCGGCGGTGAGGCCGAGGAGGATGCCGGGAATCAGCGACAGCAGCACCGAGGCCAGGCCGATCAGCAGCGACAGGCGGGCGCCGTGGATCAGCCGCGAGAGCAGGTCGCGGCCCAGTTCGTCGGTGCCGAGCAGGAAGCGCGCCTGGCCGCCCTCCAGCCAGGCCGGCGGGGTGAGCAGGGCGTCGCGGAACTGCTCGCCGGGGGCGAAAGGCGCCACCCAGGGGGCGAACAGCGCGCAGAACAGGATCAGCAGCATGAAGCCGAGGCCGAACACGGCGCCCTTGTTGCGCGAGAACGCCTGCCAGAATTCCTTCAGCGGCGAAGGGTAGAGCAGCGCCGGGCCGGCGGCGGATGGCGTGGTGCTGGCAGTCATCGCACGGCCTTTATGTAGGAGCGGCCTTGGCCGCGAAGCTTTTGTGTCGACTTTGTTCGCGGCCAAGGCCGCTCCCACGGGAGGTTGGGCATCGGTGATCGCCTCATCGCTGGTGACGGATGCGTGGATTGACCAGGCCGTAGAGGATGTCCACGACGAAGTTCACCAGGATCACCAGGCAGGCGATCAGCAGGATGCCGTTCTGCACCACCGGGTAGTCGCGGGCGCCGATGGCCTCGATCAGCCACTTGCCGATGCCCGGCCAGGAGAAGATGGTCTCGGTCAGCACGGCGCCGCCCAGCAGGCTGCCGACCTGCAGGCCGAACACGGTCAGCACCGGGATCAGCGCGTTGCGCAGGCCGTGGACGAACACCACGCGGGCCGGCGACAGGCCCTTGGCCCTGGCGGTGCGGATGTAGTCCTCGCGCAGCACTTCGAGCATGGCCGAGCGGGTCATGCGGGCGATCACCGCCAGGGGGATGGTGCCCAGCACCACGGCGGGCAGGATCAGGTGCATCAGGGCATCGCCGAACGCGCCTTCCTCGTCCGAGAGCAGGCTGTCGATCAGCATGAAGCCGGTGACCGGCTCGACGTCGTAGAGCAGGTCGAGGCGCCCGGACACCGGCGTCCAGCCCAGGTACACCGAGAAGAACATGATCAGCAGCAGGCCCCACCAGAAGATCGGCATGGAGTAGCCGGTCAGCGAGATGCCCATCACCCCGTGGTCGAACAGCGAGCCGCGCTTGAGCGCGGCGATCACGCCGGCGGCTACCCCCAGGGTGCCGGCGAACAGCAGGGCGGCCAGGGCCAGTTCCAGGGTCGCCGGGAACAGGGTGAGGAACTCGCTCCACACGCCCTCACGGGTGCGCAGCGACTCGCCCAGGTCGCCCCGGGCCAGCTGGCCGATGTAGTCCAGGTACTGGGCCGGCAGCGGCTTGTCCAGGCCCAGGCGCTGCATGGCTTCGGCATGCGCCGCGGGATCGACCCGGCGCTCGCCCATCATCACCTCCACGGGGTCGCCGGGAATCAGGCGGATCAGCGCGAAGGTCAGCAGGGTGACGCCGAAGAAGGTCGGAATCAGCAGCCCCAGGCGCCGGGCGATGAAGGACAGCATGGCGTGGTGGTACTCCGGGTCGTCAGGTGGTTGTTTTTGCTCCCGCCCCGTGAAAGGGGCGGGCTTTTCTCCCTCTCCCTTTGGGAGAGGGGAGTGAGTGTGAGGGGAGGGTCATTGCTTGCGCCGCACATGGGCGAAGTTGTTGGAGCCCAGCGGGCTGAGCACGAAGCCTTCGACGTCCTTGCGCAGCACGGCGAACTGTCTGGGGTGGGCGAGGACGATCCACGGCGCCTGGTCGTGGAGGATCGCCAGGGCCTCGCGGTACAGCGCCGCGCGGCGGTCGGGGTCGGCCACGCGGCGTGCCTCGCGCACCAGCAGGTCGAATTCCTTGTGGCACCAGCCGGCCTGGTTCTCGCCGCTTTCGGCGGCGGCGCAGGACAGGTTCGGGGTGAGGAAGTTGTCCGGGTCGCCGTTGTCGCCGGCCCAGCCCATGAACACCAGGTCGTGCTCGCCGTTCTTGGCGCGCTTGATCAGTTCACCCCACTCGAACACGCGGATGTCGGCCTGGATGCCGATGGCGGCCAGGTCGGCCTGCAGCATCTGCGCGCCGATGCCCGGGTTGGGATTGGTCGACCCGCCGCCGGGGCGAGTCCAGATCGACAGCTTCAGCCCCTGCTCGTGGCCGGCCTCGGCCAGCAGCTTGCGGGCGCGCTCCACGTCCTTGGGCCAGGGCTGCAGGCGCTCGTCATATCCGAGCAGGGTGGCCGGGTAGGGTGCCGCCGCCAGGCTGGCGTTGCCCTCGCCGTACTGGGCGCGCAGGTAGGCCTGGCGGTCGAAGGCGAGGTTGATGGCCTGGCGCACGCGCACGTCGTCCAGCGGCGGGCGGCGGGTGTTGAGGGCGACGTAGGCGGTCAGCAGCGAGTCCAGCTCCAGCACTTGCAGGTCCTTGTTCTCGCGCAGGGCCGGCACGTCGCTCGGGCGGGGGAACACGGCGATCTGGCAGGCGCCGGCCTTGAGCTGCTGGATGCGCGTGTTGGGATCGGGCGTGATGGCCAGCAGCAGGCGGTCCAGCGGCGGCTTGCCGCCCCAGTAGTGCGGGTTGCCGGCGAAGCGCACCTGGGCGTCCTTGGCGTAGCGCTCGAACACGAAGGGACCGGTGCCCACCGGATGGCTGTTGAGTTTGCCGGGGGTCTTCGCCGCCAGCAGCTGCCCGGCGTACTCGGCGGAATAGATGGAGGTGAAGCCCATGGCCAGGTCGGCCAGGAAGGGCGCCTCCGGGTGTTTCAGGGTGAAGCGCACGCGGTGTTCGTCGAGGGCCTCGATGCGCTCGATCAGCTCGGCGAAGCCCATGGCCTCGAAGTAGGGGAAGCCGCGCGGCGACAGGGCGTGCCAGGGATGGTCCTGGTCGCGCTGGCGCTGGAAGCTCCACAGCACGTCGTCGGCGTTGAATTCGCGGCTCGGCTTGAACCAGGGCGTTTCGTGGAATTTCACGCCCCGGCGCAGGTTGAAGGTGTAGGTCAGGCCGTCCTCGCCGACCTCCCAGCTCTCGGCCAGGGCCGGGACGATGCGGGTGCTGCCGGGGGCGAACTGGACGAGGCGCTCGTATACCGTCTCCGCCGAGGCGTCGGCGGTGGTGGCGGCGGTGTACTGGACGATGTCGAAGCCTTCCGGGCTGGCCTCGGAGCAGACCACCAGGGACTGCTGGGCGAACGCCGGCAGGCCGGCGCCCAGGGCCAGGAGCAGCAGGAGAGTGCGCATCAGCGATCCTTCTGTGGGTGAGCGGGCTCTTGCGTCTGCACGGAGTTTACCCGCTGGCCCGGGCGATGGTCCTGTAAAGACTGCTTGCGACCTTGTGAGCTCTGAAAAAGCCTCCCGCTGTCACTCCCGCGCAGGCGGGAGCCCAGGCGCTGCGGGCCTCTGGACTCCTGCCTGCGCGGGAATGACGACGGTTTCAGAGTATTCCTCGGGTCAGGCCTTGCCTGACCTTCGCTCGACGGCTTTTCGTGCAGAACCTAGGGCAGTTGCACCTCGATCACCCCATCGGCGCTCATGCTCACCCGGCTGGTGCCGGCCTCGATCTGCGGCGCGGCCTCGCTCTTGCTGAAGCTGCCGCTGTCCATCGCCATCGCCCGCATCGGCATGATCGGCTGGAAGCCGCCGCTGTTGAGGTTCAGGCTGACCAGCTTGTAGCCCTTGCCACCGACCGCCTCGGTGGCCAGCTGGGCGCGCGCCTTGAAGGCCTCCACGGCGCTCTTGATCAGGCCGTCCTCGCTGGATTTGCGGGTGTCCTCGGCGACGGCGAAGCTCATGTCGGCCATCTTCAGCTCGCCCAGCAGGTCGGCGGAGAGCTGGGACAGGCGGGCGAACTCGGCGCTTTCCAGGCGCAGCTCGGCGCGTTCGCGCCAGGCGCTGATCTTGCTGCCTTCCTTCTCGTACACCGGGTAGCTCTGCCGGCTGCCCAGGCTGACCTTGACGCCCTGGACCTTGCGCGCCTTGTCGAGAGCGGCGTTCAGGGTCTTGGTCACGCCGGCGGCCAGCTCCGCCGGGTCGTCGCTCTGCGCCTCGGTGTAGAGCGTCACGTACATGCGGTCGTGGGCCACTTCCTGGCTCACCTCGGCGCGCAGGGACACCTGGTTGTAGCGCGGCTCGTCGGCCATGGCCGGCAGGCTGGCGAAGGCGGCGCTCAGGCCGAGGGCGAGCGGGGCGGCGAAGCGGTTGAATGCGGGCATGGGAACTCCTTGCGGGTGATTGTCCTGGGGTTTGACGAAGGTTTCAGACTATTCGGGTCAAGGGCGGTTCGCCCATGACGATATTCTTCCGCTCGCCCTGCCGCCACCCGCGCGCGACGTCAGCCGATGAGGCTCAGTTCCTTGGCCCTGACCACCGCCTGCACCCGGCTGGAGACGCCCAGCTTGACGTTGATCCGCTGGGCATGGCTCTTCACCGTGTGCAGGGACAGGTGCAGGTGCTCGGCGATGTCCTGGTTGCGCAGGCCCCGGGCGATCATCTGCAGCACCGACAGCTCGCGGCGGCTGAGTTGCGCCAGCGCCGCCGAGGGCGAGTCGGCGCACGGTACGCTCGCCTTGCCCGCCCAGCCGGCCAGGCCCGGGTCCGAGGGGCGGCAATGCCACTCCATCCCGGCCATGCCCATGCGCCGGCCCAGGGCCAGACCGTCCAGCAGGGCGCCCTGGGCCTTGCGCTGGCGCCCGCGGGCGAAGTGGCTTTCCGCCAGGGCGAACAGCAGTTCGCGCCCCATGCCGTGGCGACCCTCGTTCAGGGCCTGGTGCAGGCGTTGTTCCAGCTCCGCTTCGAGATCCTGGCCGGCGGCCGACAACGCCCTGGCGCGCAGCAGCCATAGGCGCTGGGACAGTTCGGGGCAGGCGCCGCTGGCGTCCTGTTCCAGGCACTGCCCGGCCAGATGCAGGGCCCGCGCGTGCTGGCCCTGGCACAGCCACAGCCGGCCCCGCAGCAGGCCGACCTTCGCCCGGTAGCAGGACTCGTCCACCCGGCGCTGCTGCAGCTCGCGCTCCAGCTCGGCCAGGCGCGAGAAGGCGGCGGGGAAGTCGCCGGCTTCCGCGTCCAGTTCGGCCAGCCCGAGGTACCCCTGGGCCAGCCAGGGATCGGCGCATTCGGTACATTCGCGCAGGCCCTGGCGATAGAGGCTGGCCGCCTCCTCGCGCTGCCCCAGGTGGGCGAGGAGGCGTGCCCGCCGCAGCCGCGCGCGTCCGCGCAGCAGATCGGCCGAGGCATCCCGTGGCAGCGCCTGGAGCAGGCGCTGCAGCAGGGTGTCGGCGCGGCCGAGTTCGCCGCGCATCTCCAGCATCTCCGCGTGCTGCAACAGCAGCAGCCCCTCCAGGGCCTGGCAGTCGTGGCGCCTGGCCAGGCCGGTGGCGCGGCGGTTCAGGGCCTGGGCGTCCGCGATCCGGCCCTGGGCCAGCGCGGCGTCGGCCAGGGTCAGCCAGGCCAGCCCCGTTTGCGCCCAGGCCCAGTCGGGCAGTTGCGCGGCGGCCTCGCCGAGCGCCTGCGCGCCCCGCCCGCGCGCGTGGGCGAGCAGCGTGGCCAGCAACTGCCCCTGGGCCAGCAGCTCCCGTTGGCGGCGGGCCGTGGGTTGCGGCAGGCTGCGCGGGAACAGGGCGAGGCAGCTTTCCAGCTCGTCCAGGTGCCCGGCGAGCAACAGTGCCCAGCCTTGCAGGATCACCAGGCGCGGCGAGCCTTCCAGCCATTCCGCCGGCAAGCGCTGGCGCCAGTCCAGCAGCAGGGCCAGGCCGCGCCCCTGCAGCAGCCGCTCCAGGGGCAGGCGTTCGAGCAGGCTGGCGGCGGCCTCCGGCTGTTCCGCCCGCAGCGCGTACCGGATGGCGTCGCACAGCTCGCCCTGCTCGGCCAGGTGCCGGCTGGCGTGGCGGTAGAGCGAGCGCCGTTGGGGCTCGGGCAGGCGCCCGGCCAGTGGATGGGCGACGGCCGGGTGGATGCGGAAGCCGTTGCCCAGCGGTTCGACGAAGGCGCCCAGGTCGTGGAGCCGGCGGATGCAGTGCGCCCCCGTTCGACGCCGGCCAGCTGCTCGCAGAGTTCGGCCGCGCTGCCCGGCAGGCAGGCCAGGGTGCTCAGGGCCTGGCAATGCCCGGGCGCCAGGTCCTCCAGCAGTTCCTGTTCGAGGTAGTTGCGCAGCATGTGTTCGCCGCGTTCCGGCGCCTGCGCGGTCAGCAGCCGCAGACGCACGCCGGCGCACCAGCCGGCGGTCTGCTCCAGCAGCTCGGCGGCCTTGCGCTCCGGTTCCGGCCAGCCTTCCTGGCGCAGCAACTGTTCGAGTTCGCTGGCGGTCAGCGCCAGTTGCGCGCCGTCCAGTTCGTGCAGCTCGCCGGCCAGCAGCAGCCGTTCGAGTTGCAGGCCGCTCCGCCGGCGGCTGGCGAGCCACCAGTGGACCTGGGGCGAGGCATGCAGCAGCAACTGGTTCAGCAGCGCGTCGAACTCGGCGTCGGCACGGCGCGGCAGGTCGTCGAGCATCAGCCAGATCGGGGCCTGCCGTTGCGCGAGTCCGGCCAGCACCTGCTCGGGCTCGGCGCCGTCCAGGTCGAGGGCGGCGGCCAGCCGGGTGAGGAAGGGGCCGATGGCGGGAGCCTGCCCGTACAGCTCGAAGCGGCACAGCCGGGTGTCGTCCGGGCAGGCTTGCGCGCATTCCCGGAGCAGGGCGCTCTTGCCGCTGCCGGCCGGGGCCCACAGCAGGTGGATGCGCGCCGGGCTGCGCAGCAGGCTCTGGCTGAGTCGCGGGCGATGCAGGTGGCCGGTCGCCGGCTCGGCGTCACGGGGCGGCGAGGGCATGACGGGTCGCTCCTGTGGTTTGCGCCGATGCTAGGCGGGCCACGGGGCGGGGATGATCCCCTGAATGGGGGGCGGGTGGGGCAAAAAAGAGGGCGACCGGAAGGTCGCCCGAAGTCATGGAGTAGCTCGGTTCCCGGGCGCCGCGTGCGCGGCGGACAGGCCCGGCGTCAGAAGCTGACGCCGACGCTGAGTGCGAGGAAGTCGCGGTCGACCAGGGTGTTGTACGTGCCGCCGAAGAAGTCGGTGTAGGACAGGCTGGCGCTGTAGGTGTTGGCGTATTCGGCGTCCAGGCCCAGGCTGATCGCCTTGGCGCCCTCGGTGAACAGGCCGTTGGGACCGTAGCCCTTGACGTCGTGGGACCAGGCGATGCTCGGCTTGAGGTTGACCCCGGCGAACACGTTCGGGTAGTCCCAGATGGCGCGTACGCGGTAGCCCCAGGAGGTGCTGGTGGCGAAGCCATCGTCCTCGCAGTACTTGCTGGCGTTTTCCGCGCCGGCGCCATTGCCGGCGCCGTTGTTCAGCGTGCCCTTGTTCAGGCCCACGCAGGTGGAGTTGCCGGCGCTGGCGGGGAACAGTGCGCCGGCGGTGTTGCCCAGGGTGCCGGGCAGCGGCCCCGGGCCGAACACCGGGTCGCGGCCGTAGCGCGCCTTGTCGCTGCCTTCCAGGCCGCCGATGTGCGCCACGCCGACTTCGCCGACCAGGGTCAGGCGGCTCGCCCCCATGATCTGGTCGATGAAGTGGGTGAAGGTGGTCTGGAACTGGGTGATTTCCTTGCGCCGGTAGCCGACGGTGTCCTGCCCCGGGGTGCCTGCCAGCACGGAAACGTTGCCGAAGCCGAGCATGGGCGTCAGTCCGGAGTAGAGGATGTCGGTGGAGTTCAGCTGCACCGGCGCGTTGGGCCGGTAGCTGATCTCGCCCTGCCAGGCGGTGCCGGTGGGCAGGGTGGTGGCGAAGCTCAGGCCGTACAGCCTGATGTCCTCGGGGTAGTCCATGAAATAGCCGGCCTTGGAGGCGCCGGCCACCGCGCGCAGCGAGCCGGTGGGGCCGGTGGCCGGGAAGGCGGCCTCGATGGCGTCGATGGTCGCCTGGTCGGGCATCGACAGGCTCATGAAGGGCGTGCGGCTGTGGTAGTTCATGAAGTAGGCGCCGAACTCGGTGTCCAGCGGTTCGAACAGGTAGCGCAGGGTCAGGCCCCACTGGCCGTCGTCGCGCGCATCGCGGTCCGCGCCGCGCCGGATCAGCACGCCTTCCTCGTTGACGTCCGCGCCGTAGTTGCGTTCCAGGGCGGCGAGCAGCGCGCCGCCGAGCGGGGCCGCCAGCACCGAGCGCGGCGACAGCGCGCGCAGGTTGTTCGAGCAGCCGTCGCTGACCACGTCGGTCTGGGCGAAGAAGGTGCCGCAGTTGTCCAGCACGGTCTGGTCCCATTCCAGCTGGTAGAAGGCCTCGGCGGAGAGGTTGTCGGTCAGGCTCTGCGAGAGGTAGAGCATGTTGACCGGGATCAGGCCTTCCTTGAGTTCGGCGCCGGGGCGGCGGAAGGCGGAGACGTCGACCGGGTTGATGGCGTTGATGCCGTTCATGATGAAGGTGCTCTCGCCCCAGCTCACCACCTGCTTGCCCACGCGCACGGAGCCCGGCAGCCCGGCGATGTCGTAGTTGTGGTAGAGGAAGGCGTCGAGCAGCTGCGCGCCGGAGGACTGCGAGCCTGCCTTGCGGTTGCTGTCGTCGATGTCCTTGAACAGGCGGCCCTCGTCCTTCAGCTCGAAGTCGTACCAGTACTTGCCGCGCAGGAACACGCCGGTGTCGCGGTACTTGAGTTCGAGGTCGTGGAGGCCCTTGAAGATCTTCGAGAAGGTTTCGCCGCGCTTGAAGTTCTGGCGGCTGTCGTCGGAGGTCTGCGACAGGCCGTCACCGCCGTTGTTGGCGCCGATCAGGTCCGGGTCGGCGCTGCGCGTCGACCAGCTTGCGCCGATGGACAGGGTCGAGTCGAACTGCCCGTCTATCTCGCCGATGTTGAAGGTGGCGGCCTGGCTGCCGGCCGCGCAGCCCAGGGCGACGGCGGCGGCGAGTGCCTGCAGGCGGAATGCTGCGCGCGGTGTGATGTTCTTCATGCGGCTCCCCTCTTGGGTGTTCTTGTTGGCCGCAGTAGCTAAGCAACTCGCTTTGCCGGTCGAAAGCGCCGAAGTAGCGATTCGAAATTCATCCCTTGGCCCCGCGCCGGTGGGCCGCGGGCTGCGCCGGAGGGCGCCCCCCATTCGGGGGAGATTTTCCCGGCGGGTGGATTGTTAGCGTGGGTAACAGGCGGACTCCGGTCTGTCGCCCACGCTCATATCCGTTCATCGAGGAAAGTCGAATGTCTCCAATAAGAACCTGGCTGCAGTCCGGGGCTTTCTCGCTCGCCACCCTGTCCACTGCCGTGCTGGCCGCCGTACCCGCCGACGAGGCCGCCCAGCTCGGCGCCAACCTCACCCCGATCGGCGCCGAGCAGGCCGCCAACGCCGACGGCAGCATTCCGGCCTGGACCGGCGGCCTGGCCAGGGATGCCGCCCCGGTGGATGCCAATGGCTTCCTCGGCAACCCCTATGCCGACGACCAGCCGCTGTTCACCATCACCCAGGACAACCTGGAGCAGCACCGGGACAAACTGACGCCCGGCCAGCTGGAGATGTTCAAGCGCTATGGCGCCAGCTACAGCATGCCGGTCTACTCGACCCGGCGCAGCGCGGTCGTGCCGGACGCGGTCAACAAGGCGATCAGGAAGAACGCCACCGACACCACCCTGGTGACCGGCGGCAACGGCCTGCAGAACTTCGATACGGCCGTCGCCTTCCCCATTCCGAAGAGCGGCATCGAGGTCATCTGGAACCACCTCACCCGCTACCGCGGCGGCAGCTTCTCCCGGGTCATCGCCCAGGCCACGCCGCAGGCCAACGGCGGTGGCACCATCGTGACCTTCGAGGATCGCTTCACCTACCGCACCAACCTCAAGGACTACGATCCCGCCAAGCCCAGCAACGTGCTGTTCTACTTCACCCAGAACGTGCTGCAGCCGGCGCGCCTGTCCGGCAACGTGCTGCTGGTCCACGAGACCCTGGACCAGGTCAAGGAGCCGCGCCTGGCGTGGATGTACAACTCCGGCCAGCGCCGCGTGCGCCGCGCGCCGCAGGTGTCCTACGACGGCCCCGGCCAGGCCACCGACGGCCTGCGCACCTCGGACAACTACGACATGTACAACGGCGCGCCGGATCGCTACGACTGGAAGCTGATCGGCAAGAAGGAAATCTACATCCCGTACAACAGCTACAAGCTGGCCTCCACCGATCTGAAGTACAGCGACATCCTCAAGGCGGGCCACATCAACCAGAACCTGGCGCGCTACGAGCTGCACCGCGTCTGGGAAGTGGAGGCGACCCTCAAGCCGGGCCAGCGCCACATCTATGCCAAGCGCCACTTCTTCATCGACGAGGACACCTGGCAGGCCGCCGAGATCGACCACTACGACGGCCGCGGCATGCTCTGGCGCGTGGCCGAGGCCCACGCCATGCAGATGTACGACCATCAGGTGCCCTTCTACGCCCTAGAGACCCTGTACGACCTGCAATCGGGCCGCTACCTGGCCCTGGGCATGAACAACCAGGAGAAGCGTTCCTACGACTTCGGCTTCCAGGCCTCCAGCGCCGACTACACCCCGGCGGCCTTGCGCAACATGGGCGTGCGCTGAGGCGTTCGGCGGGTACTTCGGCCACCTTCGGGTGGCCTTTTTTAGGGGGCGTCCGGGACGGGGGCGTCTGCCCGAGGGGAGCGCCTGTCGATCTCTGTCGCTGTCGCCAGCCGCTCGATTTTCCCTGGGGTGCAATGCGGCAAGACCGCCCGCTTTACCCAGTCGCGCCGACCTGTCCGATGCGCTCGTCCCTCTACGCCAGGATTCCGCTCACTTTTCTGAAGGGGCGTTTGGCACGCCTGATGCGCTGGCGATGCGAGGCTCTGTCCTCCGTCTGGGCGCTATCACCAGCGGCTCGCTTTCCCTAAGACAACCCCCCAGCCCCCAAGCCCCGTCATACCGGCGCAGGCCGGTATCCAGATGCCCGCTTCGGGTCGCCTGCGGGTTTCCTGGACCCCGGCCTGCGCCGGGGTGACGGGGGAAGGGGAGGTGTCGGTGGGTAAGGTGAGGTTCTGAGTCGAAGGGCGCGGATGGAGGGGGCCGCGGCGCTCAAGGCGCGGCGGTTATCCGCATAACGGCCGCGCCCGCCCGGGGCTTCCCGGGCGGGCGCGGGCTTGCCCGGCGTCAGTCGAGGCGCTCGAAGTCCGCCAGCTTGAAGCGCTTGTCGAAGAACGGCTGCAATGGCGCGTAGAGGCGGAAGTACACGAACCAGCCATCCTCGCCGACCGTGCGCATGGGCGATGCGAAGCGCTGCAACCTGTCCGCCGTCTGGGCGCTCTCGCCAGCGGCTCGCTTTCCCTGAGACACCCCCCAAGCCCCGTCATACCGGCGCAGGCCGGTATCCAGATGCCCGCTCCGGGTTGCCTGCGGGTTTCCTGGACCCCGGCCTGCGCCGGGGTGACGGGGGGAGGGTAGGCGTTGGTGGGTAAGGTGAGGTTCTGAGTCGAAGGGCGCGGATGGAGGGCGCGCGGCGCTCAAGGCGTGGCGGTTATCCGCATACCGGCCGCACCCGCCCGGAGCTTCCCGGGCGGGCGCGGGCTGGCCCGGCGTCAGTCGAGGCGCTCGAAGTCCGCCAGCTTGAAGCGCTTGTCGAAGAACGGCTGCAACGGCGCGTAGAGGCGGAAGTAGACGAACCAGCCATCCTCGCCGACCGTGCGCATGAAGTTGCTCTCGTACCCCGTCGGCGCCCTGGCGCCGATGTAGAGGTCCACGGAGCCGTCGGCGTTACGCTTCAGGTCCTTCAGGCGGCTGTCCAGGTTGGCGCTGCGCAGGGTACCGGTGCCGTTGTTATAGGGGCGCCGGGTGTCCTCGCTGTACAGGGTCAGGGCCCAGAACTGGCCGACCGGCACGTCGGCCGGCACGCGCAGGCGATAGGTCTTGTCGGCGCGCAGCAGGCGTCCCTGGCTGTCGCGCTTGGCGGTCATGAAGACCTGGCCCGTGCCGACCTGCGGGTCGATCATGCCCTTGCTGCTGCTGACCGCCTCGTAGAACCAGGTGGCGCGCTGGTCGATCTCGATCTTGCTGTCGGTTTCCTGCGCCAGCGAGAAGTCGAGGCTCTTGTACCACTGGGTGCCGGCCCAGTACGGCTCGGTGTAGCGCGGGTTGATCTGCAGGTTGCGGGTCATCAGCTCGCCGAGGGCGGCGCCCTGGCGGAGCAGGTGTGCCTGCCGTTCGTCCGGGGCGAAGCGCTGGCCCTTGGCGATGCCCAGCGGCTCCAGCAGGGCCATCCAGGGCTTGTCCTGCTCGCGGATCGGTTCGCTGGCGACGATCTCGCTCAGCGTCTTCCAGTAGTCGAGGCCGCGCGGGACGGTGGCCGACCAGGGCTTGTCGAGGCCCTCGACGAACTCGATGGCGACCGGCTTGCCGCCCACCGCGGCGATCTTCATTTGGGACATGAAGCGTTCCTTGAAGCCCGGTTCCTCATCCAGCAGGCGCAGGCCGATGAGGACGTTGTTGGTGGCCGACTGGACGACGTGCACGCCGTCCTGGCGGTAGCGCTGCGGGTCGTCCTGCGGGCCGACGATGATGTAGCGGCCGCCCTTGCCCTGGTCCGGCCCGGTCAGACCGAAGTCGGTGACCGGCCTCTGCCAGAAGTCGAGGACGCCGCCGGCGGTCTTGCCCGCCGGGTAGTCGACCACGACCGGGCCGTCGGCGAGGTTGTCGAAGTTGAAGATGTAGGGCGTGGTCAGGTTGCCGGTGACGATGCCCAGCTTCTCGTTGAAGCTGGTGAGCACGGCGAAGCGGCCGCGCGCGTTCGGCCCGTACTCGGCGTTCTGGCGGTCGCGCCAGGTGGCGATGCCGACCAGCGGGGTCGACCAGATGTAGGCCTGGCTGGCGCGCTGCAGGTCCATGGCGTCGAACAGCGTCCGTGCGCTGTCGTCGGTCAGGTAGCCGTGCTGCAGTTCCAGGGTGCCGTAGGGGCTGGCGATTTGTTCGTCGCCCTTCAGTCGCGCCTGTTCCAGCGGCACGGCGGCCCAGACGGCCGGTGCGGCCAGCGCGATGGCCAGCGCCAGTGCGGAGAGGTGTGCCGAAGCGTATCTGTTCATCCGTATCACTCCCGGGTGGTCAGGAAGCGGCCGCCGGCTGCCTGCCGGGGCCGCTGAGCGAGGGGTTCAGTTGCCCATTTTCACGGCGTTGCCCAGGGGATCGTGGCCCTCTTCGTCCGCCGAGCGCAGCAGCGCCTTCAGGGCGGACGGCCCTCGGCGTCTTTCAGGCTGGCGCCCCAGAGGTCGGCGATGGTGGGGGCGATGTCGATCATGCGGATGAAGGGCACGGTGTAGCCCTGGCGGAAGGCGGGGCCTGAGGCGATGAAGCTGGCGGCCATGTCCGGCTCCGAGGGCAGGTAGCCGTGCATGCCGCCGCGGAACAGGCCGCCGGTGGGCATGAGCAGGCCGGCCTTGGGCTCCGCCAGCGTCAGCATGTAGCCGGAGGTGCCCGAGAGGGCGAAGACCGCGCCCGGGTAGCCGCCCAGCCGCTCGATCTCGTCCTGCTCGAGGGGCACGACCAGGTTCTGCAGGTCGGCCGTCGCCATCCTGCGCAGGGCGTCCACGGCCTTGCTTACCGCTTGTTGCGGGGCGCCCTCGACGGGGTAGAAGGCGGCCGAGCCGCCCTGCACGATCGAACTCAGCACGGCGGACTTCGAGCCGGTGGCGGTATTGGCGTCGGCGAGCATGGCGTTGACGTTGATGCCGGTGTGCACGGGCAGGAAGCCGTGGTCGCTGACCACGATGAAGTTGGTCTGCTCGCCCAGGCCGGCCTCGGCGACGGCCTTGCGCAGGGTGCCGAGGTGCTGGTCGATGCGCTCGAAGGATTTCAGCGTCCTGGCGTCGTCCGGGCCGTACTCGTGGGACTTGTGGTCGGCGTCGAGGAAGTGCACCAGCAGGAACTGCGGCTTCTTCTGGCGGATCAGGTTGGCCGCCAGGTGCACGGTCAGGTCGTCCAGCTCCTTGCCGCCATCGGGGTGGAAGAAGGGCTTGATGATCTTGGGCGCGCCACCCGCCGCCAGGGCGTCGAACAGGCCCGGCGTCGCTCCGTCGCGGATGTCTTTCACCGGGTTCATCAGGTAGAAGCCGAGGTTCTCCGGCACCAGGTAGTCGACCTCGGCGCCGTAGCTCACCGGCCAGGTGACGATGCCGGTGCTCAGGCCCTTCGCGCGGGCCAGCTGCCAGAGGGTCTGTGCCCGGATTTCCTCGGCGTTCAGGTACCACTCGATGCCGGCCTTGAAGTTGCCGATGATGCCGTGGCGCGCGGGGCTGGTGCCCGTGACCAGGCTGGTGTGGGACGGGTAGGTCACGGTGGGGAAGACGCCGATCACCCGCCTGGCCTGGATGCCGGCGCGGGCCAGTTCGCTGAGGTTGGGCACCTGGATGCCCAGGCGCTCGGGTTCCAGGTAGGTCTGTGGGCGCATGCCGTCGACGGAGATCATGATGACCCGCTGCGCGGCGTCGTCCGCCATCGCGCCCGAGCAGAGCAGCAGCGCTGCCAGCGGCAGCCATCGGTGGAAAAGGTGTTTCATCGCGGTACTCCAGTAGGTGCTTTTTTATTGTGGGTGCTGCGAGCACTGGCCGGCGCCGGGCGGCCGGTGTCCCGTGTCAGTCCAGCTTCTCGAAATCGCCGGGTATCCAGGTCTTGTCGAAGAAGGCCTGTTCCGGCCCGTACAGGCGCAGCAGGCTGAACCAGCCCTTGCCGGGCACGGTGCGCACCCAGTTGGCGTCCTTGTCGACCGGCGCCTGCGGCCCGAAGTACAGGGTCACCGAGCCGTCGGCGTTGGCCGTCAGGTCATCGCGCGAGCCGATCGAGGGGAACGGCTGGCCGTTGTCCAGCCCGGAGCCGCTGACGGCGTCGTAGGCGGTCACCGACCAGAACAGCTTGGCCGGGACGCCCGCCGGCAGGGTCAGGCGGTAGGTCGAGTCGCCGCTGAGGAACCGGCCCCTGGAGTCCTTGATGCCTTCGAGGAACTTGGCGCCGACGCCGGGGATGGAGGTCATCATGCCGGCGCTGGTCGAGTAGGCGTTGATGAACATGTGCACCTGGGCGTCGAGGTCGGTGTAGTGCTCGCCCTTGACCTGGAAGAAGATGTCGTCGACCGACTCGCGGAAGTCGTCGCCGCCGTTGCGCACGTGGGCCAGCCACTGGCGGTCGGCGTACCACCTGGCCTTGGGCGCTTTCTCGAACTGTTCGAAGGCGATCACCTTGGCCATCTTCCAGGCGCTCTGCGCCGCCAGGTCGAGCAGCTTGCGCTGTTCCTCGCTGGGTTTGAACGGCTGGCCCTTGACGATGCCGATGGCGGCGGCCATGCCGCGCATGTAGTGGTCCCTGGGGTCGACCACCTCGCTCTGGATGAAGCGGTCGAGGATCTCGAAGTAGCTGGCGTCGCCCGGCGGCAGCAGGTTGGCCGGCACGCCGGAGGCGTCGGGGAACTGCATCGGCTTGGCCGCGCCTTCCTGCCCCAGCGGGTAGACCTTGATCCGCTCCAGGCCGGCGACGGCGGGCGCCAGGTTGTTCGGGTCCTGGAAGAAGCTGCGCAGGAACAGGAACACGCCGTTGGTTTCGCTGCGGTAGACGAAGTAGCCGTCCGGCACCTCGCCCTGGTAGCCCGGTGGCAGGATCAGGTAGCGCCCGCCCTGGCCGCGATCCGGGCCGGGCAGGCCGATATCGCCGTAGTGGGTGCGCCCGTCGAGGGTCGGCCCCTGGATCGGCCGGTGCCAGAAGTCGTCGATCAGCGCTTGCAGGCCGGGCGGAGCCTCCACCACCAGCGGGCCGTCCTGGCCCAGGTCGAGGAAGCCCAGGCCGTAGATCACGTCGGAGTTCGGCGTGAGGATCAGGGTCTTGGCGTCGAGCCGCTGCTTCCACAGGGCCATGACGTTGTAGCCACTGCCGAAGTGGCGCGCGGTACCTTCCTTCATGGCGTACATGTTCACCGCCGGCAGCGCCCAGTGGTAGACCTGCACGGCGCGCTGGAAGAACAGCTCCTGGGCCAGGTCACGGCTGGCCTGCGCGGTCGGGTAGCCCTGCGCGAAGGGCTGCTGGGCCAGCGTCTGCAGACGTTCGAGCTGGCCGGCGCCAGCCTGGCAGGCCAGCGTCAGTCCAGCGGCGGTTATGGCCAGGCGCAGCCCCTTCCTGCTTTTGTCGAGGATCATGAGCGTCTCCTATTGCGCCAGGTAGCCGCCATCGACCACCAGGTCGCTGCCGGTCATGTAGCTGGAGTCGTCCGCGGCGAGGAACAGCGCGGCCTTGGCGATTTCCTCCACGCTGCCCAGGCGGCCCATCGGGATGCGCTGCTGCAGGTAGCCCTGGAACTGCTGGGCCAGGTCGCCGCCGGCCTGCTCCAGGCCGCCGCTGATCATCCGCGTCATCACGTAGCCGGGGCACAGGTTGTTGATCCGCACCGGGTAGCCACGGCGCGCGCAGTGCGCGGCGGCCGAGCGGGTGAAGATGCGCACGCCGCCCTTGCTGGCGTTGTAGGAGGGCACCAGCGGCTCGCCGATGATGCCCTCGATGGAGGCGACGTTGATGATCGAGCCGCCGCGCTCCTTCATCGCCGCGATGGCCTGCTGGGTGCCGATGAACACGGCGTCCAGGTTGATCGCGTTGGTGCGCCGCCATTGCTCCAGGGTCAGGCTCTCGACGTCGGCGAGGATGGCGATGCCGGCATTGTTGACCAGCACGTCGAGGCGCGCCCAGCGCTCGCGCACGGTTTCCATGACGCGCTGCCAGTGCGTCTCGTCGGTGACATCGTGCTGCTGGAACAGGGCGTTGAAGCCCTGCTGGCGCAGGCGCTCGGCCTGGCTCTCGCCGTTGTCGGCGTCGATGTCGGTGAGCAGCACGGTGGCGCCTTCGGCGAGGAAGGTCTCGGCGATGGCCAGGCCGATGCCGCTGGCGGCGCCGGTGACCAGGCACACGCGGTTGTTCAGTCGTTTCATCTTGTCGTCGCTCCGGTTCAGGTCTTCAGGTTGGCCTGCATGGCCGCCACGAAGGGTTCGATGTAGTCGGGGAACAGCTGCTCCAGCGGCGTGCCCTGGAACTGCGGCAGGTGCAGGGCGTTCCAGTTGGCCCACAGCGGCATGCCTTCGGGGCACTCGGTCGCCGCCACGCCGATGGCCATCACGGTCTTGAGCGGGCCGGGCGGCTGCGCGGCATAGGCCGCCTGCCACTGCGCGGCATCCAGGTAGTGGCGCTCGACCTGGCGCCCGAGCAGGCGCTCGCGCATGTCCAGCAGCTCGTTCCAGCTGCAGTAGGCGGTGGCCGCCACCGGGCACACGGCGTTGCGCGAGGCCGGGTGGGCCAGCACGTGGGGGATGATGCGGCCGACGTCGCGGCCGGTTGACCAGGCCATCCTGGCGTTGCCGTCGCCCATCACCGCCACCGGTTCGAGCAGGTAGTACTCGGGCCACAGGCCGGCGGGGATGATGGTGTAGTCCAGCCCGGCCAGCTCGATCACCCGGCGGATGAAGGCCTTCTGCCGGGCCATGGCGCGGTGCTCGGTGTCGCTGGGCCAGAACTGCTCCCACTCGTAGATGAAGCCGAACTCGGACGGCACGAAGCGCTCCACCCCGGCCTCGCGCGCCGCGTAGATCAGCGCGTACTGGCTCTCGGTGGCCGCGTAGGGGGCGCAGGACACCAGGTAGTCGGTGCCGCGCAGCGCCGGGATCAGCGAGGCGTGGGAGGCGATGTCGGCCTCGATCAGGCGCACGCCGCGCTCGCGCCAGCGGGCGTACAGCGCCTGCTTGTCGGCCTCGGCGCGGCCGCCGAGGGTCGAGCGGTCGCGATCCTGGCCCTGGCGCAGCAGCACCTGCACCTCGAACAGGTCCTGCTCCAGCATTTCCTCGACGCAGGCGCTGCCGGCCACGCCGGTGGCGCCGTAGAGGGTCACGGTCTTTCTCATGGTGAAGTTCCTTGGCTCGCGCGCAGCAGGGCGATGAAGAGCAGGGCGTAGAGCAGGTCGATGCTGGCCAGCGCCGGCAACTGCCAGCCGACGTTGCCGGCCAGGTAGTGCGCCAGCACGGTCGCCACCACCGCCAGCTTGGCGCCGGCGCCGAGCAGGGCGAACGGGCGGTACTGGCGGAAGTCGATGGCCAGCATCAGGTAGGCGCAGCCGAAGGCGATGACCAGCACCGCGAACAGGTCGACGAAGACCCGCGCGCCCGCCGCCACCGGCTCCAGCGCCAGCAGGCGCTCGACCAGCGGCAGGGCGAGGATCAGCCCGCCGCCGACGGCCCAGTTGAACAGCGTCGCGCTGAGCAAGAGGCCGCGTTGGCCGGGCATGCCCGCTGCTCCGCTCAGCACGCCGTGGCGCCGCCGTCGAGCACCAGCTCGGCGCCGGTCATCCAGTCCGCGGCCGGGCTGGCGAGGTAGAGCACCGCCGCGGCGACGTCGCGCGGCAGGCCGTAGCCCAGCGGGTGCAGCGACTCGACGAAGGCGTCGGCGCTGGCCGCGTCCGGGGCCAGGCCGACCCGCACCATGTTGCTGACCACGTTGATGCCCATGTCGGTCTTGATGATCGCCGGGTGCAGCGAGTTGATCCGCACGCCGTAGCTCAGCCTGGCCGCCTCGATGGCCGCCGCCTTGGTCAGCAGGCGTACCGCGCCCTTGGAGGCGCAGTAGGCGCCCAGGCCCGGCGTACCGACCAGGCCGGCCACCGAGGACAGGTTGACGATCGAGCCGCCGCGCCCGCTGGCGCCGCCCGGGCGCATCGCGCGCAGGGCGTGCTTGATGCCGAGGAACACGCCGTCGACGTTGATCGCCATGGTGCGCTGGAAGTCCTCCAGCTCGCACTCGGCGAGCAGCGCGGCGGTTTCGATACCGGCGTTGTTGACCAGGATGTCGAGGCCGCCGAACCGGTCGACGGTGCCATCCACCGCCGCGATCCAGTCCGCCTCGCGGGTCACGTCGTGGCGCAGGAAGGCGGCGCGGCCGCCGTGGGCGGCGGCCAGGCGGCTGGCGGTCTGTTCGCCCAGCTCGACCAGCACGTCGCTCAGCATCACGCTGGCGCCGGCCTGCAGCAGCGCCTCGGCGATTTCCGCGCCGAGGCCACGGGCCGCGCCGCTGACCAGGGCGACCTTGCCGTCCAGGCGCATCTGTTCCAGGTAGTGGGTCATCTTCTTGTTTCCTCTTGAAACCTGTTGGTCG